>JABWBM010000018.1 GCA_013360495.1 Planctomycetaceae bacterium
GCATCCAGAACCCATGAAAAGACAAAGAGTTAAGATGGATTCCGGCTTTCGCCGGAATGACGATAGGATCCGATTTCTCTTTTGGAGTTGGTATAAGCCGTAGCAGGTGTCGGAGGAGGAGGGATTCGAACCCGCTCGGCCGATCAGGCGAGATGCTGTGCATCGAGCCAGGCCGGGCGCTGTGTGGTTGAACGTGTCTTCAACCGGACGGTAATACCGATCCTAAGAAAGAATACGGTTTTACAATCGTCATGCCGACGAAAGTCGGCATCCAGAACACATGAAAAGACAAAGAGTTAAGATGGATTCCGGCTTTCGCCGGAATGACGATAGGATCCGATTTCTCTTTTGGAGTTGGTATTACCTATCTGGCAAAAAACGTCGCTTTGCGACGTTTTTTTGTTTTAGGCGCAGGATTAACAGCGATCCTTAACAATCCGAATACACTGGGCCCTGGCCGCCTTCGGGGACGACCCAGTTGATCACCTGGTATGGGTCCTTGATGTCGCAGGTTTTGCAGTGGACGCAATTTGACGCGTTAATTTTTAGCACCGCGCCGCGCTCGGTAGTTTTGCCCTTACCTTCCTTATCAAGCTGCGGGCTTGCGCCGACGGCCTGCTCCTTCGGCACGATTTCGTAGACATTCGCGGGGCAGAAGTGCTGGCAGGGGTTGCCGTATTCGGTGTAACACTTGGTCACACAGATATCGGGATCGGTCACTTGCAGGTGGCAGGGTTGGTCTTCTTCGTGGGACGTTCCCGAGAAATAGACGTCCTTCAGCTTATCGAAGGTGAGCTTGTCGTCGAAACGGTTCTTTGGCGTGGGCGGCGTTGTACCTGGTGTGGCGAGTTTTTCGTAACTGTGCCCGTCGATGTGCGGGACACTCATGCGATTGCCGAGCAGTGACATACCGCCGGTGACGAAGCCAAACGCGACGTTGGCCATGCCGAAAAGTTTTCCGCGCGTGAACCCTTGGCGGAAGTTTCGCACTTTCCAGAGTTCTTTTTTCGCGTCGCTGGTTTCAAAGATATTGCGATAGCGGTGCAGACTTTGCTTCGAAAAGTCCTGCAGCTTGATGCAGGAGAAGATCGCCTCCGCCGCCATGATGCCGGATTCCATGGCGAGGTGAACGCCCTTCAAGCGCATGCCGTTCAAGAAGCCGGCTGTATCGCCGACGAGCATGACGCCATCGTGCGTCAACTCGGGCATGGAGAAGTAGCCGCCGTCGGGAATGGTCTTCGCGCCGTAGTGGAGCAGCTCGCCCCCCTTGAGCAGCTTCGCGATCCAGGGATGCGTCTTCCATTTCTGGAATGCTGCGTGCGGATCGAACGCCGGGTCGGAATAGTCGAGGCCCATCACAAGGCCGATGCTCGCCTTGCCGTCGGCCATGCCATAGACCCAGCCGCCTCCGAAGACTTTCATGGGGTCGAGCGGCCAACCCATGGTGTGGAGCACGTCGCCCGGTTTCAACATGGCGCGGCCCTCGTCGGAGAGCTTCCAGACTTCCTTGCAGCCGAGCTGGTAAATCTGCGGGTTGCGGCCTTCGTCGAGCTTGAGCTTTGGGATCAGGTGTTTGGCCAGCGAGCCGCGCGTGCCTTCGCCGAGCACGGTGACTTTTGCGCGCAGGTCCATGCCCGGTTGGAACTCGCCTTTGCGCTCGCCCCAGCGGCTCACTCCCATGTCGCGGGTGGTGACGCCTTCGACCTTGGTGCCGTCGGCGCTATAGAGGATTTCCGCGCCCGCGAAGCCCGGGAAGATGTTGATACCCATGCTCTCGGCCTGCTTGCCGAGCCAGGCCGCGAACTTTTGCAGGCTGATGACGTAGTTGCCGCGATTGTGCAGGTAGGATGGCGCGAACACGGGTTTGAGTTTCTCGACGCCCTCCTTGAGCATGAAGAAACCGTCTTGGTTGGCTTCGCCGCACTGGGCTTCGACGGGGGCGCCTTTGTCAAGCCAGTCGGGGATGAGCCTCTTGATGGCGCGCGGGTCGAGGACGGCGCCGCTCATTTGGTGGTGGCCGATCTCGGCGGCCTTTTCGATCAGGTAGATTTCGGGCGCGAGCTGTTCGTCGGGGTGGTGTTTGTTGTGCTCTTCGACGAGCTGCTTCAAGCGTATGGCGCAGGCGAGATTCGCGGGCCCAGCGCCCACCAGCAGCACGTCCATCTCCATCGTCTCGCGTTCGGGGGATTCAGGCATAGTCGCTCCTTCGATGAGCGATTATGCCAACGGAGGGGGAAGATGGAACCACGGAGGCACGGGGATGTACTACGCCTGCTTCAGTACTTCCGCCCACACCTTGATCGCCTTGTCGATGTCATCCTTATCCACGTCGTAGTGGGTGACCATGCGCCATTTGCCGCCGCCGGCGATGGCGAGCACGCCGCGCTTGGTGAGTTCCTTGCCGATCGCCTCGAAGCGCTGCTCCTTGCCGGGGATGCGGAAGAAGAGAATGTTGGTTTCGACGGGAAGAACGACTTCGACGCCCTTGATGTTGCCTAATCCTTCCGCGAGGCGCTTGCAATTGGCGTGATCGTCGGCGAGGCGAGCGATCATCGTCTCAAGGGAAACGATGCCGCAAGCCGCGAGAATCCCTACCTGACGCATGCCGCCGCCACGCATCTTGCGCAGGCGACGTGCTTCGTCGATGAACGCGCGCGAGCCAGCGAGCATGCTGCCCACCGGAGAGCCGAGCCCCTTGGACAGCGTCAACGTCACCGAATCGAAGGGGGCCGCAAGCTCCGCCATGGACGTTCCCGATGCGACGGAAGCATTGGCGAGGCGCGCGCCGTCGAGATGGCAAGGCAGGCCGACATCGTGAACGACGCGGCACATCTCCACCACATCGGCTTGGGGCAGCACCGAGCCGCCGTGGAAGTTGTGGGTGTTCTCAAGGACGAGCAGGCCGGTGCGCGGGTGGTAGTCCACCGGGGACTGCACGGCGCGCAGCACGTCGGCCAAGGCAGGCATTCCGCGCTTGCTTGGCACCGTGCGAACCTGAACGCCCGCGAGGGCTGCCGTCGCTCCTGTTTCGAAGTTGAAGACGTGGGCGAGGTCGTCGCAGATCAACTCGTCGCCGGGGCGGGTGTGCATCTTGATGGCGATCTGGTTGGCCATCACGCCCGAGGGGACGAAGAGGGAGGCTTCTTTGCCGAGCTTGGTGGCCGCGAGTTTCTCGAGCTTCTTGACGGTCGGGTCATCGCCAAAGATGTCATCGCCGAGCGGCGCGTTCATCATAGCGTCATACATCGCCTTGGTCGGGCGGGTGACAGCGTCGGATCGGAAGTCGCTGATGTCGTGCATGGGCGCTCTCTTCAAGATTCACCACAGAGACACAGAGTTCGCAGAGAATACTTCACATGAACGGACGCTGAAAACAGAAATGCAGATTTCAAAAATGCTCTGTGATTTCTGTGTCTCTGTGGTGAATCTTTCCTACGCTGGGTCGCCGATGCAGGTGATGTAGACGCAGGCTTCGCGTTCGGGGATAAAGAGCAGCGAGTTCACTTCCTCGTCGAAGAAGCCCCCGATGCCGGAAGCGCCAAGTTCGAGCGCGATGGCCGCAAGATTCAGGCGTTGGCCGATATGCCCAGCGTCGAGGTGGATCATGCGATAGGCGCGATCGCCGAAGCGTTCGACCGCTGCCGGCAGATCGCAGGTATGGATCACGACGAAGGCGGCGTCGCTGGCAAGCTCCTGACCGAGCGCGAGGTAATGCGTCTGCTGGCGATAGTCGCCCTTGCCGACGAGCTTGAGTTCGCGTGTGGCGGGAGAGTAATAGTAGGTGCCTTGCTGCAGGCCGCTCACCGCGTGGACGATCACCCACGTTTCAAGCAGCAACGGATCGAAATAGCGTGGCGTCTCATATGACTCGCCCGCAAGGTCATAGCGATAGGCGTACTCGAGCAAGTGACCGAGCTGTTCGAGCGTGATGGGATTGCCACTGAACGCGCGAGTGCTGCGGCGCCGAAGGATCGTCTCGCGTAATTCCTCGTGTAGCGGCGGGGGAGGCGAGTCGAGTGTAACGCCTGAATACGACTTGAGCTTCGAAGCGCCGTAGCGGCCGGTGCCGGACGAGTCAGGCAGCGCGCGGGCGAGGGCGGCAGAGGAGCGTTGGATCGCACTGCGGGTGACGAGCGAGTTGAGAAGATTCTCTTCCTTGACTTCTTCATAGCCGCCATAAGGAGAGGAGCGAAGGAGGCCGAAGTCGTCGCCCACGTCGCAATCGTCCTTGGCGAGTAATGGCGCGATGACACATGCGCCTTCTTTTGCGGGGTCAAGACCAAGCAGGTCGTTGACCTCTTTATCGACGAAGCCCGCGATCGGCGTGGCGGCGAAGCCTTCGAGCGGAGCATAAGCCGCAAGGTTGCCGAACACGTGCCCGGTATCGAGCATGCAGCGCCGGTACGCGCGCTGGCCGTAGCGCCACGAACTGCGGAGAAAAATTGTGCTCAGGATCAGGATCGCATCGGATTTCGCGATCGCCGGGTGTCCGAGCGTCGCCTTGCTCAACACTTCGAAGAGTTCGTCATCGGCGGGCAGAAAGCCCACCGGAGCGATGCGTTGCAGGCGGTGGTCTCGTACATGGAAATTATAGATGCCGCTTGGGATATCGGGCGTGTTGCGAATGGCGAGGTAGATGTCCGTGGGGTAAAGCGCGCCCGCAGACGGCGCAGCGCGGTAATAGTGATACTCGCCCGGCTGCTGCATGATGCCCGTGACGCCGTTGGTGAAGAAGAGCAGCCTCGCCAGCGCCTCGGCGGAAAGCTCGCCATTGGCCGACGGGAAATCGCGCAGGTTGACGGGACCTTCAGAAGAGAATGGCAGCTTGTCGTCAAGGCGGATGGACTCCGCCCCCGGGTATTCCTTGAACTGTGGCGGCTTCTTCGACCAGTCGAGACTGTGGCCGCTGATGTTATCCGGGCGGTACTTGGTGCGCTCGTGGTAATACTCGGCAGTGGATGAGATCGTGTTGTCCATGGTGGCACAGTAGCGGGGCCGTTCGGGCAGAGGAGCAAGTTCGCCTATTTGACGATAAGGCCTCTCACAATGCCTGATCTCAGGGGAAGATCAAGCCTTCCTTCCCTGTAAGCCAGGACTGCTGCAAAGTCCTCTTTTCCGTCATTCCCGCGAAGGCGGGAATCCAGAACTTACCTCGGACACCGCATGGCTCTTGAGATTGCAAATGTTCGAAAAACTCAGGGTACCGATGTTCATGACTTTGCCGTCCTGCCCTGTAAGCCCGCGACGAAGCCGTAGCCATTGGACATCGCGTTTCGTACGAACTCCATTGCGTGTTCAACCATTGCCCGTTTCGCCTTCTCCATACGGGAGAGCGACAGCACGTTACGGGCGTAAAACGCGCGCTGCTCGACGGTCAGCGCGATGCCTTGCGGAAGCTTTTCGGCAATCGTGTGCGCTTTCATACAGGCGTCCATTGCGACATCCGGGCGCTTGGCCGCGCGGGCCATGGCGGCGATACGGACAAGCGCGTTGAATTGCGCCACGGCCGTAAAGCGTTCCGGTGGCTTGCTCAGGAGCACACGCGAACGGTCCCGCTCCATATCGACGAAGTCTTTGCGCGGCTTACCCAGGCATTCGGCGTATTGGCGCGTCCATTCCCGCTCGGCAAGCGCGAACCCCCAGGGCGTATCCGTCGGCGAAAGCGAGTCGAGCAGACGCGAGATCGTATCGGCGTCCTCGCAGAACGCCGCATGCCGGATCACCACGACCTTGTCGGCGCCCCGTCCCGATAACGCTCGCGTGGCAGCTTCGTCGAGCGAGACGTCGCCCGCGAGCAACGAAGCGTGCAGCATCCAGCCGCGCGTGTAGAGTTGATGTTCGGACGGAAGCTGATGGTAGGCGAGATGCATGTCGGCCATGCCTTTGGCCAGATTGCCCTTGAGCACGTCGTTGTAGCCCGCGACCAGCAACATGCGATGGCGCTCCTTGCCCGCAAGCGCGGAACCGCCAGACAGTTCATAGACGGCCCGGCTCACGGCCAACCCATCGTCGAGCAGTCCGACCTCGCGTAGAGTCTGCGCGTAGAACGTTGCGCAACGATACAGACCATCCGCGTCGACATCCGGCAACGCCGCGATGAAGAGCAACAACGCCTGCCGGTAATACTCAAGGGCGGTCGGCGCGTCCGATTCCGTCGTCTTGAGCGAGCCCAGCGCATAGTAGAGCATGGGCGAATGGGCGGCGTCCTCGCTGATTCGGGTCAACTGCAACGCCACCTGTTCGAGGCCGCGCAGCTTGACGGGGTTTGACTGGTTCAGCCCTTCCTGAAGCTCTTTCGACACGCGCTCATAAAGCGGCCGGATTTTCGCGCCAAGCTCGACGCGGACTTCCTCGTGCCGGCCAAGCGCGGCGTCAAGCTCGCGCAAGACCTTCGCGTAGTCCTTGCCGACGAGACTTCCAAGCTGCATGCGTGAAACGGCGCTCATCGCCTGCACCAGCTCGAGCAGCGATGAGGCGGTATCGGCGGCCTGCGTCGATACGTCATGGACGAAAGGTGAGCCTTCGCCGACGAGCAGCCATGCCGGGTTGACTCCGAAGGCTTTGACTAGCGAGGCGCAGAAGGACGAAGGAATCTTGCGCCCCTGCAGATAGCGGTTGACATCGGAGGGAGCAGCACCCGTCTTGCGGGCGATGTCGGCTTGAGTGAACTGGGCGACGAGCTTCAGGAGCCGCTCGCGCACGGCTTCATTAAGTTCGCCCGCGTCGTATGCCTGTGGCTTCATGCTGATCCTCATAGTGGCCTATGGCCGCCGCATGATTGCCAAACGGCGCGGCACACACCGTCAATTGTCAAATGACAATACAAAGCTCTGCATAAAATCGCCATAGAATTGTCAATTGGATACTATTGGTGCAGTTGAAGGTCGGGCTGCTGTTGGTCGAAAACGAGGACAATGCCATGAGCAGGCTTCTTCTGATGATTATCACGTTATGCTTGGTCTTGGCCGCATCGAAACTTGAAGCGAGGACGATTGATATCGAGCTTCAAGGCGATAATGGCAAGGTACTGGGTAACCAAGAGAAATTTCCAGATGGCAAAGAGGGGGACTGGAAGCCATACAAAATGTTCAAAAGGGTCTTCCTTTACCTTCGGTCCTCTGACCCATTCCTTTCGCCTCCATACAATATCGTTGTGGAAGGAGGGCTTCCCTACTTCCTTGACGCGTACCCCCTCGGTGGTGGCCCTAATCACCTCGCAATCTATATCGATTTTGCGTCCGGGTACACAGAAGTACCAAGAGACGATTATCGCGGAAGAACATACAACATCATTGTCAGCGTATCGGAATCGGCCTCCGACGAAGTAACGAAGGTCTTTCCTTACACCATTGAAGACCTTTCGCCTTCCGTTACTACAAACAAGCTGACTGTTGCAAAAGCCGAACATCTCTATGAATCAGAATCACTGAGTGCCGTTGGGGGCGAAGCGCCCTATAGCTGGAGTGCGAGCGGCCTTCCGTCTGGCCTGCGTATTGAAACCGACGGCGCCGGAAAGGCGTTCATTGCCGGAACGCCCGATCCAGCGTCTTACGTCGACTCGCCCTATCAGGTCACGCTCCGGGTCGAGGACAGTTCCGTCGGCAACCCTGAAAACTTTCACGAAGTTACCTTGCCCCTCCATGTTATCGACCCCCTTGAGCTTGACACGACGGAGCTCCCCGACGCCTGGCCCGGCGAGAAGTACAGCACAGAATTGACCGCTTCCGGCGGAACCGCGCCTTACGCGTGGAGCCTTGCGTCGACGCTCCCCGACGGGCTGGAGTTCGTCCAGCGCGGCGACGCCGCCTGGCTCGAAGGAGCCATTGCCGAAGACTTTTCCTCCGGGACTTACCCGGTTGAACTGACCATCAGCGATTCCGGCATGATTCACCAGGAATTGACGTCGACGCTCGCCCTTTACGTTCGCGAGCCGGAACCGGTGATTCTCACGGGCAATCTTCCGCTGGCATATGTGGGCTTCCCTTACAGCGTGGAACTGCGGGCCGGGGGTGTGGCGCCCTTCACGTGGGAGGTTCGCGGGCTTCCCGCTGGACTGAATGTGGAAGTCAACCCCTCGTCCGGCGCGACGTCCATCGCCGGTGTACCCGAAACCGCTGGCGCATACGTCATCACGCTCACGGTCAGCGACAGCCAGGACCCGCCCGCCCAGAGCATGACGAAGGTCGCACTCATCGTGACGGACGATAACCCGGAAGACAGCAATCGCGTCGCCATGTTGACCACTTACCTGCCGGAAGCGGCCGCCAGCGAGCGTTACAGCGCGACCGCCTTGCGCGCTTCGGGCGGCTCGGGCGCCTATCTCTGGACCGCCAGCGGCCTTCCGGCCGGGCTTCAGCTTTCCGGTAGCGGCAACGCCTGGTTCATCACCGGCACTATTGAAGATACGCCAGCGGTCTACGACGTCCTGCTGACGGTGGCGGATGCGACTGACCCGGAGAACGCAAGCGCCGCGACCTTCAAGCTTCTCGTTCAGGACTCGGCCGATGAAGCGCCGCAGCAGAGCGGAGAGCCTTTCACGAACAACAGCGCGCTCCTCGCGGGCGCAGCCGCGGCGGGCTGCAGCCTCGGCGCTACACATGATTCAGCGACGCTGCTCGCCTTGTTGATTCTGGTCTTAAGCGTGTTTCTCGCGGTGAAGGCGACGTTCGCCGGCCACGAGACGATGGGAGAAAAGGTATGAACGTAGTGAAGATTTCGGTGGCAACGTTGATCGCAAGCGCTTCGTTGATCGTGGCGGCAGCCGGAATCGCCCACGGAGCCGATTCTGCGCCCACCCTGATTCGATCTGGCGAGAGTGACAGCGCGGACGCGCCAAGCGGCCGCTTGCTGCTGCGGATGCCCTCGGCTGGAAGGTCTGACAAGAACGGCCAATCCGGCGACAACGGCGAACCTCCGGTGGAACCGGGCGAGCCGGGTACGGAAGGGAGCGATCCGACCTTCTTCGGCGAGCCGGTCGGCGGGAATCTCGTATTCGTGCTCGACGTTTCCGCCTCGATGACGCAGGCCGATGTCGGCGCTGGCGAGGACAGTGACGGCAACACCGTGGGGAACATGTCGCGTCTCGACGCGGTAAAGTTCGAAACGATTCGCATGCTTTCGAGCTTGAGCGAAGGCGACGCCTTCGACTTCGTGCTCCTTGCCGGAACCCCCATCGACCACGCGGGGAAACAGACCCAACCGATTACCGACGCGTGGAGCGGCAGCCTGAAAAAGGCGAGCGCCGACAACGTGGCAGCCGCCATCGCTTACATCAAGGACCTTGCGACCTGGCAGGGCACTCCGACCTACAAGTCGCTGGAGCGCGCTACGCACGACTATGGCAGCGAGATTTCGATGCTTGTGTTCCTGAGCGACGGCGATCCGCACCCGAGGCAGGGTTGGGACAAAGGCGACAGCGGACGCGTCGCCGACGACCGCGAGCACGTCGAGGCGGTGCTGGCGGATTTTCCGGGCTGGTTTGCGCCGCTCGCTAAAGATGGCGACGGTGGCGACGGCTGCGCGATGATCTGCGTGCATATCGGGCAGAACCCGCTGGCGGGATCATTCATGCAGGACTTAGCGGCGCAGAACCACGCGACGTACGTGCATAAGTAATCAGTGTCGTTTCTCGCGCTTGCTGGCGAGGTGCCCGTAAGTGAAGAGAAACATGATTTATAAAGGGAGTACGCGATGAAAGTTGTATCTGAAAAGAATCTGCGTTCGGTTGTCGGCGGTCTCGGCATTACTGCAACCGCCGGTTCCGGCACATGGACGATCACCGGCAAGACGCAAGTCGGCGGCACGAAGTGCACCGGCTGCCCTTAACACGCGCACAACTGCACGATCTCGCATCGTTGGAGCCTCTCAATGTCAATGACGCGAGATGACAAGACCTCCCCCGTTATTCGCCCAACACGAATCGCGGGGGAGGTTTCCACTGGCCCCTGTCTATGAAGAATACTCGAAACGGATGGAGCTTGTATGAGCAGCGCGATGATAAACCACATCGGCATGACCGCCGGTCTTGCGGCTTGCCTTCTTGGTTGTTCGGCTACAACGACGAATAGCGGGCACACCTCAAATGCGGGGCAACTGACGAGCCCTCAAGATGGGGCAATTTTCGAGAATCCTGTTCGGCTATGGGCCGACGGCAAGCCGATTGATACGGGTCTCTTGAGCAAAGCCGCTCACGCAGGGCCGGAAATCGGCGATGTCGACGACGACGGAGACCGCGACTTGCTCGTGGGCGACTTTCCCGGATACATTTGGTTGTTCGAGAATACAGGAACCGACCACAAACCGGTGTACACGGCGCGGGGAAAGCTCCAAGCCGGGGGAACCGATGCAAAAACGCCCGTGTACTGATGCATCGCTTCCAGTCCACGGTTCGTGGACTTCGACGGAGACGGAACTCTCGATATCATAAGTGGCTCGTACGACCCCGGAGACATCTACCTTTTCCGGGGGCTTGGAAAAGGGCGTTACGCAGGCGTCGAACAAATCCTGGACGAAGCGGGTACTCCACTGGTGCACCATCCCGAAGAGTTGAAAGCCTATGAGCGAATGAAGAACGACCCGACGGCAGATGAAGAGGATGCCATAACGATGAGGATGGCTTCGTTTGGGAGCTGGCCTGGCATGGTTGATTGGGACAATGATGGCGACTTCGACATGCTCATCGGGAGTTATTCCGGAGGGGTATACCTGCGTTTGAACACTGGAAGCCGGACGTCACCACGATTCTCATCTGCAAGCGCGGTTGTCGAGGCGGGGGGGCAAGCCCTATGGGTGTGGGGCCACGCCGACCCGGTTCCCGCCGATTGGGATGCTGACGGCCTGTGGGACCTGGTGGTTGGAAACTCGAACGGCGGCGTTGTGTGGTATCGTAATGCGGGAACGCGCAGCGCGCCGCAATTCGAGGCGCCACGCACGCTTGTCGAAGACAAAGAGCTAATGATGTTTTTCCAACAGCCGATGAACAATGGAGATTCTCCAACGCCCGGCGTTCGGGCCCAAATTGACGTTGTCGATTACGATCTTGACGGCAAGCTCGACCTGCTCGTCGGAGACTACTCATTTATCTGGACGGAAAACGCTGACGGTACATATAGAACCAAAGATGGAACCGAGCACAGTTTCATTTGGTTCTATCGGCGTAAATAGGAGACTTTATGGATGCGCCGCGTTGCTTTGCCGCGCATGACAACCGGGGGCGTAGCGCCCCGCGCCCTCGGGCGTCTTTTCTAGACCATTGAACGCGGCTGCATCCATAGATCCCGTATCGAGAGTACGCCGTTGACTATATTTCCGCTTGCTTCGAGCATCCGATGGAAATGGCAGAAGGCAGCGCATCATCCCTCGCGGCTTTCCTGCTGCAAGCCACGGGGACTCCCTCGGTATGACGCCGAAGCGCGAACTTTTCCAACCATGTGTCCGCGAAAGGGTATAAACTCGACGGCCCCGAGGAACCCCATTCGAGAGCGGAACCATGCGTATTGCGATCCTGCTAACTTCCATCCTCTTCGTCGCGTGTTCCTCGTCCTCCGGGCCGAAGAACGACCCGCGCGATACTTCCTATTGGGACGACCTCACAAAGAATGCCAAGCCTCCCGAGCGCGACCCAAAGGAGCGCTGGCCCGAGGAAACCTTCGAGGCCCTGATGCAGCGCGCGAAAGAACAGCGCAAGGCCGGCGACCTGATCACGGCTGCCATCACCGTGCGCCAGGCCACGATGAAGTCGCCCTGGAGCCTCGAAGCCCACGAACTCTATCAGGACATTCAGTTCGGTCGTCAGCAACTCGCCACCATCCACGACGAATACCTGCGCCACCTCGGCGCGCACATCGAGCGCGGCACCGCTCTCTACCTCTTTCTTCGCCCGACGTTGCTCAGCATGCGGGTGACAGAGGAAGTCATGCTCAAGGACGGCAAAGGCCCCGAAGCGCACAAGCATTACCTCGACGCTTCGAACGCCGCGGAAGTTGCCCGCCAACAAGGTAAGCCCGCGTTTGACGCCGCGCGTCCGGCGCTCGAGCGATGCTTCGCGCTGGCGCCCCTCCATGCGTCTGCCCATCGGCTCTATCAGGATTTGGCGCTCTATGGCGCTGGCAGCCGGTCGCCCGACCCGGCCCAACTCGACGTGATGTGTTCCCGTTATGAAAAGCTTCAGACGGAATACGAAACCAAGGGCGATGCGGTCTATTTCTTCGAACGTGTGGCGAGTTTGAAGGCGCCAGTGGACCAATCGTTGGTGGATAGCTCGCTGCGTTTGGCCAAAGCCATCGCGCAGGGCTTGCCCGGCTACTGGCTTTTCTACGGCATGGGTGTTGTGAGCGTCGAGCGCGCCTTGCTGACCGGCGACGCCACAGATCGCGCCGCGCTGCTCAAGCTCGCGGTGCTTTCCTACAATATATGTACCGCAACGAACGAGTTGGTGCCGGAGGGATATTTCGGTCGGGGCGTGGCCTACGATGAACTTGGCGATCGGGTCAAAGCCATTGCCGATCTCGAGGTGGCGGTGGCGCTTTCCGCCAACGCGCCGGAGGCTCAATTACTATGGCGTCTTGGCGCGGTGTATATCGCGGACGGCAAGCTCGAGAAGGCCATCGTTCCCTTGCAGCGTGGGATGGAACTGTACCCGACGCTCTTCGATTTTCCATCGCTGCTTGGGCGTGTGGAGGCCGAGCGTGGGAATAACGCCGCAGCAGTTGCGGCATTTGAGAAGGCCTATACCATGCTGGACCCGGCGAGCGATGTGGCGAAGAACCTTCGCGCCCGGATTGACGCGCTCAAAAGCGCGAAGTGAGCGTGGGCAAGGGGCTTGGCCCCACTGGCAATGTTCATCGTCGGATTGGATGTAGCGCCCCGCGCTGCTCTCGCGCATTTGACAATCGGCGGTGTAGCGCCCTGCGCGCACGCAGGCCGTCTTGGCCTATGATGGAATTTTGCTTGCACGAAGACAGCCCGCGCCCCGTAGGGGCGCCCCCTGATCGCCTCGTGTCTTTTGGCAAAAATCTTTTCTCGCAACCATTGATACTTCCGTACGTTATGCATTTTCGATTTTTTGATGAAAAATCCTGTTGAAGATCAAGTCATGGGTGGCCGATGAGAGAAATACGGTATTGTGTAGACGCATGTTCCGATGACGGGCGGCTGGCGTTATGATTAAGCTCACCCGCTTGAACGGCAAGCCTTTCGTGCTGAACGCAGACCGGATTTTGTACGTCGAGGAGACGCCGGACACGGTGATTACGCTCGATAGCAAGGAGCGCGTGATCATCAAAGAGCGTCCCAATGATGTGATTGAGCGGGTGATCGATTATTACCGGTTGACCCGGACATTCGCGGCCATCGGTGGTTAAGAATTCTGTGGATAGGAAATCGGCCCGGCTGAAGGGGCCACAGCGGCAAGGTGAACAGACATGGCATCACTGATCGGCTACTTCCTCGGGTTCGCCAACGTCATTTTCGGCATTTACGTTGCCGGCGGAAACGACTTCGGCGCGGTCATGCTCTTCGTCGACATGCCGTCGGTATATATTGTAATCGGTTGTACGATTACCACGCTCTTCGTCGCTCACCCCATGAGCGACGTGAAGAAGTTTTTTACGGTGACGAAGAAGGTGTTTATCTATCCGGTTGACGACCCGGCCGAGTTGATCAAGAAGCTGGTGCGTTACGCGGAACTCGCCCGCAAGAACGGCATTCTCGCCCTCGACGGAGCCACCGATCCCCAGGACGATCCTTTCATGGTCAAGGGGATCCAGCTCGCTGTTGACGGCATCGACCCCGATCAGATCAAGGAAACCATGGAGACCGAGCTTGCCTACACGCAGGCCCGCCACGCCGACGCCAAGAAGATGTGGGGTAATATCGGCAAGTACTCTCCGGCCTTCGGCATGTTGGGTACGCTGATCGGCCTCGTCATCATGCTCCAGAATTTGAGCGACATCAGCAAGATCGGTCCTTCGATGGCCGTCGCCCTCGTCACAACCTTTTACGGCGCATTTCTGTCGAACTTGATCGCAGGCCCGGCTGTTGACAAACTTGTCGCCAACGACGGCGCCGAGAAAATGAACAAGGAGATCATCGTCAAGGGCGTGCTCGCCATCCAGTCGGGCGATAACCCGCGTATGGTGGAGCAGAAGCTGAAAATTTACCTGCCGCCGGCGCTCCGCGGCAGCGACGAAGAAGAAGGCAAGAAGTAAACCCGTAGCGCCGCAACTTGTTGTGGCGTCTTTATCGGGGTGTCTATCTTTGGTTGGTCCGCCACGATAAATCGTGGCGCTACGGGGTTTGCGGTCACGTTCTAAGACCGAAGGTGAAACGCCATGGCGCAGCAAAAATGCCCAGAATGCGAAGAAGGCGCGCCGGCGTGGATGTTGACCTTCGGCGACATGACCACGCTGATTCTCACCTTCTTCATCCTCCTCATCACCATGATGGTGATCGACCCGAAGAAGTACGTCGAGGTGCTCGGCGTATTTGCCAATACTTCGGGCGATGGTTACAACAAGCCGACCACCGAGGAGCCGATCCCCACCGAGCAGTATTTCATCCAGATTATCCGCGCGTCGAGCCGCCGCTCTCCCGTGCCTGACGGTGGCATGAACCCGACGGTCACCGGCGAGACGCCGGTGGTGTTTTCGCACAAGGAAAACTACGTCGCGAAAATCGCGGATACGCGCTTCTTCGCCGAGTATTCCGTGATGCTCACCCGCGACGCGAAGATCCAGATGGACAAGATCGCCAAGCTCGCCAACGAGGGCGGGGCCAACCGCATTCGCCTCATCGGCCACTACTCGCGCTCCGAAGCCCCGTCGAAATTCGAGAAGCAGGCGGAAGAAGCTTCCACCGCGCGGGGCGATAAATTCTCCGGGAGGGGGCTGCTTTGCCCCTTCGAGGTTGCGCTTGTCGTCGATGAAAAACCCGTTCTTGAAAGCGGCGACGTTTGGATCAACGATTCCGAAGACCTCGCGTACCGTCGCGCCCGCGCGGTACTGGAATACCTCGCCCATAAGGGTGTAGCGCGCCAGCGCATGACGGCCATTTCCGGCGGCATGATCTCGGATGTGAAAGTGGCGAGCGAGCGCCAGACGTGGCTTTCGGAAAAGGGTTGGCGTGAGGCTGGACAAGCGGAAGTTCACGCGGGTACTGCGGAAGCGAGCGAGTTGTCCTCGCCCGTGGTCGCGGAAGGCGTCGACGAGAAGGGGCGCCCGCGCATCCCGATGCTGCGCCAGTGGCCGCACTTCATCTTTACCGAGGGCGGCGACGATCGCGGCCGCACGGTGGAAATCGTCATGACCGGTGAACTGGTCGGTGTTAACGAGCAATTCGCGCCTCCCGTAACGCGGTAAGGGCGCTTGGAACGCGGGGCGATTTGCCCCGCCGTCAGGAGAAGAACCATGGCAAAGGCTCCGGCAGAGGAAAAAGGCGGCAAGGACAAGAAGGACGAGAAGAAGAAGGGCGGCGACGATGAAATGATCGAGAAGCCGCGCGAGCCGATGTTCAGCAAGAACGGTTTGATCTTGCTGATCGGTTCCAATCTTCTGGTGGTCATCCTCGTCTCCGTCGGCGTGATGATGATGAGCGGCGGCGATGAGGCTGCCATGCCCGAGGAAGATACTTCCATGGACGGCGGGCAATTTGACCCCAAGAACGATGCCTGGCTCAAGCTCGAGAGTCTCACTACGCCTGTTGCTGCCGCGGGTGGAAACTCCAAGACCGTTCGCTACGGCTTGTTGATTCGTTTTGAGGGCGGGCTGACCGAGCAGGCCACGACTCAAGCGTTTTGGGAACAGGGCAACAACAAGGAAGTGCTTCGTTCCTTTGCCGATGACACCATGAAGAAGTACGATATCGATCGTGTTCGCGATGAGTCGTTCAAGCGGGTTTATGCTGAAGAGCTCAAGAAGGCGATCAACCTCAACACCACAAAGGATACAAGGGTGCAGCGGGTTGTGGTCACCGAGCTTCGCTACGACTGATACGGAAGGCTCGTCATGCCGGCGCAGGCTCAATGCAATACGGTTAAGCCTATTTCTTCTGTAGCGTCACGGCTATGCCGTGACGTCTTCGACTCGGCGCTTGCGACTATGGACAAGACGCCACGGCATAGCCGTGGCGCTACAAAGATGTGAGTCCGCTTCATCTGCTTTTTTGGGCTTTTCGCCGCCATAGGACGCGGATAGAGTGGCGCAAACGGTGGGGGGCTGCTACAATAAACCCTTCACGATAATGGGCAATTGGAGAGCCGGATATGGCTGCTTTCGATCAGGGAAATATCGACGACCTTCTCAAGGAAGCCGGTCTTGGCGGGGGCGAAGCCGCCCAGCCTGCCGCCGAAGGTGGGGGAGTCGACTCGATTCTGAGCGCGGCAGCCGCCAAGGATGCCCAGCCCGCCTCCTTCCAGAGCTTCGACTCCAGCGGAGCAGCCGCCAGCGGTTCCGGCGGCGAAATCCAGAGCCTCCTCGGCGATGTCGAGTTGAAGGTTCAGGTGGTGCTCGGCAATGCCAAGAAGAGCGTCGAGGAAATCCTCGCGATGAAGGACGGATCGGTGGTTGAGTTGGACAAGCTCGCCGGCGACCCCCTCGATATTCTGGTCAATGACCGTCTGGTGGCCAAGGGCGAAGTCCTCGTGCTCAACGAGAACTTCTGCATCCGCATCACCGATATCGTCCCGCCCGACGACCGCTCCTAAGGCGGATTCAAGAAGAGTGCGTTCTTGCCGTTCCCGCGAAAGCGGGAACGCTTTTTTGTGGTCAAATTTGCATTTCGCGTTTGTGGTCTCATACCGATCCTAAATTGAAAATGTGATTTCCACCGTCATTCCGGCGAAAGCCGGAATCCAGATGTGACAATCGATTTCTCGTAGTCGCTGGATGCCGACTTTCGTCGGCATGACGGACGAATCCAACAACCATTTTAGGTTTGGCCATACGCGCATGTCGGGTGCCGCTCGTGCCGTACCTGTGGTAATCTACGGCCATGAGCGGCATCGTCCACTATCGTCTGCCCTTCGCGGCGTCCTCGACGGCGCTCGTCCTCGAAACACTTGAACGCCATTTCTCCCGCGACATTTACCGCTCGGCCATCCACTATCTCACCGATAGCGACGCGCGCGCGCGCGCGGTTCATTCGATGGCTGTGAAACGGCGTGGCGCGCTGCCCGCGGGTTTTTTCGGCACCATTGACGGATTCGCGCGCCACCTTGGGAGAGAGGCGGGCTTTGACGTTCCCGGCGCTCTTACCGCCGACATGCTGCTTGCCCGAGCCATGCGCGCGCGGACCGGGCGCGAACCCTTGCGTGGCGCCATCGACCAGATGCGTCAGGCGCTCAGGCGCGTGCGCGTTGCCCTGCCGGAAAACGAACGGGACCACCAATTGATGGTGATCGAGACGAAGGCTGACCCGGCGTTGGCGCGCCGCCTCAAGCTGGTGCGCGAGACGCTCTCGACGCTGCACGAAAGCCTGCATAAGGAAGGGCTGGTGGACGAGGCCGAGCTCGAATGGCGGCTCGCGCCCCTGTGCCGCGAGCTGTTTTCGTCAACGGCGTTAGTGATCGTGGACGATATCTACCGCCTCGGCCCTTCGCAGGAGCGGTTCATCGAGGCCGTGCTTCGCGCGGCGCCCGTCGCCGTGATGATCACCCGCTCCAGTGACCCGGCGAGCGACGTCGAATTGGCCGCCCGTCCGGCGCATGCGCTATTCGAGCGGGTGTGCAAGCCGGTTGCGTGGGATGTTGCAATGGGGCAGACGGAATTGGTTGAGGCTTACGTGCAAGGTCTTCCGACTCCGCACTCTGTACTCCGCACTCCGCACTGTTCGATCGCTCCCACCGAACGCGACGAGGTCAACGCCGCCATTGAGCGCATCAAGCGGCTGCACATCGAACAGAACGTCCCGCTCGACGACATCGCGGTGTGTTTCGTCACCCTGGAGCAGCAACGGCGCGCGCTTCCGCTTTTCGAGCTTGCGGCGGTTCCTGCTGCGCCCGCCAAGGGCGAAAGCCTCCGGCGCTCGCCCGCTGTTGCGTCGTTGCTCGCCCTTGTTGACGCTTGCGTCCACGGGCTGGAGCGCGAGAAGACGCTGGTCGCGCTGCGTTCGCCATTTTTGACGGGGCTGGCGAAGCTGTGTGGCAATGAACGGCAGACATGGGATCGCTTCCTCGACGAACTGACAAACGCCGCGCGGACGGCGCGTGTGATCGCGGGCGTGCCGTCGCAATCTTTGGAGACCGGCTGGCTCGAGCCGCTTGGGAAGGCGGCTCAGGCGAACGAGATCGGCGAACCGGTCATCAAGGCGGCCGAGCCTTTGTTGCAACGCCTCGCCGAGCTTGGCTGCGCAGCAACCATGGGCGGCTTTCTCGCGCGCATCGGGAAGCTTGCCGATGACGCGGAGATGGCAAAGCGCGTTGCGTTGCTCGCGCAGCAGGAGTTGAGGACAAGTTCTGACTCCGCACTCCGCACTCCGCGCTCCACACTGCTTCAATCCGGCTTCGAACACTTCGCAGAACTCTTCGCGCAACTCGAAGGTATCCACCGGCGTTACGGCGAAGGCGGCGCGCGGGATGCCCGCTCGCTCTTTCTCGACCTGTGCGACGTGCTTGACGCCACGAGCATCAATCGCGGCCACTGTCCGGGCCACGTCCGTCTGCTGGGGATCGCCGATGCTCGTTCGCTCGATGTGCCGCACCTTTTCGTTTGCGGGCTGGTCGACGGCGAGTTGCCATTCCCGGACCCGGAGAACATCTACCTGCCCCATCGCATCGCCACATATGCCGGCAACCTGCGCGACGAGCAAGTTCTCGCCCTTACCCGCGATGTTGAGCCAGCATCGCTCTATCTGCATCTGTTCGCGTCACTTCTCGGGAAGGAGCATCTGTACCTCTCCCGGGCGAAACATGTTGACGATGCCGAACGCGCGCCGTCGCTCCCCCTTGCGCGGCTTGAACGTTGCATTGGGGATTCGACAGAAATATCCGGGACGAACGCTCCGATTTCACAGCGCGACGTGCAACGCATGCTGGCTGACAAGCCCGCCATGACCGGCAGGGGCAAAGATGCGATGAGGCCTGAGTGGTTCGCTCCGGCGCTCGCGGGTATGGCCGCCACACTCGAGCGCGACCACGCGGAATTGGTTGAGTCGCCCTTTGAGGGCCATCTTGGCGACGCGGGCCGGACGGTGATGGCCGAGCGGTACAAGGAAACGCCGTTGTATTCGCCATCGGCGATCGAGACCTACGCCGCATGTCCGCTGAAATACTTCTTCAAATACGGGTTGGGCGTCGACGAGCCGAACCTGCCCGAAGCGGATGTCAGCCCGATGGAGAAGGGAACGCTGCTGCATGCGGTTCTGGAGCAAGCATTTCTCAAGATACGCGAGATACTTCAGGACGATGGGGGCTCCATTCACGTCGAAGCGAATGGCACAAAACTCCCGCTGTTGAGCCTCGAACGCTTCGAGGTGTTGAGCAAAAAGCCGGCTCTGGCGCTTTTGCGGGAGACATTCGAGGTTTGCGCGCGGGACTGCCGGATCACCGCTGCGAGCTGGCGGCGCTGGGTGGGGCGGACGCTCGCGAGTTTGAGCGAGGGGGCTGCGCTGCGCTCGGAATTGTCGAACTTCCTCGCATGTGAGCGCAAACATCAGGGGCTGGGGCTTTTCCCGTGGCTGCTCGAATACGAGTTGGGCCGGAAGGAGGAGAGCGATGCGAAACCACTGGAGTTCAAGCTCAACGACGGCTCGAAGATATCGCTGCGCGGGTCCATCGACCGCGTTGACGTGCTGGTGGCCGGGAACGAGCCGCGCTTCGTCGTGGTGCGCGATTACAAGAGCGGAAGGAGTTCACTCAACGCGGGTATCAAGAGCGGCACGCGCTTCCAGCTTCCCGTGTACCAGAAGTTCGCGCTCGCCGCTGCCGGCGGTCTCGCAGCGGGCGGCTTCTTCTATCACAAGCTCGCCGATATCACGGAGTTTGCCGTTGACGGCGCGTACGTCGTGCCCGAAGTCAAAACCGCCCTCGCCGGCGAGGACAACCGGAAGCAGTGGAAGCAGCCGGACGAACTGCTCAACGAGCATTTGCCGGCGCGGCTGTCCGCGCTCTTCGCCGCTATGAAGGCCGGGCGTTTTCATCCGACGCTGGTGGATGGCGAGAAGTCTTGCGCCTATTGCGGCTATCGTGGCGCATGTCAGGTGCGCCACGAGAAGCAGCGCCGGCTTCATCAGCGCGGCGCGGAGTTGCGCGATCAACTCGGCGTTTACTTCCCGGAGGCGCTATGAAGAGCGCGCGCGCGCCACGGCCACAGTACCTTGCTCAATGTACGCCCGCCCAACTGGCGGCGATGTCCACCGTCCCGCATCGCTTCATTGCCGTTCGCGCGGGCGCCGGGACGGGGAAAACGACGGTGTTGGCAAGCCGCATCTTGTTGCTCTTGGAAAGTGGAAAGGCGAGGCTCGAGCAGATCGTCGCGATCACATTTACGCGCAAGGCGGCTCAGGAGATGGCGACACGGGTTTCGCGCCTGCTGCATGAGCGCATCGCCGAGCTTGAGGACGCGCCGGAATGCGAGGACCGCGACAAGCGGCTTGACGCGCTGCGCGAAGCGCAATCGCGCTTTCACCTCCATCGCATCGGAACGATCGACAGTTTCTGCCGCTCGTTGCTCGGGCAGTGCTCCCTCGAAGCCGGAGTCGAACCGGGCTTTGCCGTGCTCGACGAGCAACAAACGGCGGATACGCTCGATGCCGCCGTTGAGGGCGCCATGGGCGAGTGGTCAACGGCGCTCGAGCGCGGCGAGCGCGGGCCGGCGCTTGAGGCTTTTGTCGCGCTCAATGACTGGCTCGCTCCCTATACGGTTCGCTCGTTATTGCGCCAGCTTTGCCGTGAACGCGCGACGATTGCCGGAGCATTCGAAGCGTGGGGGAACTTCGCGGACGAGGGCGCGATTGAAGAATACTGTCGAGCAATCAACTCGCGTCAATCAGTCGAGTACCAACGATTGCTGGACGAATACGACATTCATGCACGCCTTGATGAACATGCAACGGCAGCGCAAGAAATTCTCGCGGATCACCCCGACGACCAACGCGCACAAGCAGTGCGGAAGATCGAGCGCTTGCTTGACGATCCGGACTTTTCGTACCAAAGCGAATTTCAGCTCAACAGAGGCAAGCCATCGGCGTGGAAAGCCGCAGGCTTCGATGTCAAAGACGTGACGGCCTTTATCAATGACTTTCTGAAGGAGACTTTGGCGGCGTGCAAGATTGATCCCACCGCAGAGCGGCGCAACGCGGGGCTGCTCAGGGCGCTTGGGGCGCTCATGCCCGAGATGCTCGCGGCCTATGACGACGAGAAGCACGGCGCGCTCGATTTCAGCGACCTCAAGATCCAGAGCGCGCGATTGATGCGAGATGACGCGCTTTGCCGCGCGCTGTCGGAAGGCATCAGCTACCTTATGGTTGACGAGTTTCAAGACACCGACCCGGTGCAATGGGACATCATCCGCCGTATCGCCGGGGCCGGCGAGACGAACCTTTTTGTCGTGGGCGACGAGAAGCAATCCATCTATCGCTTCCGAGGCGCGGATGTCTCCATCTTCCGTCAGGCGGAAAGTCTTGTGTGCGAGCGCAACTCCGCCCATGCTGGCGCGCCCGCCGATCCTTACGACGGAGAGCCGCTCGATCCCCGGGCGTTCTCGAAGCAAGTCGGCCTCGGCCTGATTCCCCTCGATACCAACTTCCGCTCGCTGGCAGCGCCTCTCGTGTGTGGCAACGCTCTCTTTGATGCCGTCTTCGATCTTCGCGGGGCAGATGGCGAACCCGCGCGCGAACGCAACGAGTTCGACGCCGCGCCCGGGCCGCTGCATTGCCATCACGAAGGTGACGCTCCCGGCGAGGTGGACATCGTTCCGCTCTTGTCCAGAGCCGCCGATCGTGACGATGACAACGATAATGAGGACAAACCCGGCAATAGCGGCGAACATGGAGAGAAAGAGCTGCGGCTTGAAGCCAGCGCCAACGAGGCGGAGGCTGCCGCTGCGTTCATTACCGCAACGCTGAACGCTTCCGAAGCTCAAGGGGGCCGCGGCATTCCGTTTGACCAGATAGCTGTGCTTGTTCCCACCCATCGTGCCATTCCCGTTTTGCAGATGGTGTTCGCGGCGCGGGGCATTCCCTATGCCGTGAGTGGCGGTAAAGCGCTCTTTTCCCAGCAGGAAACATATGATCTCTTCACGACGCTGGCGGCGCTTGCGAATCCGCGCGACGACCTGGCCATGCTCGGGCTTCTGCGCTCGTCGCTCTGCGCGGTGAGCGATGAAGCGCTGCTGCTTCTGGTCCGCGGCGCAACGGATGCCGGCGGTAAACGCACATCGTTGTACGAAGTCGCATGCGACCAAACATCGTGGCCCAAGGCTCTTTCCGCCGACGATACCCGGCGGCTTCGGGCAGCAATCAAACGCTTCCAAGGATGGCGCGATGTGGCGGGGATCACGCCCTTGCGGCAGTTGATCCAGCGCGTCTTCGACGAGTCCGGCGCATGGGCGCACGATAGCGGGGCCGGAAAACACCAGCGCGACGCCAATCTTCTCAAATTGATGGATATGGCGGATACGTTCGAGGAAACGTCGGGCCCGTCACCCGGCGCCTTCGCCATGTGGCTCAAGGAGCGGATGGACGATGAAATCGACGAGGCGGAAGGCGAGCCCGGCGACGCCCACGCCGGCGTGCGTATCATGACCATTCATGCCTCGAAGGGCCGCGAGTTTGAGGCCGTCGTGCTCCCCTTCTTGCATCACGGCGCGACGGGCGACAACGCGCCGCTCATGTACGAACGCGGGCCGAAGCCTCTTCTTGCCGTTAAGCCTGAACCCAATTCCCGCGACGCCGATCCCGAATATCAGCCCTTCGCGCGGCGTCTGATCGGTGAGCGCGCGAAGGCATTACAGGCTGCCGAGTATCGCCGTCTTCTCTATGTCGCATGGACGCGCGCCAAGCGCTGCGTCGTGGCGACAGTATCGATCTCGCCTTCGAATAAAAAGAATACCGGCGATTCCGCCGCCGAACCCGATACCGGCAAGGTGACGATGCAGCGGATTTTGCTCGCCGCGCTCGGCCTGCCGACGCATGGCACGCTCGACAGCTTCGAGCCATTCCGGGAGACTGCGCTTTCCCGCCTGCGGACAAGTCTCGGCGACAAAACGCTCGCGCCTAACGTGGTCATTCACGCCTTGACCGAACCAAGAATCGTCCAGCCCGGCGATGCGGGAAAGATTGAACGGTTGCGCGATGCGCTGCTCGCCGCAGAACGCTCGGAAAGTGCGGGGATTGAGTTGGGCGCAAGCGCGCATAATCTCGCATCCCCGATTCAAGCGCCTCCGGCATTGCGGGCTGAAAGCGCGGAAGAACGCGTCTTTTACTTCGGGAAGACGCCTGCGGGCGAACAGCAACGCTCATTCGGCACGCTGGTGCATGCCGCCCTCGAACAGTATGCGCGTGGGAAGCGCGCCGCCACGCCTCCGCAACTGGTGGAGCTTGGCACGAAGGCGCTTCGTGGCGCATATGAATTCAGCGACGACGACAGGGCGCGCGCCGCAGGGCACGTCGAGCGCGCGCTCGAGACGCTCGGAACGCTCCCGCCAAGAGTTCTCACGGAACAGCGGTTCAGCATGGAGGCGGGCGAGGTCACCTACAATCGCGCGTTGGACCTTGCCTACGAGCTTCAGCCGGGTATCTGGCGCATCGTCGATTACAAGACGGGCGGCGATGATCCAGACTATGTGCATCAATTGGAGGGCTACGTTCTGGGTCTGTTCCGGCTTCTTACGAACACCGGCCAGACGCCACAGACCATCGAAGCGGCGTTGCTTTTCACCGACCGGGGCGAGATGAAGACCATAGGCCGTTATTCGTCAAGCGACATGGCCAGACTTGAAAAGGCCATCGGTGAACGGAGCGTAGGCCGTGTCTGACTTTCCACCCAACCCCAGCCGCCACCGTGCGTTAGATATGGACCGGGGTTCGACGCACAGCCTTGGTGGCGGAAGTCCGGGAAGGAGCAGTGTGCAGCGGATCGCGCCACATTTATTGAGCCGTCGGCGCAGGGGGCGGCGCGGGATCGCGCTGTTGATCACGCTGGTGGTGATGATCATCTATCTGATCATTGCCAATCACTACATCTACACCGCCACGGTCTACGCCCGAATCGCCAACAACCAGCGCGACGAGGTCAGCGCATACTGGCTTGCTCGTGGCGGCATCTACCGTGGCCGCGCGCAGATCGCCCTCGATGACCAATTCGAATACGACAGCGTGGGCGAGGGCTGGGCAGGCAAGGTCGACTATCGCGTTGAGGGTGACGACAAACTTTTCGGCCAGACCGGCAACGATTTTCCCGGCGGGGCCGAAGTCGACGTGCGCGTATCGGACGAGGCCGGAAAATTCAACATCCTGCTGCTGCTCTACGATCCGCCGCTCCAGACACCGAAACCGGGCGAGACCGCTGATGACATCCTCACGCGCGAGAAGATCGCGGACATTTACAAGCGCCTGATCCAGATCGTGCGGCGCAAGGACGAGCGGCTCGTGGTGGTGGATGAATACGGCAACGAGGAGAAGATTTATTCCTCAATGGAGGCTGGCGATATCGACGTGGACAAAGTGACCAAGGGCGTGATCGATTATCTCGAAGCCGACGAGTTTGACCAAGGGGATGTAGCCACGTTCAACGCCGAAAAGGAAGCGGTCGTCAACATCAAGAAGCAGTCGCCTTACAAACTGCTGACGCTCAATGAACTCCTCAATGCTGAGGAGATGAGCCGGGAACTGCTCTACGGTCCCGATCAGAACATTCTGCGCCACCAGGACGAACCGGAAGAGGAACCGGAAAAGACCGACATCGACAAGCATCCTGCTACGGGCAAACCGCTGTCGCCGAAGGAACGGCATCTTTATGAGCTTGAGAGGGAGCGGGCCAAGGGGGAAAAGATGACGTCGCAATCCCGCGATCCGCTGCCGCTGGTCGATTACTTGACTATCTGGGGCGACGGCAAGATCAACATCAATACGGCGCCGCTCGAAATACTCCTGGCGTTCAGCCCTAGCCTGGATCACACCATGGCGACGGAAATCATCGAGGCCCGCGACCGGGGAGCAAAGGCCATTAGCAATGAAGAAGAAAATGAATCTCCTCCAGACTTCGAGGAGGAGACGGATGAGGGCGAGGGTGAAAAGGACGAAGAGGACGATTTCGCGTTCCTTGACGCCCATATCGCGTCCGCAGTCGCGTTTTACAACCGGATAAAAACGAATCCCGCCGACCCGGAAGACACAGGGGGTGGCGCCCAATCCGTGGCGGACTTTGATAACCCCGACTGGGAAAAAGTTTACAAGGAACTCAAACCCTTCCTCACAACCCGCAGCCGCTTTTTCACCGTCGAGAGCTCCGCCAAGATCGACAAGATCACCAAACGCTTCCGCGCGGTGTTCCGCCGCGATGCGGGAACCGCAAGCGCGTCATCAGGGGGTGGTGCCGGAGCTGGTGGAGGAAGCGCGCCGGGTTCGAGCGCGCCAAGCCCCAGCGCGCCGAGCGAGGACGTTCAACTTCCGCCCGAACCTTCCGCGCGCCTGACGCTGATCTTTCTCGACGAGGAAGAATAAGATTCTTTACCGCAGAGCCGCAGAGAAATGAAGCTCTGCCGCGGATAAAGGCAAATGAACGCGGATGAGAAAATCCGAATATGAAAGAACGAAATGAATTCGTGCTTTATGTTCTTATGATCGCCTTTTTGTTGTCTTTATCTGCGTTTATCAGCGTTCATCTGCGGATAAATTTCTTTATCTTCCTCCGCGCCTCTGCGGTGGAGTCTCCTATGTCATCGCTTCGAAGTGAATCAACCGTTGTTCGATGTCGGCGCGGCCAAGACTCAGGTGCCGCTCAAGGCCGAAGTCCTCCACCTGAAAGCTGGCCGTTACCGTGCCATAGCGTAGCGCCTTGCGAAGGGTTCCGGGGTTGAGTTCGCCCGCGAGCGCAAGGTAGCCCATCACGCCGCCCGCGAAGCTGTCGCCAGCGCCCGTGGGGTCGACGACGGCTTCGGTCGGGTAGGCTGGCACGACGATGGTGTAGTCGGGCGTCATGGCGAGCGCGCCGTGCTCGCCCTTTTTGATAATCACAAGTTTGAGTCCGTGTTTGAGTAACGCGCGCGCCGCGCGAACGAGGCTATGCTCGCCCGTCAGCATCCGCGCCTCGCCATCGTTCATCACCACGCCATCGATGCGCGAGAGCAGCTTTTCGAGGTCCTTGCGCGCCGACGTGATCCAGAGGTTCATGGTATCGGCGACGATCAGCTTTGGCGACGTTGCCTGCTCCACCACCGAAAGCTGCGTGAGCGGGTGGCTGTTGCCGAGGAAAATATATGGCGTCGCGGCGTGCGTTGGTGAAAGCTTCGGCTTGAACGTCCCGAAGGAGTTGAGGTTGACCTCGACGGTCTCGGCCTCGTTCATATCGCCCACGTAGCGGCCGCTCCAGTTGAAGGTGTCGTCCTTTGCGTGGACGATGCCCGAGGTGTCGATGCCGCGCTTGGTAAGTAGATCGATGTTGGCTTTCGGGAAGTCGCGTCCAATGATGCCGATGGCGATGACGCTCGTGAGGTAGCTCGCGGAAAAGCTGAAGTGCACTGCCGCCCCGCCGAGGATGCGCGCGCGCTTGCCGAATGGCGTCTCGATGGTGTCAAAGGCGATGGATCCGGCGACTAAGAGACTCATATAAAAACCCCCTTTGACATTTACCACGGAGTGAAAGAGTTTTTACCACGGGGGACACGGGGATTCACGGGGAAGGAAAGGGTTTTCACCGCAACTTGTACGCCGAAGTTTCAGCGGGCCGGAGGCGCAAAGAAAAAGAGAAGAGCTTTTCCACAGATGAACGCAGATTGACGCAGATGGAAGAATGATCGCTTTTTTCTTATCTGCGAACATCTGCGACATCTGTGGATAAACGTCTTTTCTTCATTCTCCCCGTGTTTCCCTGTGCCCCCCGTGGTGAAAAATCTTCGTCTTCTCCGTGTTCTCCGTGCGCTCCGTGGTTAAACTCTTTCCCTAGGCAACCATACCCGAAAGGACACCCGTGGACAATGTCGTCATCACCCATGCCGTGCGCACACCCATTGGCGCCTACCTCGGCACATTGAAAAACTATAGCGCCCCGGATCTCGGCGTCTTTGCCGTCAAGGGGCTGATTCAGCGTTCCGGCGTCGACCCGAAGTTGATCACCGAATTGTTCTTTGGCCACGGCCGTCAGGCATCGAGCGGCCCAAACCCCGCGCGCCAGATCACCGTGCGCTCCGGCATTCCCGAAACCTCGCCCGCGTGGACGATCAATCAGGCTTGCGCCTCGGGCCTGCGCGCCATCGTCGCAGCCGCGCAGTCGATCCAGCTTGGCGAGAACGAGGTCGCAATTGCGGGCGGCGTCGAGTCCATGTCGAACATGCCCTTCATGATCCCCAACATGCGTGAGGGTTTGCGCCTCGGCCACGCGAAGCTCGTGGACGCCATGTACAAGGACGGCTTTGAGTGTCCGCTCTCCAACAAGCTCATGGGCGAAACCGCTGAGACCTTGGCCAAAAAGCACAACATTAGCCGCACCGAGCAAGACGAATTCGCCGTCAGCTCGCAGAGCAAGTGCGAGGCCGCCCGCAAGGCAGGGCGCTTTAACGACGAAATCTCCCCAGTCGAAATGACCGACCGCAAGGGCAGCAAGACGAGCTTCGCAACCGACGAGCACGCCCGCGATGGCGTCAAACTGGAATCGCTCGCCAAGCTTCCGCCGGTGTTCGATAAGGCGGGGACGGTGACGGCCGCCAACTCGTCGGGCATCACCGACGGCGCCGCCGCGCTTCTATTAATGAAGGAATCCAAAGCCAAGGCGCTCGGTTTCGCGCCGCTCGCCACTTTCGAGCACTGGGCGCAGGTGGGCGTCGACCCCGCCATCATGGGCATTGGCCCGGTGCCGGCGTTGCAAAAGCTCGAAAAGAAAACCGGCCGCAACGTCGGGGGCTACGACCTGATCGAGCTCAACGAGGCGTTTGCGGCGCAAGTGCTGGCCTGCGACCGCGAGATGAAACTCCCCATGGAGCGCCTCAATGTCAACGGCGGCGCCATCGCGCTCGGCCACCCCATTGGGTGTACCGGAGCGCGCATCGTGGTGACGCTGCTGCACGAGATGAAGCGCAGAGGCAGCAAGGCCGGCGTGGCGACGCTCTGCGTGAGCGGCGGCATGGGCATGGCGGTAAGTTTCACACGGTGACGTAGCAACGAAGCGCACAGGCTGGTTTAAGCCGTCGCGGGGGCTACCGTATGTAGCCGGACGCGTATCCGACGACGCGTTCGTAATCGCCGCTCGCATCGCCCGAATCACAGTGATCCACCACCACAAGCTCGTCGCAGCCAAGGGCGATGCAGGCGTGCATCATGGCGGCAGTGGCGGCTGCTCCGCACATGCTGATGTGATTCGCGTTGACGACGTCCATCAGGCCGTCGGGGTCGAGGGCCTCCATGCGTTCGAGGGCGATGTCGTCGAGGCGCTCAGTATCCTTGCGGGAAGCGTAGTGATTCATGTCGGTGCTGGCGACGATGAGCGTGTCGCGTTTGCCGCACACCTCGGCGAGGGATTGACCGAACTGTTTGAGCGTCGTTTTGTCGAGGTGCGCGACGGCGACGACGCACACACGCACGCTGTTGTTCAGCATTTGCAGGAACGGGAGCACGACTTCGCCGGCGTGCTCTTCGTCTTCCGCCAGTGTATCGGGCTTCGCAGGCCCGATCTGGGCAAGTTCCCCGGCGATATCGGCGGCGCGCGGCACCATGCCGAGCGGCGTGCGCCAATAGTCATAATGCGAGATGGCCAGCGGCGGACCTTCGCGCACATGTTTGGTGTGCAGGATGATCACGTCGTCGGGGATTTCGACTAGCGCAAATGTCTTCGCTGCGCATTCGCCAGAGTAGATGTAGCCCGCATGGGGAACGAAGCAACCCCGGCAAGCGAGTGTCGTCTTGGACGGCGGAACGTAGGCAACCAGCATGCGCTCTACGAAGTCGTGCAATTCCCGCTCGTCTTCGGGATAGAAGAGGCCCGCGAAACGCGGATTGCGTACGGATGCCTGAGACATGAAAACTCCCAAGCATCAGAATATCTCGAGGCGGAGAGTTTGGAGAAAATATTTTGCAGCAGTTCCAATCTATGAGTCTTTGTGGTGATATGTCCATCGATGGCCGTACGCGATGGACGAGACGAGTGGCGCAAGCGCCGGTTCTACCAAAAACCGCGGCAGCAAGCCGCTGGCCGCCAGAGCTTCGCCGTCATCCATCAGGACGACGATATTCTCTGCGTCGCCAAGCCCGGCGACATGCTCGTCAATATGGGCCGCGACGACGAGTTGACCCTACAGCATCATGTCCGGAAGCATGTGCCGCGCTCGAAGGCCAAAGACGCCGTGGACGCTTCCGCCGTTCATCGCCTTGATAGGCATACGTCGGGGTTGGTGCTTTTTGGCCGGACACAGAGAGCATTGGAAGCGCTGCACGAAATGATCCGGCGCGGCGAGATCGAGAAGTATTACGCCGTGCTCACCTGCGGCGTTCCTCGTGAGCGGGAGGGAGAGATTGACGCTCCGCTGGAGGAGCATGGAGAAGTGCGTGGGCGGCGTGTGCGCGTGAGCGACGACGATGACGCGATGGAAGCGCTGACCCATTACAAGGTCGAAGAGCGCTGGGGCGATATCGCGCTGCTCAACGTCAGAATTTTCACGGGCCGCAGCCATCAGATCCGTGTGCACCTTGCGCACATCAATTGTCCCGTGGCCGGGGACAAGGTTTATGGAGACAAAGCGGGGAATCGATACTTGCGCGAAAAAATGAGCCTGGATCGCCAATTCCTGCACGCGAAGCGGTTGGTCTTCACGCATCCTTTCACCGGCAAACGCATGGACCTGACGGCGAAGCTGCCGAAGGAGCTGGCGAACGTGCTGAAAAAACTCGGCGATACGGAAAAGGCGAATCAGAAGTAGCCGAGTTTGCGGTTGAGCTTGCCGGCGATGCGATCGAAAACGTTCAGGTTCTCCGTTGTCAATTCCTGCCGCCAGCGTTCATCGAGCGCAATGGCTGACTCATCGCGGCGCATGCGCATGGGGTTGCCGCCGACGATGTGTGCGACGTTTTTGTTCAGTTCGAGCATAGCCGGTTCAAACCCGACGCCGATGAAGTCGCAGATGGCTCGCAGTACCGGTTCAGCCGATGTGCAAAGCTCTTCGTAGCGGACTGTGAGCATGCTGCGTGTGGGGACGCTCAAGCGCACCCAGAGCGCGTTGCTTACATGCCGTTTCCATGTCCGGGCAGCTTGCTCGATGGTGAGCGGCTTGCCTTTGGTATGCGAGAGCTTCATCAGCGAGTTGGCGACCGCGCGGCCATCGCGCAGCAAGAAAATCATGCGCGTGTTGAGTGGGTCGAGCAGGTAGAGCGTTTTGAAACGCGCGGCGCCTTTCGATGAATCGACGATGATGGGCTTTCCCGTGGCGTGGCGAACCGCGTCGTACCACCGCATCGATTCCCGTGCTGCCAAGAGATGATCGCGGACAAAGGCGCTTGCAAGGCTGTAGAGAGTACGGGAGCCAGAAATGAGGGCGAAAGCCTCCACGAACTTGCGGGGTGAGCGGTACGAGAGCGGCGCGAACGTTGCGTGGCTTGTGGCGAGGGTTGGAGCGTCAGACTGTCCGGTTTCGCGCATGGTGTCCTGGACGTTAAGCCAGAAGGGGCATTGGGGGACGGGAACGCCGCAGGTACAGAAGTGTTGTGCGATGCCGTGGGCGTAGCGGTCGAAGAAGTCGAACTCGCCGAGGGACTGTATCCGCGAATGATTGCCGAGGAGCAAGTCGAGCAACGTCGAGCCGCTGCGTCCTGACCCGCCGATGTAGACGAGAAGTGGAGGCGTCCCAGCCGTCGCGGATGCGGTCACGTTCTCTCCGGGGTTACGAAGACAGGTCGGACGTACAGTTCGGGCAGCGGGTCGCCTTGACGGCGATGGCCGAGCAGCAGCGCGGACAAGATTTCGTGGTGGGGGAAGCTGCCGGAGCGGGCGCCTCGTTCAGGCGCTTGATCCGGTTGATCGTCCGCACGAACAGGAAGAGCGCGAAGGCGATCAATATAAAGTCGATGGCGGCCGTGATGAAAAGGCCGTAGTTGAGCGTTGCGGCTCCGGCGGCCTTCGCTTCCTCGATCGTGGTGTAGCCCCTGCCGGAGAGGTCGAAGAACAGCCCCTTGATGTCCACCTTGCCGAGAACCATGCCGATCAATGGCATCAGCATATCGGCGACGAACGATGAGACGATCTTGCCGAAGGCCGCGCCAAGGATCACGCCGACGGCGAGATCGACGACGCTACCCTTGCTCGCGAACTCTTTGAATTCTTTTAACAAGCCCATACGCGAGTTCCTGTGTGAGTGGAAGCCAATTGACGAATGAGTGGCACGGAGAATCCCATTGCGGCGTGTCGTTATCCGATGGTCCGAAGCACCTTGACGGCTTTCTTTTGCTCGTCTGTTAACCCGTCGTAATAGCTGGAGTTGATGTAGCCGATCGCGCTCGCGTCTTTCGCCACAAGCTTGTATATCTCGTCCGAGGTCTTTTTCGAGATCGGTTCGGAAGTCCCGTCATCGGCTTTCTTGTCGCTCCAGTACTTGCTCAGTTCTTTGGCATCTTTGCCGAGCACTTCCTTACGGAACACGTCGGCCTCGTCGGTGCCGCTTGCGAGTTGGTAAGGCGTGATTTCTGTTTTATCCTTGTCGGGCCAAGCGGTCGATTGCTTGAGGAAAATTTTCTTGAGCGCGTCAACGTCGTAATCGTCAGCTTTGACGCTGTTGCTGGCGTTGACGATCACAGCCACGCGAACATTGGCGGCTGCTGCGCGGACGGGTTCGCCTTGATCCAGGCCTTGGCCTTGGCCTCCTCGTTCCATGCGCGGATCTCGGCGCTTTCGGGCCGCCAGAAGAGCCCGGGCTCGTAGGGACGCTCGACCTCGAGGTCGAAGAGATCCACCTGCTTGCTGGC
>JABWBM010000019.1 GCA_013360495.1 Planctomycetaceae bacterium
TTATGGCGAAGTGAATTCGCCATAACTCCCGTTTCGCTCGGTTTTACGAACCTCGCGAAACGCCGAACCATCCATGGTTCGGATATCAGGCCGTTTTTCAACGGCCTGCCAGCGTACGCATCCATGCGATTGCTTCAAGAAGCAGCCCCAAACATGCAAGAACAAAACTCACAGGAATGAGCCACGCGGGAAACGACAACTTCGACTGCTTGCGCATACTCTCAAGCTCTTGTTCATTGGTATCGGCTTCGTAGATCGATGGGTCAGGAATCCAATATACGATCGAATGGATATCTCCAATCGCCGCATCTTTGCGCTCGTAAATCTCCTCTTTTGTTCTGATATACGCGACATATTTTTTTTGATTGACCGAATACTCCGCAACCAAAAAATAGTTATGCCTTCTCCCTTTTTCAACGTCGACAACCACAGCATTGCATGTCGCTCCATTTTCCAACAGGCGTGATATTTTCTCATCCAGTTCTTGGGCGTCTCCCCGAAAAAATAATGCAAGGACAAGAACGAAACCGCTTATGCCGAACAGTGGCACGCCAAATCGGGACTTTCTTGGAATTGGAAAAGGGAACCGCGGCATAAGACATGACCGGCAAGTGGATGTGTAACTCTACCAATGCACCTTGGACGTCCGGCCGTCGTCGGTGACTTCCGCCGTAGCGTAGGCTTTGCGAATTGCGGCGAGGACGTTCTCGGCTTTACGCTGGGTGAGCGATTCACGGGCCATGGCGAACGACTTGGCCAACGTCGGCGCGGCGCCAAGGGCATGCAACGTCAGCCCGGCGGTCAACACCATAAGCTCGACCATCGGCCCGCTCGACTTCCCGCGCAAAGTCGCGTCCAACTCCCGCGCCTGATCGGCGGCGCTGCCGCTCGGCCATTGCAGCGCGATTTCCGAAAGCCCGTGGTCGCGGGCGCGGAAATCGAAAGTCTGCGAGCCGCGTTTTTCGAAGAGCGCGATCTTGCCGGCACGGGTCAGCACATCGTCCTCAAGGCAGAACACATAGCCGCGCTGCGCGCCAAAGAGTCTGAGCGCCTCCGCCGTGCGACCGACAGACTCGGGATCGGTGACCGCCACGATCCGGACTTCGGGCATGGCCGGATTGGCAAAGGGGGCGGCGAGATTGAAAATCGTCGGGACCGTTAGTTCACGGAACACCGATGTCAACTGCCCCAACGAAGCGCAGGAGTAGCGCGCCAGCATAAAACCATAGCCGGTCTTATCGATGCCGTCGGCGACGGCCCCGCGCGGAAGATGCAGGTTGACGTCGAGGGCCGCGAGCAGGTCGGCGATTCCGGGTTCGGTACTCGACGCGCGCGTCTCGGCCCCGGCCATGCTGCCGTGCTGGACGGTTGGGAAACCGGCACCACCGACAGTAAGCGCAGCGCCCAGCATGGCGCTCGATGCCTGCGCGCCGTCGAGACTCACGATGTCGATGGCGGCGAGCGGGCGGCGCTTGACCTCGATACGGCGGGTTTTCTGGGAAATCGCTTTGGCGAGCGTGACAACCTCCGTCACCGATTCATCCTTCATGCGAAGCGCGATCAGCAAGGCGCCTGCCTGCGCAAGCGGCATGCGATCGTCGAGCAAATCGGCGACGAGCGGAGCAAGTTCCGCTTCGCTTAATCCCCGGCGTTCGCCGGTGAGCGCGCCCATGACTTCGGCATAGCTCATAACAGCACCCCTGACCGGTCTGCCATTTTATCACATGGACTGGGGGCGGCGACGATCAAAAGCGTACCATTTACCCTCAGGCCTCCTCTGCAAAGCCCCTCTGGAACGTCATACCGGCGAAAGCCGGTATCCAGAGCCCCACAGAAAGATGGATTCCGGCTTCCGCCGGAATGACGGCAAGTTGAAATTTGTCGACTTTGCATCAGCCTTGAGCTTACCAATTCTCGTATGTTTGGCTTTGCATGGGAGGTTTTCCGGCCTAGCATGCGCCAAACGGGTAGTCGAAGACGCAAAAGGAGGCAGACATGAGGCATCTGTATGGGACGTTGCTTGGCGTGATTCTTCTGGTGGGGTGTTCGGCGCAACCGACGACGCCAAACTATCCGTCCGGAAAAACGTGGATGGCCGGCGAGGAACCTTCGCGCGACCGGAACCCGGCTTCCGCCTCCATCGAAGGAGCCATCGACGCGCGCATGTTGCGCTACCCCGACATCTCCGATCGCCACATCGTCTTCGTCTATGCCGGCGACATTTGGATCGCCCCGCGCGCGGGAGGCGACGCCAGACGCCTGACAACGGCAAAAGGCGAAGAAGCCTTCCCGCGCTTCTCACCCGACGGCAATGAGATCGCCTTCACCGGGAACTACGACGGCAACGAAGATGCCTACATCATGCCGATCACCGGCGGAATCCCCCGCCGCCTGACCTACCACCCGGCGGAAGATCGCGTCAACGACTGGACGCCGGATGGGCGCTCGGTCCTGATCGCGTCAGCGCGTGACGGCGGCATCGAAAAGGGAACGCAGCTCTATTCGATATCCACCCAAGGGGGTCTTGCCGAAAAGCTCCCCGTTCCCTACGGCGCGTTCGGTACGATCGCGCCCGGCGGCTCCATCCTCGCCTACGTTCCAATCACCAACGATTTCCGCACATGGAAACGTTACCGTGGCGGCAACACCTCTGACATCTGGATCTTCAATCTCGAGAAACTCACCTCGCGCGTGCTGGTCCGTGAAAATGCCAACAGCTCCCAGCCGATGTGGCACGGCGATTCACTCTACTTCGTCTCCGACCGCGATGACAACAAGCGCAATAACATCTGGCGTTGCGACGTAGCGTCTGGCTCGTTCACGCAAGTCACGAAATTCGAGACCATGGACGTGCGCTTTCCGGCCATCGGCGGCGATTCGATCGTCTTCGAGTGCGGCGGCAAGCTCAACATCCTCGACCTGAAAACCTCGAAGTACGAAGAGGTCTCCATTCGCGTGCTCACCGATCACATCACCCTAAAGCCGCGCATCGAGAATGTGTCGAAGCTTGCGGGCGACGTGGATGTTTCGCCGTCGGCCAAGCGATTCGTCGTGGCAGCTCGCGGCGATATTTTCAGCATGCCGAAGGAACACGGCGTCACGCTCAACCTGACGCAAACATCCGGCATCGCCGAACGCACCCCCGCCATATCCCCTGACGGCAAGACGGTGGCGTATTTCACCGACCGTACGGGGGAATACGAACTTGCTCTACGACCGCTGGAAGGACGCGGCGAGGAACGCATCCTGACGAAGCTCGGGCCGGGGTTCCGTTATTACCCGCAATGGTCGCCCGATAGTAAAAAGATCGTCTTCATCGACCAGATCATGCAGGTTTGGGTACACGACGTCGAAGCTGGAACGACAACCAAGGTGGATCAGTGCCTTTCCAAATATGAAGGCGAGCTTCGCGCGTTCGAAGTGAGCTGGTCCGCCGATAGCCGCTGGTTCGCCTATGCCACTGAGGCGACGAACACCTATGAAGCGATCTTCATCTACGACACGGCCGAGAACAAGCTGCGGCAAGTCACGTCGGCGTATTACAACGACAGCAGCCCGGCCTTCGACCCCGACGGCAAGTACCTCTACTACATTTCGAAACGGGAATTCGGCCGTCCGCTGTATAGCGATATCGATCACACCTGGGTGTATACCAACATGCGCCGGATTATCGCTGTTCCGCTGCGAGACGATGTCCCATCGCCCATCGCTCCGCGCAATGATTCCGAGCTGGACAAGAAGAAGTCCGAGGGTGATGGTGAAAGCGAGGGCGACGGCGCGGACGAGAAGGAGTCCCGTATGCGGGAAGCGTCCACGAATTCCGATCTGCAACGCCGCGAGCGTCCGCGACGTCCCGATGCCGCGGAAGAGACCGAAGGCAAAGCAGAGGAGGAGGAAGATACTCCCGTCAAGCGCAAACCGCCGAAGCCTGTGGAGATCGCTTTCGATGACTTCGAGCGGCGCGGCGTCGTGCTCCCGCCGGAGGTCAACAATTACAGCGCGCTCAAGGCTGTTTCGGGCAAAGTGCTCTATATCAAGCAGTCAACCGCCGGGTATTCGGACGATGACGAGGAATCCAAAGCCAGGTCCGCGATCGTCTACTACGACCTGAAGGCGCGCGAGGAAAAAACCGTCTTCGAAGGCGCGCGTGGCTTCGATATTGCCGCAGATGGAAAGCACATCCTCGTCTTCAACCGCAAGAACCACGTCCTGATCAAACTCCAGCCCAACGCCAAGGCCGAACACATCCTCGACTTCAAGAACCTCGAAGCGATGGTTGATCCCCGGGCCGAGTGGCGCCAGATTTTCAACGACGCGTGGCGCATCGAGCGCGACTATTTCTATGACCCCGGTTTGCACGGGGTCGATTGGCCGGAGATGAAACGCCGCTATGAGCCGCTGCTCGACGCCTGCGTCACACGCTGGGACGTGAATTACGTGCTCGGAGAAATGCTCAGCGAGCTGAACGCGGGCCACGTGTACCGTGGCGGCGGCGATTTCGAAGAGGAGCCGCGGCGCGCGACCGGCATGCTCGGCTGCGACTTCGCCATCGTCAACGGCCATGTCCAGATCAAGCGCATTGTGGAGACCGCGCCGTGGGATGCCGGGACGCGCTCGCCCCTGTCGGAACAGGGCGCGAACGTGAAGGCAGGCGACTACCTGCTCGCCGTCAACGGTATATCGCTCGACGTCACGAAGGAACCTTGGGCAGCCTTCGCCGGACTCGCCGGCGAAACCGTCATGCTCACCGTGAATAGCCAGCCTTCGTTCGACGGAGCGCGCGACGTATTGGTGACGACGCTCGCGAGCGAGGGACGCCTGCGTTACCTCGAAGGCGTCGAGCGCAACCGCAAGAAGGTTGAGCTCGCATCCGGCGGACGCATCGGCTATGTGCATGTCCCCGATACGGGAACCGGAGGGCAGGGACAACTGGTGCGCCAATTCCAGAGCCAAACCTATAAGGACGCTGTCGTCGTCGACGAACGCTTCAACAGCGGCGGCCAGATTCCTGACCGCTTCATCGAATATCTCAAGCGTCCGACCATTAATTACTGGGGTACGCGCACGGGACGCATCTGGAAAACGCCATATTCCGGCGCCGGTGATATACCGATGGCGATGCTGATCAACGGGCCTTCGGGTTCGGGCGGCGACGCCTTCCCGCTCTATTTCCGGATGGAAAAGCTCGGGCCGCTGATCGGCACCACCACCTGGGGCGGGTTGATCGGTATTACCGGCAACCCTGACTTGGTTGACAGCGGGTTTGTCACTGCGCCGACCTTCGGCATCTTTGACACTGAAGGAAAATGGATTGTGGAGAACGAGGGTGTGGCGCCGGACATCGAAGTTCTCGACGACCCAGCCAAGCGTCTCAATGGCGGCGACCCGCAGCTTGAGAAAGCGATCGAGCATCTGCTGGCCGAGCTTGAAAAAAATCCGCCCAAGCGCCCGGCCAAGCCAGAGTACCCGGACCGTTCGGGCCGGTAGCGTGCGTGTTCGTAAGGCAGAAGATACGTCGGGCTTCCGGCGTTTGTTCCGAACAAGCGCGTTTCAGAGGTCCAGCGGCGATGTGCCTCTGTGGAAAATGGCCTTGTCGCATGGACGACAGATATCTGGACCCACACGAGCGGATCACGATCCTTTGTTCTTTCGATAGAGACTTGAGACTTCAAAGCTCATGGCGTTCGGAGCACGCGAAGCTATAGTGCGCGGCTATTGGCAAGCTTTGGCTATTGGCAAGCTTTTGTGAATGGCCGCGCGTGAGGAAATGCTGATTCGAATACCCGTCGCGGTTAACCGGTAAAACAACCGGGGTGTAGCTCAGCCTGGTAGAGCACTACGTTCGGGACGTAGGGGCCGCAGGTTCAAATCCTGTCACCCCGACCAGCTAAAAACCCGCATATTACATGGCTTTCGTGTGGTATGCGGGTTTTGCATTTTCTGGGAAAAAGTCACCTGTCAACAAGGTCTGTCAACAAGGTTTGGGGGTGTTTTCAGAGCATTTTTCGTCGGCGTCAGATTCAATTACTTTTTGGCATTCAAGGTACATGCCAGTATTCCTACCAATGGTCGATCGCCAGTTTTGGTTATCAGCCGGCATCCCACCACGGTTCGGTGATCAGGAAGTGTGGACGGGCGGGTTCGTCTTCCAGTTTGTGTCGAAGTTGACCCATGAAGACTCGAAGGTAAGGGCGCGATTCGACATCCGATCAGCAGGAATCTGGCGGTCACGGATCAGATCGCGGTAATCAACCTATACCATGTATCGCATCCGCTAGTACCGGAGCCATCTCGATAACATTCGATTCGTGGTAGACGGTATTGGTTGTGACGATGCGGTTTGCTCCGGCGGCTTTCAATTCAGCATAAGCTTGACCGACGAAGATCGCGTGTACGCCGATGCAAACGAGGTTCGTGACGCCGCGTTGCTTCAACTGCTCTGCTACTCTGATCATCGTCCGGGCCGTAGAAACGATGTCATCAACCAGGACTGGCGTTCGTTGCGACCACCGGCCAAGATCGGGCGCCGTAATCTCAACATCGCGATCACCTTTGCGCACCTTGTTGAGTACGACATAGGGTGCGTCGACCTCACGCGCAACGGCCGAAACCCATTGCTCGCTTTCACTGTCTGGCCCGATGATCAATGGAGCATCAACGTTGGCGCGAATCCATGCCGCGATGGCGTGGGTTGAATGTGCGACTTCCGTCGGAATGGCGTAGATATCGCCGAGATGGCGATAGCGGTGGAGATGGGGATCAACCGTCACCAACCAGTCGAAATGCGCCGACACAATCCTCGCAAAATACTTTGATGTAATACCCTCGCCGCGGTGAAAACGCTGGTCTTGTCTGAGATAGGCGAGATACGGGGCCACAAGGCCGATACTCTTGGCGCCGAGATCGCGCGCCGTACCGGCGGCGAGGAGTAATGGCAATACTTTGTCGTCGGGGTGGATGAGCGTACAAACGAGCGCAATCTCACATCCATCAACCGGTGTATCAAAGCGCACCAGTGTTTCACCGTCAGGAAAGCGTTTGAGCGCGAGCTGGCCGATCTCGGCATGAAGATGTCGAGCAAGTGCCTGCGTCATGCGCTCATTTCCCGGCAATGAGAACAGGAGCGGTTTCATGGCACACCCCCGACGTCAACGATCAACGGATGACTCTCGACATAGGTTCGCGCATACAGAAGCTCGCCCTCCGTTTCGGCGTGGATGGTGAAAAGCGGTTGCCCTCGCTCGACACGATTCCCGGTTTTGACGTGCAAGTCGACGCCCGCGGCCTTGGCTTCCGGCGCGCCCGCGAGCTTTGCGGCGCGGGCGATCTGACGGTTGTGAATTGCCTTCACCTGCCCCGTATATCGGGAGGTAATGTCGCAGGTGATCGGAGCGCGCGGCGGGTCTTTCATCCCGCCTTGTGCTTCGCAAATCGCCTGAAACTTTTTCCAGGCAAGGCCGCTGTCGAGAATGTCCCGTGCGCGACGAATGCCCTGGCCTGCCGATGCTGCGCCGCCGAGTTCCAGCAGCCGAGCAGCCAATGCAAGGGCGCGCTCGCGAAGGTCAATGGGAGCGTTTGCATCTCCGCGGAGGACGGCGAGGACGTCGCGAGCCTCCAGTGCCGGACCGATGCCATTGCCCACAGGCTGCGATCCGTCAGAAATCATCGTTTCAACCGACAACCCGATGGCGTGACCGACAGCCGCCAATTCTGTCGCCAATTTCCGCGCAGCGGCCTCCGTGCGCACCTTTGCCGTCGGACCAACAGGAATATCAATGACCACATGTGTTGACCCGGCCGCTTTCTTTTTTGAAAGCACCGATGCGATCAGCGTTCCTTCGCTGTCGATGTCGATTGCGCGTTCCACCCGGATCAGAAGATCGTCAACGGGGCTCAGGCTGACGGAGCCTCCCCACGCAATGCAGCCGCCTTCCCTTTCGACGACTCGGCGCATGGCCTGAAGATCAAGGTTCACCGGAGCAAGCGTCTCCATAACATCGGCGGTTCCGGCAGGCGAGGTGATGGCGCGTGAAGAGGTTTTAGGAATAGTCAGTCCGGCGGCAGCGACGATGGGGACGACAATCATGGTGGTGCGATTGCCTGGCAGTCCGCCGACACAGTGTTTGTCGGCAACAATCTGCCTGTTCCAGTCGAGACGGTCGCCCGCGTCGACCATTGCCGAGGTAAGGTGAACCATCTCTTCGAAATCGAGTCTGCCGGGTCCGCAGGCGAGCACGAATGAGGCAAGATGAACATCCAGATATCGCCCGGCCAGAACGTCATCGAAAATCGTCTTCAATGCTTTCCGGTCGAAGGGCTTCCCATAGAGCTTTCCCCGAACCAGCTCCAAGGATTCCAGCGGATCGGGATGTTCGAACCTTCCGAGATCGCCATTCGCCGCGCCGAGGGCGCTCCACGCGGATTCGGACAAGCCTGCCTCGCCGTCGGCAAGGATGTCAGAGGTGATAACATTCAGCCGGGCAATGATACTCCGGCCGTTGAGGCGAACGCGCACCTGCGTCTGCGCCTCGAAGCCCTCCGAGCGGCAAACAAGGCAGCTCTGCGGCATGAACACAACCAATTCATGGGAAGTGTCGATGCCGATGCGCCGAAGCCGTGCGATGTTATGCAATGCCGACTGTTGGGCGGCGCTCGTATGAACACAAGAGTCAGACATCGAACTCCTCGCGGTAATCGGGAATGACAACGTTGGCAAACACGTCAGCCTTCAACCTTGAAGCAAGAACCTCCTGCGCATCGGGCTCTCCATGGACAAGATAGATCGTCTGCGGCGGCCGTGGCGCCGTGCACACCCATGTGATCAAGTCATTGGCGTCAGCGTGGGCGGAGAAGTGGTCAACACTTTCAATGCGTGCATTGACGTCGACGTATTGCCCGTGGATTTTGATCATCTTCGTTCCGTCCACCAGCGCCCGTCCGCGCGTTCCCTCGGCCTGATAGCCGACGAAGAGAACAGTGTGCTTCGGGCTCGGGAGCAGGCGGCGCAGATGGTGCAGCACTCGTCCCCCGGTGGCCATGCCATTGGCGGAGATGATGATGCAGGAACCCTCGAGACTGTTCAGTCTGAGGGATTCCTCCCGGGTGCGGACAAAGTGGGCTTCCGAACATTTGATCGCGCAATGTTCGGGATCCGTTGAAAGGGGAATCCTGATGTTGGGGTCGCGCGCATGTTCGACATAAATCTCTGTGGCGTCCACGGCCATCGGGCTATCGATATAGACCGGGCGCCGCGGGATGGCCCCGCTCTCCTCGAGTTTCCTGATGTAATAAAGCAACGTCTGGCAGCGTCCGACGGAGAACGCCGGCGCGAGGACAACGCCGCAGCGGTGATAGGTGGTGTTGATGATTCGGGCAAGCGTTTGTTCGGTGCCTTCATGATCGTGACTACGATTCCCATAGGTGGATTCGAGCAGGAGCACGTCCGTTTCTGGCATATCGGATGGAGGATTCGTGACTTCGGCGTCGTAGCGTCCCACATCGCCGGAGAAAAGAATCTTTCGGCCATGCGCGGCGATACTGATGAATGCCGAGCCGAGAATGTGTCCGGCCGAGGAGAAGGTCGCCGTGAAGGGCCCGAATGCTCGCGGCGCGCCGAACTCTACGTTTCGAACCTGTTGAAGGACACATTCCGCGTCCTGTGTCGTATAGAGAGGTAGTGCCGGGCGGTGCCTCGAGTAACCCTTCTTGTTCGCGTAGGCAGCTTCTTCTTCCTGTAAATGAGCGGAATCACGCAAGAGAATATCCAGTAACGCCGCGGTGCCAGCCGTGCAATACACCGGACCGCGAAACCCTTCTTGATACAGCCTCGGCAGATAGCCCGAATGATCGATATGGGCGTGAGTGAGGAACGCCGCATCGATGGACCGCGGATCGACCGGAAACGGCTCCCAATTTCGTTGGCGCCACTCTTTCCGCCCTTGAAAAAGGCCGCAATCGACGAGAATTGACGTCTTGTCCTCTTTTAAAAGGAAGCGGGAGCCGGTCACGGTACGAGTTGCGCCAAGGAATTGAATCTTCATCCGGTTTCCTTCGTGTGAACGACCGGAGACGAGAGCACTTGCTGTGCCAAGGTATCGCAACAACGAACATTTGCGATTGGACGAGTAACGGCCCGCATTGGCGCAAGAATAGGGAAAGGCCGCCATTTTTCTGGCGAAACTCGTTGTTGGCAATATCGAGATACGTGGGGATAAATCCCCTACGACGCGAAAAAATCCCCACTTGCGCAACGTCGGCCGGAACACACAAAGGCTTATTCAGCGATTCTCGGCGCCATTGACGCGTTTCGTCGATGGCACACCGATTGCTTACTCAAATCCCGCGGCATTGCCAATGTCTCCGGGGATCACTGCAAAGCTCAACTCCATGGCAGAGAACAATTCCAGGGTCGTCTGTCCGTGGAGGAGATGCCTCCGGATAACGTCGTATGGTCTACTGTTGTTTACAGGCATGAGTTGTGCGATCCCCGGTGAGAACGACGAGCGTTCTCGTCTCGAAGGTGAAGGCGCGCGTTTTCAAATGCCACATGACAAGCGCGAGTTGCCGCCGCTTGAGGAAGAAGCGACCGAAGCTGACGTCCTTTACTACGCCTTCAATTCGAACGCCATGCTGGAGGCCGCCTACTTCGAATGGAAGATGGCGATAGAACGCGTGCCGCAGATGGCGTCGCTCGACGATCCGCGCTTCACTTACGGTTACCTTTTTTCCAAGGAGATGATGTCGAGCTGGGATCGCACGACGCTTGGCATCTCCCAGATGGTCCCATTTCCCGGGAAGCTGGAAACAGCGGGAAAGGTTGCCCTGCAGGAAGCGATGGCTGCGGGCATGCGCTTCGAGAACACCAAGTTCATGTTGCAGGCCGACGTGCTCATGGCGTGGTACGAGCTTGTATACATCGACACCGCCATGGGCATCGCGCAGGAGAACCTCACCCTCCATCAGGACTTCGCCGAATCATTACGAACCATGCTAGCCACCGGCATGGCGGGTCAGGCTGAGGTGAGCATGGCCGAAGCCGATCTCGCCATGGCGGACAACGACCTCAAAATGCGGCAAGCTGAACGCCCTCCGGCCCTCGCGAAGCTCAACGCGTTGCTGTCCCGTCCGCCGAAAACTTCGCTGCGCCCGCAAGTTGAGAACAAGCCGCGAGCCCTGCCGGAACGCGATGACGAGGTTCTCGCCCTTGCCGCCGAGCGTAATAAAGAACTTCAGGCCATGGCCGCCGAAGTTCAGGGCAGGGAACACGCGCTCGAACTTGCGCGCAAGGCTTACCTGCCGGACTTCGAACTGTCGTTCAACATCGTCGGATCGATGGAGCGCATGTTTGAGGGCATGCTGACGCTGCCTCTTCAATTGCGGAGAATTCGCGCCGGCATCGAGGAGGCTGGAGCGGGTGTACGCGCTGCGCAAGCCATGTTGCGCGCCCGCAAGGACGACATTGCGGCCAACGTCATCCTGCAGCTCTCTATGGCGCGGGATAGCGCGCGCCAAGCGGCGCTCTTCAAGGACACATTGATTCCCCGTGTCGAAGAAATCGTTAGCGCCACCCGGCAGTCCTACTCCACCGGCGGCGCTTCTTTCATGGACGTCGTCGAGGCGAGGCGCTCGTTGCTCGCGTTTCGAGAGGGGCGTGCATACCAGGAAATGATTCGCGATTCTGCGACTGCGGAACTCGAGGCGCTGTGCGCCCTCGACTTTGGAAGGTTGGGAGATGTGAAATGAAAATCGCGGCTTGGCCCATAGCGGCGCTCATCGTCCTCGCTCTTGAACAGCACGATGCTCATCGCGCCCAGGAACATGCCGGTCATGAGCGCGCCGATTCCGCAGAAACCCGGAAACCAGAGCAACCATCACGCGCCGTACCGGGCTATGCCAACGTGGAACTCGCGGTCGATCGCATGCAGCTCTTCGGCGTTCGCACAACCTTGGCGAAACGTCAGGCGCTGACGAAAACGGTCCGCACGGTGGGTATCGTCCGCACCGATGAAACCCGCGAGTCCCATGTCCACGTCAAATGGGAGGCGTGGATCGAAGAATATTTTACGTCCTACATCGGGCAGGAGGTGCGAAAGGGTGATCCCCTGATCTCCGTCTACAGCCCCGATCTGGTCAACGCCCAGCAGGAATTCCTAATCGCACTGCGCCGCTCCAAGCAGAGTACGGACACGTTGGCGGCTGACGTGCTCTCGGCTGCGCGGACACGGCTCAAGCTCTGGGATGTCCCCGATGACGTCATTGCCGAAATCGAGCGCACGGAACAGATCCAGCGCGCGGTCACCATCCGTGCTCCGCGCGACGGCACGGTAATCGCCAAGATGGCGATTCCGGGGATGTTCATCGAACCGGAGATGGAGCTCTATACGATCGCCGACCTCTCGCGCGTTTGGATACTGGCCGACATTTATGAATACGAACTCCCCTTCATTAAAACAGAACTGCAGGCGCGCTTTACCCCTGTCGGCGGGACAGAAACATTCGAGGCGCAGGTCGCCTTCATCTCGCCCGTGGTGAATCCCGCAACACGTACGGTCAAGGCGCGTCTCGAGCTTTCGAACGACGAACGCAAGCTTCGCCCCGGCGCTTATGGAACGGCCACTTTCGACATCCCCCTCCCCGAAGCCATTATCATTCCCTCGGACTCGGTCATCGACACCGGCGTGCGGCAGATTGCATTCGTGAAAACGTCCGAAGGAATGTTTGAGCCGAGGCAGGTGCGCACTGGCGCCCGTGCCGCGGACCAGATCATCGTGCTCGAAGGTATCCGCGAGGGCGAAGAGGTCGTCGTCCGCGCCCAGTTCATGCTCGACTCCGAGAGCCGCCTCCGTTCCGCGGCCGCTGTCGGAGGCAAACCTGGCCACACGGGACACTAAGCTATGATCAAGACGATCATCGATTGGTGTGGCCGCCACCGGGGCATGGTGATTGCGGTAACGTTGCTCGCGGCCCTCGCTGGCCTCTGGAGCATCAAGAACACCGCGCTCGACGCGGTTCCCGACCTCTCGGATACACAGGTCATCGTTTTTACCGAATGGATGGGGCGTAGCCCAACGCTGGTCGAAGATCAGATCACCTATCCGATTGTCACCGGCTTTCTCGGCGCGCCGAAGGTCAAGGCCGTGCGCGGCTTCACCATGTTCGGAATGTCCTTCGTCTACGTGATCTTCGAGGACGGCACGGATATCTATTGGGCGCGCAGCCGCACGCTCGAATATCTCTCGAAACTTCAGGGTAAGCTGCCACCAGATGTCACGCCGCAGATCGGCCCCGACGCCACCGGCGTCGGTTGGGTTTTCGAGTACGCGCTGGTTGACCGCAGCGGCAAGCACGACCTTGCCGAGCTGCGTTCCTTTCAGGACTGGCATCTGCGCTACGCGTTGACGTCCGTTCCCGGCGTTGCCGAGGTCGCGTCCGTCGGCGGCTACGAGAAGCAATATCAGGTAACCGTCGACCCGGCCCGTTTGTTGGCCTACAACATTTCCGTCAGAGACATTATTGCGGCCATTCAGATGTCGAATGCGGATGTGGGCGGCCGCACAATCGAGTTCGCCGAGCATGAATACGCCGTCCGTGGCCGCGGATATATTCAGAACGCGGCCGATATCGAGAAGGTCGTCGTCGGTACCGACAGCCTCGGGACACCGGTCAGGATAAGCGATATCGGCCGGGTGCAGGTGGGCGGGAACATTCGCCGGGGGTTCGCCGAACTCAACGGCGAAGGCGAGACCGCCGGCGGCATCGTGGTGATGCGCTTTGGCGAAAACGCCCTCGACGTGATCGACCGCGTCAAGGAACGCATCGAGGAAATCCGCCCGACGTTCCCCGAAGGCGTCGAATTGGTCACCACCTATGACCGCTCGACACTGATTCGCGACTCGGTTGCGACGCTCCGCGACGCACTCATCCAAGTCGGCATCGTCGTCTCCCTGATGATCGTCGTGTTCCTGCTGCATTTCCGCTCATCGCTGGTGGCGGTGCTCATGCTTCCGGTGGCGGTGGTGCTGGCGTTCGTGCCGATGTATTTCATGGGGCTCACGTCGAACATCATGTCACTCGCGGGCATTATCATCGCCATCGGCGACATGGTCGACGCCGCCGTCGTGCTCGTCGAGAACGCCCACAAGAAACTTGAGCGCGCGGGGCCGCAAGCCAAACGGATTGAGATCATTCTTGACGCCGCCAAGGAGGTCGGACCGGCGATCTTCGGCTCGCTGCTCATCATCGCCATTTCCTTCCTGCCGGTCTTCGCCCTTGAAGCGCAGGAAGGCCGCCTGTTCAAACCGCTCGCCTTTACCAAGACCTTTTCCATGGCGTTCGCGGCCGTCCTTTCCGTGACGCTTGTGCCGGCGCTGATGATTCTCCTGATCCGCGGGAAAATCATGCCGGAGCAGAAGAATCCCATCAATCGCTTCTTCATACGCATCTACCAGCCCGCTCTTGCCTTCGTGCTCCACTGGCGATTGGCGTTTCTTGGCGTGGTGGTCATTGCTGTCGGCATTACAGCGCCGATTTTTATAAGTCTCGGGTCCGAGTTCATGCCGCCCCTGGATGAGGGCTCGTTCCTCTACATGCCCGTCAGCGTACCGGGCATCTCGATCGAGGAAGCCAAGCGTGTGGTCGCCATCCAGGATCGTGTGTTGAAAAGTTTTCCGGAAGTGCAGTCGGTTTTCGGCAAAGCCGGGCGCGCCGAAACGCCGACGGATCCCGCCCCGCTTTCCATGATCGAAACAGTAGTACAGCTCAAGCCGCGCTCCGAGTGGCGCGAGGGCATGACGCCCGAACGTTTGCGGGAAGAAATGGCAAAGGCCGTCGAAACCCCGGGTTTTCAAGGTGCCTGGACCATGCCCGTCAAGGCGCGAGTGGACATGCTCACCACCGGTATCCGCACGCCAGTGGGCATCAAGGTCTTCGGCCCCGATCTCGAGAAAATCGCGAACATCGGCGAGCACCTCGAAAGCGTCCTGCGAAACGTTCCGGGAACGCGCAGCGTCTATGCCGAGCGTGAACTCGGCGGCTTCTATTACGATTTCATCCCTGATCGCGCCGAAATCGCGCGCTATGGACTGACCGTCATGGACGTGCTCGACGTGGTCGAAACCGCCATCGGCGGCATGGATATCGCCCGCACGATCGAAGGCCGCGAGCGTTATACGATCAATGTCCGCTATCCACGCGACTTGCGCGACGATCCCGACGCCCTTGGTCGCGTGCTTGTCCCGGTGATGAGCGGCAGCGCTGGTGATGACATGAATGCTTCATCGAATGGGGCGGAGCGCGGCGGCCATGTGCCGCTCGCCCAGCTTGGGCGATTTGAGGCGGTCATGGGTCCGCCGATGATCAAGGACGAGGGCGGATCGCTCACCGGTTGGGTATACGTCGATGTGGAGGGACGCGACATCGGCGGCTACGTGGACGACGCCAAGAAAGCCGTGGCGGAGCATTTCGATCTGCCGGCTGGATATAGACTGCTGTGGACGGGGCAATATGAATTTCTTGAACGCATCCGTGAGCGCCTGGCATATGTCATTCCCCTGACGCTGCTCATCATCCTTGCGATTTTGTACGTCAATTTCAAAGGCATGGTGCAGGCGCTGCTGGTCATGACGTCGGTTCCCTTCGCGCTCGTGGGTTCCATTTGGTTGATGGCGGCGTTCGGCTACAACACTTCGATCGCGGTCTATGTCGGCATGATTGCGCTGGTCGGCGTGGCGGCCGAAACCGCATCTGTCATGGTGATGTACCTCGATCAGGGGTTCCATGCCTGGCGTGATGCGGGGAAATTGCGCACGCCGGGCGAGCTTCTGCCGATGGCCGTCGAGTCGGCGTCGCTGCGCGTGCGTCCGATCGTGATGACCGTCGGCATGAACATCATCGGCCTTATCCCGGTGATGATTTCCGATGGCACGGGCGCCGACATCGCCAAACGCATCGCGGCCCCCATGTGGGGCGGACTTGTTTCCCTGACGATCCTCACACTTTTCATCATACCCGTCCTTTACGTCATCTGGCGGCGCTGGCAGAGCCGGCATCTGTGGCGCGCTGGCGCGACAGCACCCGAATCAATCCCGACGCCCCACGAGTGACACATGCCCCAGAACCAGCCATTAATGCCGTCGCAACGCTGGCATACTCTCACCGTCGAAGAAACGGCTACTGCGCTGACAACGGATACCAAGAACGGCCTGGACTCTCCTGAAGCGGCCAGACGTCTCGATCAATTCGGACGCAATGAATTGGCACAAGCTCGCGGGCGATCCCGTTTCAAGATGCTCCTCGATCAATTCGCCAATCTGCTCGTGGGCGTACTTATCGGCGCGGCCATCATGTCCGCCATGCTCGGCGAATTGAGCGATGCGATCGCGATCATGGTGATCGTCGCCATCAATGGCGTGATTGGATTCTTTCAGGAGCGGCGCGCTGCCGATGCCCTCGACGCGTTGCGAAAACTCAGCGTCCCCAATGCCCGCGTGCGCCGTCATGGCGTTCCAGCTATCGTTCCAGCCCCGGAGCTGGTACCCGGCGACCTGGTGATGGTCGAAGCCGGTGACAAAGCGCCGGCCGATCTGCGGCTGGCACAAGCTTCCGAAGTAAGGGCCGTCGAAGCCGCGCTCACCGGCGAGTCTGAGCCGGTGGAAAAAACCACCGCTGCGCTCAATATTGCGAATGCCGCGCTCGGGGACCGGACCAACATGCTCTTTGCGGGCACGATTGTCGCCGCGGGAACGGTGGAGGGCATTGTCGTTGGGACAGGATCGAATACAGAGCTGGGAAAAATCGCCACGCTCGTTCAGCAAGCCGACGAAGGGGAAACGCCTCTTCAGGCGCGTTTGAAAGTCTTCGGCCGGTGGCTCGTAGTCGGATCGGGCGCGGTCGTCGTTCTCGTCATCATCCTTGGACTTATTCGCGGCGTCGGCGCCATCGAGATGCTCCTTACGGGTATCAGCCTCGCTGTCGCCGCTGTGCCTGAGGGGCTGCCTGCCGTCGTTACGATCGCCCTTGCTCTCGGCGTCCGGCGTCTCGCGCGGCGTGGAACGCTGATACGCAAGCTCGCATCCGTCGAAACGCTCGGCTGCACGACGGTCATCTGCTCCGATAAGACAGGAACGCTGACCGTCGGCCAAATGACCGTACGAACGATCAGAACCATCGAGGACAACATCACTGTCGAGGGCGAGGGATACAGACTGGAGGGCGAGCTGACGCGCGAGGGCGCTCGCTATCAACCCGGAGCCACCGATTCCACCTATCGAGCGCTGTGGGCGGCAGCGGCCTGCTCGACCGCGCGGCTTGTGAAATCCGAAGGCAGCGTCGAGATCGCGGGCGATCCGACCGAAGGCGCGCTTCTTGTGGCAGCAGCCAAGGCGGGAATTACGCAGGACATGATCGATCAACAGGAACCGGTTATCGTCAGTCATCCATTCGATTCCGAGCGGAAAAGAATGTCCATTGTGCGCAAGGCGGAATCCGGAACTGTCGCCTACGTCAAGGGAGCTCCCGAAGCGATTCTTCCCCGCTGCGTCAACGTCCTGACAAGGACCGGCGTGCAGCCGCTGCCTTCTGACACGCGCACACGCCTTGTATCCATCAACGACGAGATGGCGAGACGCGGTATGCGTGTGCTAGCGGTAGCCTGCCGCAATCTTCAAGCTGACGAGGATGCGGAGAGCGAGCTCACCTTCCTTGGTCTTGCGGGTATGCAGGATCCGCCGCGAGCGGAAGTGAAAGCCTCGGTTCAAGCCTGCATCGAGGCGGGCATCCGTCCCGTGATGATCACCGGCGATCATCCACGAACAGCGCTCGCCATAGCGCAAGCGCTCGGCATCGCCAGCGAAGACAACGAAGTGATGTCAGGAACAGAGCTTGACGGCTTGAGCGAATCTGGCCTCATCAGCCGCGTCGAATCGATCCGTGTTTACGCGCGGGTCAGCCCCGAACACAAGCTGCGCATTGTCCGCGCGTGGAAGGCGCGCGGCGCGGTGGTTGCCATGACCGGTGACGGGGTGAACGATGCTCCCGCCCTCAAGGGCGCCGACATCGGCGTCGCCATGGGCAAAAGCGGAACCGACGTCGCCAAAGACGCCTCCGCCATGGTGATCACCGATGACAACTTCGCCACTATTGTCTCCGCCATCGAGGAAGGCCGCGCGACCTTCGAGAATATCCGCAAAACCCTGCTTTACTTACTAAGCGGCAATGTCGCCGAAATTCTGATCATGGCTATCGCCGTGCTGGCTGGGTGGCCGCTGCCGCTGGTTCCCATTCAATTGCTCTGGATCAACCTGGTGACCGACGGCTTGCCTGCCCTCGCCCTCGTGACCGATCCGCCGGACAAGGGGGTCTTGCGGGCGCCGCCACGGAAACCGGGTCAGGAGATCGTCGATCAGGATTTCATCACCTGGATGCTGGTGAGCGGTGCGCTAATGGCGGCCTGCACGATCGCAGGTTTTCTCTATGGGCTGTATGAAGAAAACTCGCTGGAGCGCGCGCGCACGTATGCATTCTCGACGCTGGTAATGGGCGAGGTGCTTCGCGCGTTCGCCTCCCGCAGCCGCACAAAGACATTGTGGGAAGTTGGCCTCTGGTCGAATGTCCGGCTGGCGATGGTGGCGCTATTCACTATTGGGTTACAGATTTACAGCCACCACTCGGGCATCCTCGAAGGTTTTCTGAAGACCGGCGAATTGGGCACAAAGGAATGTCTTGGCGTTCTCATCCTCGCTGCCATTCCGGTCACCGTTCTCGAAGTATTCAAGTTGATGCGCCGGGCATTTGCGCCCAAACCGAACGTGAGGATGACAAGATGAAAGTTATTCTTTCCGCAGCCAAGATCACGAAACCAAGGCGCTACGCTCCAGCCGTATGTCGATAGAGCAGCCAGAGCGCGAAGGCATACACGATCAGCATGAGGACGCTGTCCGGCTCCACCACGGCGATGCGACGCTTCGCCCGGTACACGATCGCGGCGAGGCCAAGGCTCATGAGTACCACGGCGAAGAGCGCTGAAATGGCGTGGTTTGGATCGGCAGCCGCGAAGACGCTTCCGGGGTGCGCGATATCCAATGGGAGGAATACGGCCATGTTGAGAGCGTTCGAACCGAAGAGGTTTCCGACTGCCATATCGAATGCGCCGATTCTCACTGCGGCATAGGAAGCTACAAGTTCAGGCATCGACGTCGTAAGTCCGACAAGCCACGTACCCACAAAGGTATCGCCCAGTCCGGTCATTTCAGCGATGCCCTTGGCCGACCAGGCAAACGCCGGGGCTGAACCGAGTACAACGATGCTTGCAATCGCGAATCCGCTCACGGCGTGGCGCAGGGAAGGTGGCGTCTCTTTTGTCTCGACGGAGGGCACTACGGCATCGGGGACGATGAGTTCCGCCCGCGTAACATGGCGAAATACGACTCGCGTTCCAAATACATAAACGAGGCAGAGCAGGATCGAAGCCGGTCCGACGCTGAGGATAGTGAATTCCGGTCGCATCAATATGAATACCGCCGCGAGAGCGTTGAGCATGATTGCCAGCGTCGCAGCAAGGGCATGATCGAACGCGGCCTTTTGAAGAACACGCCCGCGCGGTGGAACCAGATCGATGACTGAAAGAATGAGCATGTTGGCCATGCTCGAACCGAAGAGGTCGCCTACCGCGAGATCGACGGCGCCGAGTCGTACCGCCGTGACGTCTGTCACCAGTTCGGGCAACGAGGTCGCCCCGGCCAGCAGGATTGAACCGATCCACAAGCGGCCGAGTTTTGTCGCTTCCGCGATGGCGTCGGCATAGCGGGCGAGGGCGGTACCTGCCAGGACCACAATGATGCCGCTCGCAATGAATACTGTTACGTGTACCACGTGGCGATGCTCCAAGTCTGAAAGTCGCGCGCTCTATTGTTTTGGGCGATTCTTCGCTTTGCTACCACATCAATCGTTCAAGATTTTCCACCCTTGAGGTAATTTCTTGGACAAGGCGCACTTTCCACAGAGGTGATCGACGATCGTGGAGAGTGCTTCAACGCGACCGAACCACTTGTGCTCGCTCGGAATGACATGCCAGGGAACTTCCCGGGTCGACGTGCGCGCGAACATGTCGTCGATCGCCGTCTCGTATGCCGTCCAATGCTTGCGGTTGTTCCAATCGTCCTTGGTGATCTTCCAGTCCTTGAAGGGATCATTCTCCCGTTCGCGGAAGCGCTTGAGCTGCTCACGCTTCGATATATGGAGAAAGAGTTTGACGATAGGTGTGCCGTCATCCACCAGCATGCGCTCGAAGGCGTTGATCTCGTCATAGGCGCGCCGCCATGCTTCCTCCGCGCACAGTCCCTCAACGCGCTCGACCAGCACCCTACCGTACCAGCTTCGGTCGAAGATGCCCAATGATCCGGGCTGTGGCAGACGGGTCCAAAACCGGTGTAGGTAGTGACGCGAGCGCTCTTCGGCATTTGGCGCGCCGATCGGATGGACGGCGTAGCCGCGCGGATCGAGGCGTTCCACCAGCCTGCGGATGGAGCCGCCCTTGCCTGCTGCGTCCCAGCCCTCGAAAACGATGATCGCTTTTCGTTGTTGCTGGTAGAGATAGCGCTGAATTTTGAGCAGTTGTAGTTGAAGGGTCTTAAGTCTGGTTTTGTAGTCGTCCTTGCCCTTGAGTTTTTGTGAAAGGTCGACGTCCAGAATCCTCAATATCGTTTTCATCTGTGACTCCTCCCGATGTGCTAAGTCTGTCACGCCATTGACGACGACGATGTAGCGGGTGAGGAAGCAACGTCCACGCCAATCAACGGCTGTGACCGTTTACCTGCTGCCGCTGCATATGATGCACGAAACGCCAAACGTGATACGCCACGCGATCGAGCCAATGGAGGGTTTCCAACAGACAATCGGCATCCTCCACATCGAGCTCCGCTCGTGCGGTGCGCGTGAGCAATTGCGGCCGGAGCGCCCGCCGTTGCTCCGTAAGTGACGCCGATATGGCAGCAAGCCGGTCGGTCAACGCGCCATCACTGCGTTTGTTAATCCACGTCAAGGCCAGTTCCAGTGATTCGCTGGCGAGTCGGGCGCATTCCCTGACGTCCTCGTGGTCGAACATCCGGCCACAGAGCTTTTCCTCAAGCCCGCGTTCGACCAGCCGCTCAATATGATTCGACGCGTGAAGGGCCGAAACGTGCCGCATCACTCTGGTCGGCAGGCTGTCTTTCAGACCGATATCGCCAAGATAGTCTTCAATCTGCATGTGCCAACGCTTGAACGTCTCCAACTCCGCGAGCACCTCGTTTCTCGAGCGTGGTTCGCCGATACGCTGCTGCAGCGAGACAAACAATGCCTGCGCGGTTTCCTGAAGCGCGCGTAGCGCCATATCGAGCGCTTCGTCGGTTTTATGCTGGAGCGCTCGCGACAGATACCGAACCGGGTCTAACTGGCGATCGGGCACGAGACGAACGACTAGCCGGGCGAATGCCGGCACCAGCGGAATGACCGCGGCGACTCCGAGGACATTGAATAGAGTATGGAAGCCCACAAGCGATAATTCGGGATAGGCGGAAACTTCGACACCGATCCACCCTTCCAGCCCCATGGCATATAAAGGTAACAAAAGAAAGGCTCCGACTGCGGTACAAAGGTTGAAGATCACATGGGAAGCCACCGTGCGCTTTGCGGCGACCGATCCACCAATGGAGGCAATGACAGCCGTGATGGTCGTGCCGATATCGAATCCGATGACAAGACATGCCGCTTGTACGAACGAAATCCGTTCGGCCGCAAGAGCCGCAAGCGCCATCGCCACGCCGGCACTTGACGACTGCGTTATCAGTGTCAACAGCACCCCAAGTCCAACGAGCGCCACGCGGCTGGTCAAGGTGTCCGGCGGAAATGTATCGGGCGTAAGAACGTCGCTCAAGCCCGTCATGCCTTCGCGGAGAATATCGATACCGAGAAAGATCAATCCAAAGCCCGCGCACGCCATACCAATAAGGCGGAGGTGGCTGCGGCCCAACATTCGAAGCAGGACGCCAAAGGCAATGAGAGGCAGCATGTACCCGGCGATATCGAGCTTGAACCCCAACATTGCCACGAGCCAGCCGGTCACCGTCGTCCCCGCGTTAGCGCCAAGAATGACGCCGAGCGCCTGATCGAAGGTCATAATACCCGCGTTGACCAGCCCAACCGCAGTGACGGACGTCGCGGTCGAGGATTGGATAATAGCGGTAGTGATTGTTCCAGTTGCGATACCGCCTGCCGGCGTCTCCGCGAAACGCGCGATGGCGCGGCGCAGCGAGCGGCTTGAAATGGCGCTCAGGTTTTCCGTGAGCAACGCCATACCCAACAGAAAGACACCAAGACCGCCTATGGCTTGAACGATCATCGGAGCCGCCACCTCTTGTTATTGTCCCACTCGGGGATGGGAGAAAACCCTCGCCTTCAGGCGGTGGTGGGTTTACTTGTTTAAAAAACACTCCCTCCCTGTGTTGAGGGGAGGGAGTGCCAACCGCGAATGTCCTACTCAACGCCCATGATTCTGGAGATGGCGCGCGCAAAACCGAGTGCGCGTCCGGGCATCCGCTCAGCCCAAACGCTGCATGGCGCGTCGCGAACGACACGTTCGGCAACGCTGCCGAGTAAAACGGAAGAACTGGAGGTGCGGCCATGGGTGCCGATTACGACGAGGTCGGCATTGACAGCTTTCGCTTGATCTGCGATGGCCTTGGACGCTGCATCCTTCAACAGCACGGGGCGTATGGTGATTCCATGGGTTTCGACGGGCTTGATCCATTCGTTGAAACGCCGGTCTGCAAATTGACGCATTCGCTCGTGGAGTTGCTCATCGGTCAACACGGACTTGTAATAGCGAGGGGCGGGCGCCGGCACGGAATACGCATGGACAACGGTCAGTGTGTCTACGCCGTGAAGCTTCGCCAACTCTATGGCGCGTCTGAGCGCGTCCGCCGCGCAATCCGAAAAGTCGGTCGCCACAAGAATGTTTTTGAGTGGCATATTCAGCTTGCCTCGCACGAAGAGCATGCTCGCGGGAATGGTGTGGGCGAGCGTGCGAGCGATAGGGCCGAGGCGTCCAGATTCGATCGCTCCGGCATCGCCCGAGCCGACACCGACCACCAATACGTCCGCCTGTTCCTCTAGCTGAGTTCCGATAATCTTCTCCAAAGGCGAGCCGCTTTTTACCGACGTTCTGAGCCGGGCTTGAAGCTCGCGCTCAATCGGTTGTACCGCATCGGCAAACGCCGCTTCCGCGTCTTTCTCAAGTTTCTTGTTGATGTCGTCAACGACGAATTCGTAGCGCTCATCGAAACCCTCGACGACATGGAGGGCAAGCAGCGTTACGCTATACTTTTTTGCGAGACGTGCGGCGCCCTCGAGCGCCTTCGTTCCCTGATCCGTGAGGTCTGTCGCGACCAGAAACTTCTCAATCTTGTTCATGCTGATTTCTCCTTCATGCCTGTGTGCGCCAATAAGCTCCTGGCACGACTCAAGCAATGACCGTGCCAAAGTGAGTGTGGTGCTTATCGAGCATTCTCACGCAAAATTCGCATGAACGATTACTGCCGGGTGCGAAATATTCAGCAGCGGTGGGAAAATTTCAGCATTGTGACGACTTTTCGTGAGTCCTATACCTTGTTCGGCGGCGACGTTGCGGCCTTGCACCGGTTAGCCGGAAGGCTTCGAGCCCCGATCAAGTCTCAAAGCTCCCACGCGGCCTTCTTGCGAACGCCTGCGGCAGCGCATTTTGACGCACTACGTTTATACAACGCTGCGATATTTGATGCCCCGTGGGATGATTTCGCCAATCCGCGTTGAAGCAGCCCTTCCAGCGGCGACGATTCTAAGCGCGAGATCGCGGTCGGTGATAACGCCGACAAGGCGATTGTGCGCATCCACGACCGGCACCGAAGACACTCGATACTTTTGCATCACTTCGGCACACTCCCTCGCGGAATCGGATTCCCAGCACGCTGGCCCCGGATCGTTGGTGGCGTCATCGTTGTATTGATGTTGCATGGGGCTCTCCTTTACGAAATTGCATTCCCGAAAAAGAAGTGTGCCTGAAAAATCTCAAAATCTTGCCCGCTTATCTCCGATTTGAGCTGTGGCGTCGGGGTTTCGCTTCCTTCATGCGGACCTTCTCGGTTTTCATCGAAGCCTTGGACTTCATCCGCTTGGACTTCCGCCCTCTGTCCTCAGGCCATTGCCCCTCGCATTCACCAAGATGCCTGTAAGCCGATGATTTCGACCCGGAACATTGTTTCGCCACGCGATTTGCCATGATTCTTCCTTTCATATCTGTCTGGATCTTCGGATACCCGTTTCCAAAACTCTGGGCATGGCGCACGTGAAGGAATATGTTCCCTGACATTCCTTCAACGGGCACCATGCTTCGGCTCATTCGACGTCACGAAATCCTAACCTTGGTGGTCTTCGCTTCTGGAGTCTGCGGAATGCGCAGCTTGAGCACGCCGTCCTTCAATTCGGCGTTCACATGCTTGCTATCGACGGCGCCGGGGAGCGCAATGGTGCGGCTCACTGAGCCGAAATAGCGCTCTTTACGATAAAACTTGTTGCCGTTGCGCCTTTCTTCCTCGTCCTTTTTGCGCTGGGCGGTGATCGTGAGCTGGCCCCCTACGAGCTCAACCTCGATCTCTTCCTTCTTGAAACCGGGCAGCGACGCCTCAACGAGGACTTGGCCGTCGGTATCCACGCGCACGTCGAGCGGCAGCGTACCCTCGGCGGCAAAGTCGAAGTCTTTGAAGAAGGGCTCGCTGAACAGGCGGTTGAAGTTCGGATGCAACGTCATCAATTCGAAAGGGTCATAACGGGTGATATTCGGCATGGATCGTTTCCTTGTTGAAGAGGTTATCTCTATGAAGCCCTTCGCTCCTTACGCTGGGAGCGAACTCACGATTTCGACGCTCAAAGGAAAGGTACATGAATGCCATGCTCCTCCGTCCGTGCGAAAGAGTTTGAGGAGTTCGAGCCGCACGTAACCGCCGCCGACTTTGGGAAGGACGACGGTCTGACGTTCGCACGTAACGCCTAATTCCCCAAACTCCGCAGAAAGATCGTCGCCGAATTTGTCCTGCACGATGTCGAGGTATTCGGCAACACTCTCAAGCTCTTTGCACAACATGGCTGCTCCTTTGTTTGGTAGGACGAAAGAGCAAAGCAAGCGGTGTGCCATAAACGAAATAGGCCAGATTGCTTGAAAACGACGAGAGGAATCTGACAAAAGCATCAAACTTTTCGTCAAAACGGCGAACGAGGAATTTTGCATGCGGGCAATTCCCCAATCTGTTTGGGACTATTTCGCTTGTCACAAGTCAGGGGCGTTCTGATAACCGAGAAAAATTTCATGATTCGTTGGGGATAATTACCCACCAATATTCATGGTTCAAAACCAGCTGCGGCCATTCGTTCCGCAAGCTCTTTCCTGAATTTCAAAGGGACTCTGTTGCTTCAATGATCTGGAGTCCGGCACCTGGAGCTTCTGACACACCTCACGATAAATAATTTGTAACGGCGCGATGAATGGCACGGCGGATGCTCATGTCCGCCATGTCAAAGGGATGAAACACGGTGGATGGTTCCGCCGATGGTAAGACGGACTTCAATCTTGATAGAACGGAGAAACAGACATGCAGCAGAAAAAATGTAAAGACGTCATGTCGAATCCGGTGCATACCTGCAGCGAGAACGATACCGCCGAGCAGGTTGCGAAGGTGATGGAGAAGCACGACATCGGATTCGTCCCGATCGTCAATGCCTGCAAAGAAGTCGTGGGTGTCGTAACCGACCGGGATCTCACCACGCGCATCCTCGCGAAACATCAGCCTCCGTCCACACGGATCGGAGACATTATGACGCGAGGGGATCTGGCTACGGTCCAAGCAGACGCGGATTTTCGGGACGCCGAGGAAGTGATGGAACAAACCCACCGTTCACGAGTATTGGTGACCGACGAACGAAATCAGCCGCGCGGCGTCATCGGGCTTGCGGAAATTTCCCGGCACAACGAGGCGCGACGGGCGGGAGAAGTTCTCGGTTCGGTAAAGACGGGTTTTGCTGGCGCGCGGCGCTGAGCAAAAGCCTGATACGGGTATCCCTCGCATTTGCGCGCGAAAGAGACACGAGATCTGGAGGCAAGGGAGTGAAGTGTCGCATCCAGCGACTATCTGTGTGTCAGACGTGGCGCCACAGGAATTCATGAACTGCGGTCTCGAGTCATGAGGGATACCCGATCGGCACGAGTATCGGCAACGATACTCAAGGCTTCGATGGGGGGAGATGCGAGAAGGCTTCGGCGTTCAACCGCTCTCCCCATCCGAAGCAGGCCTCGAATGTTCATTGAAGATCGAATAATTTCGGGAGTGATGTCCTCCTGCATGCGCATCGCGCATGACCGAGCGGAAAGCGCCGAAATACGGAAGTCTGGTGCGCCTAAGCTACAGGCTACCCCAGGGCCAATCCTTCGCGGAGAGGACTTCGGCGACTAATCTACCGGGCGGGGCATCACTCCCTCTTTCCTGGCTACAATAGCAGGCTGTTGAAAAACAGCCTGCTAAAGCGATCCAAGGATGGACCCGGCTACGCTGAAGGCTTCGCCTTGGATGGCCTTTTTCAACACCCTGATAGAATCGTAACGCTTCGGAGGACAAAGGGGATTCGGATGCCGGTCAGATGCCACACTGCGACGTAATGAGAGACCATCAACCCGGTGGATGACCGCACCCGAATCCTTATCGCTATCCATTTCATTCCAGAGGAGCAAACCATGCACGACACAATCGAACGCCGCGCTCGAATGGTGGAATCGCAGATCGTCGCCCGAGGCATTCACGATGCGGCAGTGCTGCGTGCCATGCGCTCCGTGCCGCGCGATGTCTTTACCCCATATCAGTTCGCCGGTCGCGCCTATGGGGATAGCGCGCTTCCCATCGAGGAGGGACAGACGATTTCCCAGCCCTATATTGTGGCGCTGATGGCGGAAACTCTCGAACTCAAGGAAACCGACCGCGTGTTGGAAGTTGGCGTTGGCTCAGGCTATGCGGCCGCCGTTCTGAGCCGTATCGCGGGCGAAGTGTACGCCATCGACCGTCACCCCACGCTCGTGCAGCTCGCGCGACAACGCTTTATCGAGCTCGGATACGAAAACGTCTGGGTCAAGACCGGCGACGGCGCGCATGGTTGGCCGGAACATGCGCCTTTTGATGCCATTTCCGTCGCGGCAGCAGCGACGTCTATTCCCCAATCATTGCTTGACCAGCTCGCCATCGGTGGTCGTCTGGTGATCCCGATCGGCTTTCCCGGCGCGGTACAGAAACTCGTGCTGATCACCCGTTCGCAGGAACACCACTATGACCGCGAAGAACTGGCCGACGTGCGCTTCGTTCCTTTGGTTTAGAAAGGCACGAAGATGAAGGGTACAGGCAGTATGAGAGACAAAAAGGCTGAGCAGCAAGCCGCCGAGCGGACAGCCATTGCGGTTCGAGCGTTTGCCGAGGAGAACCGCGTCACAAGCTGGCATCACCTCTGGTCAACCATGGCCGCAATCTTCGCCGCCCTGACGTTGGCGGCACTTGTCCCATGGTGGCCATTGCGTTTGGCTGCGTCGGTTGCCGGTGGGTTATTGATGGCGCGCGGCTTTATCCTCTTCCATGATTTCATGCACGGATCGATTCTCAAGCACTCGATTATTGCGAAAGCTGTTTTGTATGCCTATGGATTGCTTCTGCTCACAGCACCGAGCACGTGGCGCGCGAGCCACAACTATCACCATGCCAACGTTGGAAAAATTATCGGTTCCCAGATCGGCTCGTTTCCAATCATGACGATCGAGATGTGGCGTAAGGCATCCCCGATGAAACGCGCGTACTACCGGGTTGCCCGTCATCCAATAACAATCTTGTTTTCCTACCTGACGATCTTCTTTTATAGCAACACGCTTGAGACATTCCTGAAGCACCCGCGAAAACACTGGGACGCAGGGTTGGCCATCGTCGTTCATGGCGGCGTTGTCGCGGCACTGTGGTCACTCTGGGGATTTGCCATGGCGTTGTATGTGTTGGTGCTCCCCTTTGCGATTGCTGCCGCTCTCGGGGCTTATCTCTTCTACGCCCAGCATAATTTCAAGGGCATGTATATCCTCCCCCTCGACGAATGGAGCAATCCGCTGGCATCCCTCAAGTCATGCAGCTACATGAAACTTGGCAGGATCATGAGGTGGATAACCGGCAACATTGGATACCATCACATTCATCATTTGAATCTTGCGATTCCTTTCTATCGACTGCCCGAAGCCATGAATGCGGTGCCGGAGACACAACACCCGGTCGTAACGACGCTTTCTCCGCAGGACATTCGCGATTGCTTCCGCCTCAAATTGTGGGACGAACGTGAGGAAAGGATGGTCAGCTACAAAGAGGCTGGAGCGCTACTGCGGTTACGCGGAGCAGAACGGGAGTCTGCACTTCGGGATAGCATCACCGTTGCTGCAGCCGCATCGCTCCTCTTCAAACGGGAATCAGAACCCAGAGGGAGCAATGGCGCGTAATGGCCGAATCCGGCGGGAATCCGTCAGTTCTGAACGATAAGCCCGAACTTTTCGATACGATAGCGGATCTGGTCGCGGTTCATGCCGAGAAGCTTCGCCGCCTGTGTCTGATTATTGTTGGTGCGCTGCAGCGCCTGCTCGACGAGCGAGCGTTCCAGCTCCTCGAATTTTATGCCGGCTGATGGAAGCTGGAAGCCTTCGCGTATGGTCGGCACGCTTCCAATTTGAAAATCGCCGACATCGAGCATGCCATTTTCCGCAAGCAGCATGGCTCGCTCGACAGCGTTCTTCATTTCGCGCACATTGCCGGGCCAGTGGTAGGCCTCGAGCAACGCCAGTGCTTCTGACGAAACATCCGTCACTTCCTTGCCGAATTCCGTATTGAAGCGCGAGATATAGAAGCGGGCCAGTGCGGGAATGTCGCCCTGACGTTCGCGGAGCGCGGGAACATTCAGCGGTACGACATTGAGCCGATAGAATAAATCCTCGCGGAATCTTCCCTCCTTCACTTCCTGCTGAAGATTCCGGTTGGTGGCGGCAACGATACGCACATCGGGCTTGATATCCTTCGCGCCGCCCACACGCCGGAATGCGCGCTCCTCGAGAAAGCGCAGCAGCTTGGCCTGGAGCAGTAAAGGCATCTCGCCGATCTCGTCGAGGAAGACGGTGCCGCGCTCCGCCTCTTCGAGCAGACCGCGTTTTTGCCGGTCGGCGCCGGTGAACGAGCCTTTTTCATGCCCGAACAACTCGGACTCGAGCAAAGCCTCGGGCAGCGCAGAGCAGGTGATGTTCACGAAGGGACCGTCGGCGCGCGGGCCGCTGTAGTGAAACACCTTGGCGGCGAGATCCTTGCCGGTGCCGCTCTCTCCCGTCAGGAGCACAGTGGCTGCAGGGCTTTTCGCAACACGTTGCAACAAGGATTTGAACTGTTGCATGGCCTGCGAAGAACCGACGATGTGCTCGAAGGAATAGGGTTGGGCTTGCGAGGCCTTGAGCGCTTTCACTTCACGCGCAAGCCGCGTGCTTTCCAGCGCGCGGGCGACGAGGACGAGCAGCTCGTCGATGTTGACGGGCTTGATGAGGTAATGAAACGCGCCAAGTTTCATCGCCAGTACGGCGTTTTCCACCGAGGTATGGGCGGTCATCATGATCACCGGAAGATCCGGGTTATGCGTCTTGATTTCTTTCAGCAATGTCAGGCCGTCGGCGTCTGGAAGCTTGAAGTCGAGCAAAACGAGGTCGATGTCGCCGTCGAAAGCTTTGCGCGCCTGTGCGCCGCTCTCAGCTTCAGCAATAGAATAGCCGGCCCCGGAGAGAGCCTCGCCGAGGGAATAGCGGATCAACGATTCGTCGTCGACAATGAGGATGTTTGCCATATCTGCCTTCACCCTCTCGCGTCCAATAGGGTGTTGATCAGGCGCTTTGCAATCGCCTGCTAATTGAGGATTTTTTGGATATTACTTACAACCGCGTCGTAGTCGAATGGCTTATCGATGAACTCCTTCACGCCTTTGGCCAACGCTTCGACTTTTACCGCATCCGTACCATAGGCGGACATCATGATCACGGGGCAGTCTGGATGAATGGAACGAAGTTCGTCGAGTACCTTGAGACCGTCCATGTCCGGCAGGCGGTAATCGAGCAGCATCATGGCGATACCGTCACGGCGGGCGAGCTCTAAGGCTGATTTCCCATCACCAGCTTCGACAACGTCGTAACCCGCCTCCGTGAGTTTCTCATACAACGACCAGCGGATCAGATTTTCATCATCTACCACAAGAACGATGCGCTTTTTCATGTGTGCTTTAGGAAGCGCCACCTTTGTTTTCGCCGGCTGCTCATCACCGGGGATGCTCTCGTTTCGCAACTGGTGGCTGTTCTTCCGCTGTATGACAGCAACAATTGTGCCATAAACGAAGTCTTCGGCATGTGAATTGCTCCTCGTTTCAAGCTACCATACCCTCACACGCGTATTGATATCGTCCAAAGATGGCTTCGTGAGCGAGGACATTCGCCCGGTGCATGGTGTTGACCAAAAGTTGCTCGATCATGCGGGCGTGATGCTCGTTGGCATCGACGCCGCAGAACAGGTCGTCCTGATCAGCCATGCGGGCTGCACGCTGCTTGGGCGTGAGCGCGCGGACATCCTGGACAAAAACTGGTTCGACCATTTTATTCCCGCCCATGCGCGGGAAGCGGCACGCCATGTGTTTCGCGCCATTGTCCACGGCACAGAGGAACCGGCGCGCTACGTCGAAAGTCCGGTGCTCGCTCGCGACGGCGCAGAGCATGCGATGCTTTGGCATAATATCCTGCTTCGAACCGGCTCCGGGGATGTTATTGGAGTACTTGCTGTCGGAGAGCAGCTGGTAGCGTCGGGCTCACCGATCGAGAGACTGGCTCGTTCGGAACGCGAGCTCGCCGCCATGCGGCATAATCTGCAGATCGAGACGAAACTGCGCGAGTCGGCCGAGGAAGAACTCGATCAATCGCTCACCCATCTTCAGGATTACCGGTATGCCTTGGATCAAGCGTGCATCGTTGCCATGACCGATAGCCAGGGAACGATCATTCATGCCAACGATCAGTTCTGCCGTATCTCGAAGTATACGCGTGCGGAACTGATCGGCCGCAATCATCGCATCGTCAATTCCGGCTATCATTCGGCGGAGTTTTTCCGCGAGATGTGGGCGACCATTGGCTCCGGCCGCGTCTGGCGCGCGGATATCAAGAATAGAGCCAAGGACGGCGCGTCTTATTGGGTGGACACGACCATCGTCCCCTTCGTCGATGAGCGCGGAAAGCCCTATCAATACCTTGCCATTCGCCACGACATCACCCAGCGCAAAAAGCAGGAGGAACAGCTTCGCAATCAGGCAGCGCTTACCCAACTCGGCGCCATGGCCGCTGTCGTCGCCCATGAGGTTAAAAATCCGCTGGCGGGGATCGCGGGAGCTATCCAGATCATCGGCAAGAAGCTGCCGGAAGGCTCGCGCGAACGTGCCATTGTCGGCGACATGCTTGAACGTATCAGCGCCTTAAACGAAACGATCCGGGATATTCTCGGTTTTGCGCGACCGCAACCGCCAAGGACTCAATCCGTCAAAGTGCTGGATCTTGTCAACAACACCGTTTCACTTTTTCTCAAGGATCCAAAGCTCTCCGGCTTGAACGTCAGGGTGGAAGGCGACGGCGCCCTTGTTTCGGCCGATCCGGCGTTGCTGGAGCAAGACCTGCTCAATATTCTCATCAATGCCGCCGGCGTCAATTCGGGGACGCCCTTCCTGGAGATCTCCGAGGAGGAATGGCATAGGATCCTCGACGTGGATCTGAAGA
>JABWBM010000168.1 GCA_013360495.1 Planctomycetaceae bacterium
TCATCGGCGTGACGCAGGCGCTCAACAAGCGCGGCGGCCCGTTCACCATCGAGGATGAAGCCCGTCTGCGCGCCTTCACGGCGCAAGTTTCGATCGCTCTCGAGAACGCCCAACTCTTCAACGACGTGCAGAACATGAGGAACTACAACGAGAGCGTTCTGCAGAGTATGTCGAGCGGTGTGATCACCACCAACGACGAGGGCAAAGTCGTCACCTGCAACGTCTCCGGTCTCAAAATGTTCAAGGTCGGCGCCGAAGAAATCATCGGCAAAACGATTGTCGACTTCTTCACCGGCGACAACCAATGGGTCGCCGATCTCGTCAAGCACGTCAGCGAGAAGCAGACCGCCGACGTGTTGATGGATGCGGAGTTGAAGGTTTCCGAGACGAAGGTCTCGGTCAATATGACCGTCCTGCCCCTGATCGGCCTCAAAAAGGAAAAGCTCGGCACGATGCTCATGATCGACGACATCAGTTCCGAGAAGCGCGTCAAAGCCACCATGGCAAAGTACATGGACCCCTACCTCGCAGACCAGCTCCTCACCTCGGGCGAAGTCAACCTCGGCGGCCAGAGCGTGAACGCCACCGTGCTCTTCTCGGACATTCGCGGATTTACGACCTTGACCGAAGAGCTCGGCGCTCAAGGCACAGTAAGCCTGCTCAACGAGTACTTCACGCTTATGGTCGATTGCATTCAGCAGCAAGGCGGAACCCTCGACAAGTTTATCGGCGATGCGATCATGGCCGTCTTCGGTACGCCGCTCCCGCTCGAAAATGGCGAGGATAAGGCTGTCAAGGCCGCGATCAACATGCTGCGCGAATTGAACGAATACAACGCGCGACGCCACAGCGACGGCAAGAAACCCATCGACATGGGTATCGGCTTGAACACCGATAGCGTCGTTTCGGGAAACATTGGATCACCGAAACGCATGGACTACACCATCATCGGTGATGGCGTAAATTTGGCGTCCCGCCTCGAAAGCGCGTGCAAACAGTACGCCGCGCGCATTCTTATCAGCGACTCGACGTACAAAGCTCTCAAGGGAACGTACCGGGTACGCGATATCGACCGAGTGGTGGTCAAAGGCAAGACCGAGCCCGCCGGGGTATTCGAAGTGCTCGACTATCACACCGACCAAAGCTTTCCGAATCTGATGGATGTGGTGAACTACTTCAACGAGGGCATTAAGCTCTACCGTCAACAGCGTTGGGATGATGCGGTGACCCGCTTCCGGCGCGCGCTTGAGGCCAACCCCAGCGACCGCCTGTCGAGTATCTACATCGAGCGTTGCGGGATCATGAAGGAAAATCCGCCGGAAGATGGCTGGAACGGTGTCTGGGTACTGGAATCGAAATAGGGTCGGAGATTTCTCGGGGCGGGCAAAGGTAACGGATGACAAACGTATCCGACTTGCGAAAGGGTTGAAGAACGTTGTGACACTACAGCGTTCGGCCTGGCTTGAGCGTCGACTCGATGCACTGCATCTCGTCTCCGCTCGGTTCGCTATTCGCTCACCACCGCGACTCGCCTTACCGGCCTTACGCCTCGCCGCCGCCGGCGGCGACTGCCGCGTCGAACACTTTCTGAATGCTCTCTTCTGTTGTTTTGACGTATTCGACACCGAAGAAATATTCGTAGTCATTGTCGGATGACACTTTGGCCGCCCACGCCACGCGGCCGATCAACTCCACCTGATCACTTTCGGTAACGCTCACCTTGAGCGACATGATCAATTCAGAACGCAGCGCCTTATTGACTGTTGCCTGATCGGCGAAATGGGCAATGAACGCGATACCGGTGCTCGAAACGTCCACGGTCGTTCCCGATTCGATATCGGGGCGGCGCGACGCGCCATCGTTCGACATAAATCCATAAACGACGGGAATAGACGCCTTGACGCGAAGATTTTTCCGTCTATCCCGTGCGGTATCGGTGGGCATGGGATCATTGTAGCGCAGGCTTCTGGCCAAGTCCCGCGCGTTTTCTCACAGGGTTTTGCTAAGAATGACGCTCTTGTAGTTGACTTTGGGACGCCAGTCAGCCTCGCCGACGACGCGATAGCCCCGGTTCTGGTAATAGACAATTAGATGATGGGCGTGCTCCGAGGTATCCATTGAAAGCTCCGCGGCGCCGAGCTTCCGAGCGCGCCCCTCAATATGTTCCATGAGCCTTGAACCTATGCCTGACCTTTGAAATTCCGGCTCCACTGCGAATTGCCCGAATGTCGCTACACCAGGACGTGAATACCACGCCGGCGTATTCCAGCCCCTTTCGCCGCCGAGGTTTGGCGGCGCCAACGTGACGGTTCCGATGACGCGCCCCTCATGCTCTGCGAACCACGTTTCGCCGCCTTCCGCGCGCTTCTTCGTATCCTCGACCGGCTGGTGCGTCGCCCAATATTTCAGGCCCATGTCGGCCAATTGCTTGTACGCGCGATGGATCATTGCGGTCAGCGCCACGAAATCCGCATCATCGCCCATGGGGCGAATAACAACTTCCTTCGCCTGAGTCTTTGGATCAGATCCCATTTTGTTCATTCTTTTCCTGAAAGACGCATATTCAAGGGGCAAGCCTTTTCCCGTCAGATACGCCACACCCAAAACGGTCTTGTATGTGTATGATCCGGCCCACAGGTAGACCACGGAGATACCATTGGACCTCACGATCCTCCCCCAGCCGAATTTTGCCTCCTGCGGCCCGACCTGCCTGCAATCGATCTACAATTACTACGGCGACGACGTCGGTCTCGATCAGGTGGTGAGGGAGGTTCAATACCTCGAAGCCGGAGGAACACTGGCCGTTTTCCTCGCCTGCCACGCGCTCCGAAGAGGTTACCAGACAACGATTTACACCTATAACCTGCAAGTCTTCGACCCGACCTGGTTCTTCTATCAAAACCCCGGTTTTCTGAAAAAAAGACTTGAGAAACAGGCCTCCGCCCGGACAGAGGACAAAATCTGTCTCGCGTCAAGGGCGTACATGGAATATATCGACCTCGGTGGAGAAATTCGCTTTGAAGATCTGAGCCGTGACTTGATTCGCCGCCATTTGAAGGTGAAAATCCCTATCCTCACAGGCTTGAGTTCGACCTACCTCTACCGTTCGATGCGCGAATGGGGGCCGAACTGCGACGATGACGACCTGCGCGGGGAGCCGCAAGGACACTTCGTCGTGCTGTGCGGCTACAACGGAGAGACCAAGCAGGTGCGAGTTGCCGACCCCCTGCTTCCCAACGACTACGCCGGCAACGAACAGTACTACGAGGTGTTTATCGATCGATTGATCTGCGCCACGATGCTGGGAATTGTCACGTTCGACGCCAACCTTCTGATTATCCAGCCCGCTCAACAGATCAAGCGCTAAACCTGCGGCTCCCCCACCAACTATGCCAATCCTGCTCGTCGTGAACGACCCCAAGGCATGGCCCCTCGATATTCCCGGGGTCGAGGTTGTAGCCGCCCGTAAATATCTTACCGATTCCCAATACAGCGACATGCGCGGCGCGAAGGTGTTCAACCTTTGCCGCCATTACCGCTACCAGGCGACCGGCTACTACGTCACGCTCCTCGCCGAAGCTCGCGGCCACCGTCCCCAGCCGGACATCGCTACGATTCAAGGCTTCCGTTCCGTTTCGATCGCGCGGGAGATGTCCGAGGATCTGGTCGATGTGATCCAAAGCAGTCTTGGCCCGCTTCGCTCAAAGCACTTCGAACTCAGCGTTTATTTTGGGCGCAATCTCGCCAAACGCTACAGTCGCCTGAGCTTGCGGTTGTTCAACCTCTTTCCGGTCCCATTGCTGCGCGCGTATTTCATTCGCGAGGATGGCAAATGGCTCTTGCACCGTGTCTCGCCGATCTCGGCGAGTGAAATCCCCATCGGCCACATTCCCTTCCTGCTGGAGGCCGCGGCTACCTATTTCAGCCGCCGGCGGTGGAGTGTGCCGAAAAAGAAGCCTCCGCGTTACAGCATGGCTATTTTGAGAAACCCGGAAGAAACCCATTCACCGTCGAACGAGCGCGCCGTCCAGAAGTTCATTAAGGCTGCATCCCGAGTCGGCATTGAGGCCGAAGTCATCACAAAGCAGGACTATGGCTTGCTCGCGGAATACGACGCCCTCTTCATTCGCGAAACAACCGCAGTCAACCATCACACGTTCCGCTTCGCGCATCGCGCGCAAACACTAGGGTTGGAGGTGATCGATGACCCGCAGTCGATCCTGCGTTGCACCAACAAAGTATTCCTCGCCGAGTTACTCGAGCATCATGGCATTCCTATCCCGAAAACCCGCATCGTCCACCGCGAGAATATCGACGCCGTGCGACAGGAAATCGGTCTGCCTTGCGTTCTCAAACAGCCTGATAGCTCGTTCTCACAGGGCGTGGTCAAAGTCCAAAACGAGCAGGATTACAACGACGCCATCGAGAAACTTCTCTCCCGCTCTGACCTCGTGATCGCGCAGGAATTTCTGCCGACGGAATATGACTGGCGCATTGGTGTCATAAACGGTTCCCCCTTATGGGCGTGCCGTTACTACATGGCCGACAACCATTGGCAGATCATCCAGCAAAAAGGCACCGAGCCGATCTTCGGCAAGGTCGAATCCTTACCGATCGATCAGGTGCCTGATAAGATTCTTAAAACCGCCATCGACGCCGCAACCCTGATCGGGAAAGGGTTGTATGGCGTTGACCTCAAGCAATCGGGCAACCGCTGCTACGTGATCGAGGTCAACGACAACCCGAACATTGACGCAGGCTACGAGGACAAGATTCTCGGCGACGAACTCTACCGCCGAATCATCGCTGTCTTCATCGAACGCATCGAGCGCGGCAAAAGCTGGGAACCGGGCATATGAGCACACTGCGCCTCTTCGAAGGCTTCGGCATCGAGATCGAATACATGATCGTGCGTCGCGACACGCTCGATGTCGCGCCGCTGATGGACGCGCTGATGAAGAGCGTCGCCGGCAGCTACGTCAGCGATTATGAGGCCGGCGCAATCGCCTGGTCGAACGAGCTTGTCAACCATGTCATCGAGTTCAAGACCAACGGCCCAGCGAAATCGCTCACCGGTCTGGCCGAACTTTTTCAACGGCAAGTCGGTGACGTCAACGAGCGCTTCGCCGCCATGAACGCGCGCCTCATGCCCGGCGCCATGCATCCCTGGATGGACCCGTTCAAAGAAACGAAACTCTGGGAACACGACAGCAACGAGGTCTATGACGCCTTCAACCGCATCTTCAACTGCCGCGGCCATGGCTGGTCGAACCTGCAAAGCATGCACATCAACCTGCCCTTCGGTGACGACAAAGAATTTGGCAAGCTCCATGCCGCGATTCGTCTTGTGCTTCCGATCCTTCCGGCGCTGGCTGCCAGTTCGCCGGTCATGGACGGCAAGGTCACAGGCACACTCGACAATCGTCTCGAAGTCTACCGCACCAATTCCGCGCGTATTCCGTCCATCACTGCCGACGTCGTGCCGGAACCCGTGTTCACGCAAAAAGAGTACGAACACAAGATCCTTGAGCGCATCTATAACGATCTGAAACCCTACGACCCCGAAGGCGTATTACGCTATGAGTTCTCGAACGCCCGCGGCGCCATCGCCCGTTTTGACCGGAACGCCATTGAGATCCGTGTGCTCGATGTGCAGGAATCGCCGCTCGCGGACCTCGCCACCGCCTCCCTCGTGATCGGCGCGGTGCGCGCGTTGGTAGAAGAACGCACTGCTTCGACCACGGTGCAGCAGGCCTGGCAAACCGCGGCGCTCAAGGACATCTTCCTCGAATGCGTTAAAATGGGCGACAAAGCGACGATCAACAATCCGTCCTATCTCAAAGTGTGGGGTGTCGAGGCTCCCGCAATGGAGGCTGGTGAGTTGTGGCGGCATCTTTCGAAATATGCCGAGCCTGCCGGGGACGCAGTGCGCAAAGCCGCGGAATTGAAGCTCGAACACGGCACACTGGCATCGCGTATCATCCGCGCCCTTGGAGGCGCTCCAAACAAGTCGCGCTTACGCGAAGTCTACGGGGCCTTGAGCGATTGCCTGAATAATGGCTCGCTCTTCGGACTGTAGCGGAGACTCGAATTAATTCCGCGGATGATCCTTGAGGAAGTGGGCGAAATTCGGGATGGCCGAGAGATCGAGCTTCATCTTCCCGCCCAATTCGATCACCGCCCGCTGCAACTGAAAGTCATTCTGGTAATCGCCGTAATAGGGCCGGGCGCGCTCGTCTGCTGCCAGCGAGCGAATCACTCGCCGCGCCTCAATCCGCACCATGTCACGGGAAAGCTCGGTGCCAAGACTCGTGTAAAAAGCGTCGAAGCCCGGATATTTCGTTTCACCGTAGCCATCGTATTCGGCGATCTCCATGAAAGTATGTTTGTGTTCCTGCCACTTGCTCCGCACCCATTGGTCCACCTTCTCCGTCTTCTGCAATGCGGCCAACTGATAGAACTCCCAGCTTGAGTAAAGCTTCGAATGCACCTCGATATCGGGGGCAACGCCCTTGCTTCCATCCGGAGCGCGCCCCACGGAAACGGACGTTGGCATGACGAGATAGCGGAATACGGTACACTTGAGAAATCTGCCGTTCGGATTTTCAACTTCCTTTTCCATGTCGGCGCCTGTCAACGGGAATTCGCTTTGGCCGATATCCTTTCCAAAGCTGTTTTCGCCAAGAATCAAAGCCCGTTTGTGTTCTTTCAATGTTCCGGACAATAATTCTGATCCGGACGCCGATTCTTCGTCAATCAGTACGACCAAAGGAATGTCCCCAAACCGGGGCTTCTTTTCGGTAGATAACACCAAGTCTTCCTTGTACCGCCCGAATACCCCCTTCGCTTTGATCACCGGAGAATTTTTCGGAAGGAAAAGTTCGGCAATGCCGATCACGTTGTTGAGATCACCTCCGGGATTGTTGCGGAGGTCGAGAACAAGCCCTTTCATCCCCTCCCGTTCGAGAATCTCAAGCGACTCTTTCATATCCTGCGCTGATTTGAATCCGAACCGCGTCAGCTGAACATATCCGATGCCTCCCGGCAGCATCGTCTCGAGCGCGGTATCGACATCGACCGGAGCGCGCGCGATGTCGAGTGCGATCAGATCTTTGACGCCCGGGCGTTTGACCCAAAGCTTGACTTTCGTTCCCTCTGGCCCACGCAGCAATTTCACACCGTCTTGAAGGTCGATACCGACGAGGCTGGTACGCTTGCCGTTTTC
>JABWBM010000169.1 GCA_013360495.1 Planctomycetaceae bacterium
TGCGCTAAGCTTGATTACGCATCGAACTGAGCAATGCATTGACACAGGCCCACAATCGTGGGCCTGTATTGTTATCTGCAAAAATTTGCAATGTAGGCGACTCGCTCAATACCGCAAAATGTAAGGCGTTGACGCGCGCAAGCCGCACGTGCGTCAATGGGAATTTGCTGGATTCGATTTATTTGCGATACGATAATCCACGCACTGTTTCACTGGACATTTGTTGCGATGATCGCGTCCTGTGAGTTCCAAAGTGTTGGGTGGTTTTCGACTGTGCTAACCGGGAGATACAACATGGCTGTCGGGTTGAAGCGTAGTGCGCAACGTGGCTTGTCGCTGATTGAAATGCTCGTCGTGCTCGGTGTGATCGTTGCCGTCGCCGGCATGGTGATCGTCAGCACCGGGGACTCCGGTGAAAGGGCGCGATCCGGAACCATCATTGGATCGCTCAATGGCTTGAAAAGCGCGTTGAATAATTATGCTGCTTCCAACAATAAAGAGCCCGAATCCTTCGATTCATTGACGGATAGCGCAGGTGCTTTGTTTTGGGGACTCACGCCGCTTCTTACTACGGCGACTCCCGAAGCCCAGGCCCGCGATTTTGACGGTGCTGATACTGCGGTCAACGGAGAAGCGTCACTTCTTCAAGCGCTCGTCGACGCAGGCGTCACCAAGGTCGTACAGATGAACACATCGGGAACAGGCGATGCGACATGGAATAGCTCGAATGGAACGACGCTCGATATCGCAACGGCGATCAGCGGAGGCACTGTCGTCGACCTCGCTGAGTTGACCGACAGCGGCGAAACAAAACTTGGCCTTACCTCTGGACCTAATGAAGTATACGTTATCGTCGGCGTCGGCAAGACTGCCACATTGGTGAAAAATGGCATTGACGAGGCGCCAACATGCCAGCCGCCGAGCGGCACGCCAGAAACAATGTATTCACGCTTCCTTGTGGTCTATCAGGTTATGAGCGGCGGTGTCGCCTTGAAGAGGGCGAAACGCGTGGATGTGGTCAGTTCGGATTTCAAGACACAGGAACAGCACGAGCAAGACTGGCACTCCACCAATTAGTCTTGTGATGTCGTCATCCGTCGTAGCGTCACGCGCCCCCGCGTGACGGACGATCCAAGAAGCCCAGCGGGGGCGCTACGGCGACAATGAAGACGAACCGTCAACCCTCGAAGTTGGGCTTGACCATGGTCGAGATGATCGTGGTGTTGACGATACTTGTCGCTGTGACCGCGGGCGTCGTGGCCCTTACCGCTCCCACGTTCACCGAAAATGCCAAGGACACCGCCACAACCCTGAGTCTGCAGGAACTTAAAAACCTGATCATGGGTCATGCGAGCCAGCAAGGCTATTGGGACGACATGGATGAATACCCGCGACCGTCGGCGCTTGCCGTGTCATCCGGCCACCGCAGCAATCACCCGCAATTGGCCATGCTCTTCGTCAACCCCGACAGCTATACCGCCGGTGGCGACGAGGTCGACACCAATACTTTCGATCCAGCCACGAAAAATGGATGGCGCAAGGGCGGCTATGTTCAGCAGGCGACCGGAACCTACACGGTCAACGTCGCAGCGGGCTTCACGGCGCTCTACGGCAATGACGGTGACAAAGCCGTCCTCGATGGATGGGGCAACCCGATCGTCCTGCAGGAACCCACGGGAGGGACGGCGACGGAGAAAATTTACAGCGCGAGGCTCGTGTCGGCGGGGCCGAACGGCATCCTCGAAACGGATGGCGTCAATGCCGTGCCGGTGACGACGGGCGACGATATTGTGTTGTATTTGAGGAAGTAGGGCGGAGACGAATGCCTATGACATCCCACACCGCCGCGCAATACTCGTCATTCGTCATACCGGCGAAAGCCGGTATGACGAATGAGGCAAAAAAAAGACTGGATGCCGACGTGCGTCGGCATGACGACAAAGGCGACTCCTCCCGACGTTCCGGCCTCACGATGATCGAGTTGCTCATCGTGCTCATCATCATGATCGCGATTTCAGGTGTGGTGTTGCAGGCGACAGCCGGCCGCATCGACGAAGCCGCCTATGACAAAACCGTCGCGTCGCTCAACGCCATCCGCACGGCGATCGTCGGCAATCCGCTCATGACCGGCGACGAGCCAATCGTGAGCTTCGTGGCCGATTGCGGGAGCCTGCCTCAGAAAACCGGAACCGACCCAGCCTATTATCTCAAGGCGCTGACGGAGTTGCCTTCTGGCATGTCGTCGTACCAGATTCGCACGGCGCCGTGGCCCGACAACGACATCGTGACCTACACTGGCTGGCGCGGGCCCTATATCGCGCTGCCGCTCAACACCGACAAGGTGCTCGATGGCTGGAATAACCCGTTCAATTTTGTCCTGAGCGGAAACACGATTACGTCCATCCAGTCGGGTGGTGGTATCGAAACGCCTTACAATATTCTGATTCCTTCGACGCCGATGCAGTTCAACGAGGCGAGCCTGTTAGTTCCCGTCAATGGCACGGTGCAGTACAACCTCACCACATCCGGCACGTTGACTATCAGGATTTATTTTCCGCAGGCAAGCGATGGAACATTGACTTACTGTGAACAAACCTTGGCTACGACTGGAAGCAGTGGAACGGTGGCCTTTGCGTTTCCCACTGGGATTGTTACTGGCATTCCAATTGGACGGCACCCGATACGCGTCCGTGTTGACGTTCTCCCAGTCAATGACCCTGGAAACGAAACCACCGACGATCTTGATACCACGGTTATCGAATGGGTTACGGTCCCCCAGGGTGGCCTGAGCGGCGTATCCATCATTATCGGGAATTAGGTATCGGCTGAGTTTAGGCTTTATTCGATTGGCGAATGTGAGAATTGTGCGTTAGAATCCCTGCTGTGGGGTTGGGGGTTGTGAGGAGCGATGCCATGAATATTCGTCTACAGCGCCGCGCCGTGACCCTTTTTGAGTTGCTGGCGCTTCTGATTATCATGCTCGCGTTATCCACGGTGGTGCTGCCAACGGCGCAGGGTGGCCATGGCCAGCAGTCGCTCGAAAATACCTACGACGTATTGGAAGCCATTCGTGTCGCGACCCTTGGGAAGTACGACGCCCACAAGAAAAAGGTTTGTGGCGGCTACGTTCAGGATATGGGGGGCTTGCCGAGAAAGCAGGGTACCGACCCCTACTATTATTTGAATGCGCTCGCGGTGAAGCCCGGCAACGTGCTCGCTTACGGTAAGCATTATGCGTCCGGCCACGATAGCGACCTGTTTTTGTTCACCGGCTGGCGCGGCCCGTATTATCACGGGGTGAATGCGATGCCCCATTTCCCCGGCGACAAGATTGTGGATGCCTGGGGCAATCCGATCACTTGCACCTTCGGGCAGTACAATACGATTACGTCGATCCAATCCCCCGGCGGCCCGGAAGCGCCATATAATGTCCCCTATCCGGCACAACCGATTCCGCTGGATTACACGCCCCTTACGGCAACGGTAAGCGGAACCGCCACGTTCGGCCCCCCGGGCAATCCAATTGCGACGGTGAAAATTTTCCATGTCGATCCTGAAACCGGCGGGATCATGGTGCAACACGTGACAGGGCATCTTGGAGGTGGACTGTGTTTTAGCTTTTCAAATGTACCCTTGGGTCCGGCCATCGTCCGTGCCCGTATTGGCCAGCCAAATTCCGGTTCGGCGAACAAGGATACTGAGTGGATTGACGTTCCGGCGGGCGGCGTAAGCGGCTTGCAATTGCACATTGTTCCGGGCGGCGGAAACTGATCTCGCGGCTTGGAACATGATAGGCTATCGAACACGCGCATTCTCTTTGGGTGGTTTTTCATTCTTGGGTTGGGAGAACGGAAAATGAACAATCGTTGCGGGATCCGCGCGAAGCGCAGGGCGCTGACGTTGATCGAGTTGACGGCGACGCTGGTCGTCATGTTGGCGTTGACCACGATCGTCTTGCCCACGGCGACGGGCGGAGGCAGCGAACAATCGCTGGTATCAACGCAGGACACGCTCGAGGCCATCAAGATCGCGACCATCGGACGCTACGATCCGGTGAAGAAAATCTGGACGGGCGGCTACGTTCAGGACATGGGCGGCCTGCCCGAAATGGAATATCCGGCAACGCTCACCGACCCTGCCCACGCGCTTGACGCGCTGCACACCAAACCGAAGAAACTTCAGCCGTGGGGCCCAAAAACCTTGGGCGGGAAATTCGACAAAGGAATCGTGCTTTACGCCGGTTGGCGCGGGCAATACTTCCAAGGGACGAACGCCGCGCCCGTATTCCCGGGAGACGCGATTTACGACAAATGGGGCAATCCATTCACCTTCAACACCCATGAGTTGAGCGATACACCGGCCTACAAAGGACGTTTTTCGTCCATTCAATCCATGGGCGGCCCGGCGCCGCACAATTACCCGGTGCCGGCCAATGAGCCGATGCTGATGGACATCTCCAAGATGCTCGTCAGCGTTTCAGGCTATGTGACCTATAAATTGCCGGACCACGTCAATGAATATGACGGCCGCGTGGCGATCGTGCGTCTGTATGAACCCGACCCGGAAACCGGCGGGCTGAAAGCGCGCAACGCCGAGCCGATCATCTTCACGGGCAAAGAGCAAACCCCCAACACCTTCTTCTTCAAGGACGTGATGATTGGCCCCCGGGCGTTGCGTGTTGTGATGCGACCGCTTGAAGGCTGCGAGATTTCCGAGGAGGAACTTGCCCTTGAAATGGTGACGCAATACATCAACGTTCCGGTTGGCGGAATAGCGAACCTTCACCTCGAGGTGATATCGTCGAAATGCTGTGACGGTCCGGAGAAGTGTGCCACCGACTGACCGGCGTCGATTGCCGGTTTGCTTCAAAGCGCGCGGCACCCGATCACTGGCCGGCGCGGGGCGGTTGCGGTGTTGTTTTTTGCGCTTTCCGCGCGTATATCCCTCATGGAGGGCGACGGCGCTCGACGCGGAATAGCGCCGGAGATGGGGAATCGCGCCCGGTCGATTGAAGTGGGGAAGCGTTGTCCAAGCGTCCGGCCTTAACACTCATCGTCATCTTCCCGAGGCAGATTTTGCGCGCCGATTTCGGCAAGGGGGAACCGCCGCCGCTTATCGGGACATGGGAAAAGCCTCGCCCCGCCATGGAACAACTCCCCGGGCTTGTGGAGCTTGCGCTCCGTCTTGGTCCGGCGCCAGCCCATAAAGTCTGGATCTTGTCGAGCGACCTGTGGGTGCAGACGCTTGCCATGGCACGCAACGCCGTCGAGGGTGTCGAGACCGAGGAACTCAGGAAGGCGCTCGGTTTCGAGGTCGAGCCTCTTTCCGGCATGGGCGCTTTCGATTCCGAAATCGCATTCCGCCAGCTTCCCGCGCGCGGCAACGACTCGTCGTTCTGGGTGATGCAGGCGGAATCGATCCAGCGCGACCCCCTTGAAGACATCATCGCGCGCGAACATGGAAAATTCGCGGGCCTCGTCAGCGCAGCGGGACTTCCCAAACCGCTCTTCGAGCAGGAAGAAGGCGGCTCGTGGCAGCGCATCGAACTTTGGCCGACGCATGTCGTCTGTCTGAACCACGTCGCGGGCGAGGAATTGGACGTCCACATTATCAATGAGGCGCCGCGCCAAAACCGCTGGCGCGAACAGGTGGAAGCCTGGCTCAATCAGGTCGGCGACGCGTCGGAGCAGGAATGGCTCACGGCTACGGACCTGAGCGACGTCGTTGAAGAGAGCGATACGCCCGAGCCGATGAGCCTTGACGATCAGGAGACGCTCGAAATCTGGCTGACCGTATGGGCGTCGGCGTTGTCGCAACCCGACCCGGCGGTGCCGCACGTGGCGCCCAAACGCAGGCCCGCGAGCATGAAGCAGAAGGCCATGCTTTGTGTGGCGCTCTGGCTCGTGGTGGCGGCATTGTGCGGGGTGCGCTGGATGACATTGAGTTCGTCGGTTGACGAAGCGAGAAAATATGCCGAGGAGGTGAAGCGGAATGCCGACTCCCTCTCGCCGCTCCGTGCGACTGAAAACAGGCTCAAAAAAGAGAAGAAAACGCTCAACGACGATTCGACCAAGCTCGAAGACCGCGAGCGGAATATGCAGACGATGCTCCGTTCCTATCGCGACCGCTACGGGATTCTACTCGGCTTGCTCGGCCAATATGCTCCCGATCCCTCGGTCTTGACGGTGGATGAGATCGTAAGCTTCCCCAATTCGCTGGAAATCAAGGGGCGCAGCATTGATTCGCAACTGATCAGCTCTCTCGCCAGCGGCCTCGCCGAGCATTTGCCGAAGTACGGCTGGGTGGCCGACCTGCCGACGAAAGAGGCGCAGAACAAACTTCCCAACGGAGGACCGTGGGCGTTCCGCATCAAGATTCGTGATGTTGAAAAGCCGGCCATGACGACGGGAGGAAGACAGTGAAGCCCTCCGACAGCCAGTCACGAAAGGACTACATTCTGCTCGTGGTTCCGGCGTTGCTGACGGCGCTGGTGTACTACACGCAGGTTGATATCCCGTTGAGCGACGAATACAAGACAGTTGCCGGTCCGCAGAATGCCGCCCCCGGGGTTGACACCAACGCGATGTATGCCGCGCAGTCTCAAGATTTGCAAAAAAGAGTCAATGCATTGGCAACCGAGATCGAGACTTTGAAAAACAAGAAAGCCGCATATGAGAAGAAGCTCGACGAAGCGCTTGCCCCCATGACCGACTCCGCCCGCCGCCCGCAAACCGTCAAGGACGTCAACGAATTGCTCGCCAAGCACCGCTTGCGCATGGTGACGGAGCAACCCGGAGAGACGAAAGACCTCCCGCCGACCCTGAAATCGATCGCCGATTTCATCGTGGAGCGTGGCATCAAAAATGGCCCGGAAATGCGGATTTTACGTGTTTCGGGCCAATACCTCGATGTGCTTGCCGCCCTTGAGGAGATCACCAAACGCGAACTTCCCGTGATTCCCGTGAATTTGACCATGCACGCGCTAGAATCAGGGCAAACCGTTCGAACCTGGACGCTGATTCTATGGGTATGAACCCCGATAATGACCAGGCACAACCAGATCCTCCGCATGCGGATGACGCCCATGACCGCATGTTCGTGATCGATTCCGAACATGACGATGCGGAAGCTGCGGCTGACGCCGCGTTTGTGAACGAGGTGCTCGATCCGCTCCTGATGTATTGCGTGCGGCTTG
>JABWBM010000170.1 GCA_013360495.1 Planctomycetaceae bacterium
CGGCTGCTCCTCGATACCGTGCTCTTCATAAGGATGGGCGAGGACCGCCGCCCGCCAGTCAACCAGCGCGGAAAACGCAAGAACCACGGCAATGAAGGCCGGCAATCGATAACGCTTCATGGAAATGCTCCGGGCTGCACGGACCCCTACGGGAACTTGAGCTTGTCATCTTCGGTGAGGAACACGGCGGGCTGGGAATTCGGGACCGAAATCACGCGGCTTATGGTGCGTACCGTCCCATAATAATCCGTGCCGTCGATGTCGAATTGATCGTTAACAAACGTTAACTCGATGGCTATGGCCATCGGCAGATATTGACGCGTGAGCAGATGGCCGTGCGTTCCGCCAGCTTCCGCCCCGAAACTATAGGTGCGGTCGCGCGTAGGACGCGCATACATCAAGCTTGTGAGCGGTCCACCCGCGGCGTTTCCCGCGTAATCCCCCTTATCCACCAGCAGTCCCGCCGAGCCTGACGGATTTTGTTCAGGTAAATAGACCATCAAATCCGCAGGCCTGCCTGCCTGCAGCATATAGGCTGGGGCGGCATTGTTCATCGCGTAGACTCGCGCGGCCAATACCGAACTCGCGATCTCTTCCTCCGGCGGAAGTTCGAGCGACTTATCGCGGTTGCCGCGCACGTCGATAATGCGGTAGGGAACGATGCGGCGCATCAGATAGCCGCCGACAAGCTCGAATTCGCCGCCGTTTGGCAGGTTGCGTTCGGGCCGCTTGCGAAGGTAATAGATCACCTGAGCCGGGCCGGATTCGAACTTTTGCTCCTTGGGCGATTGCCACGACGTCGTCGTGAAGAACGCCAGCACCGGAATGATATCGCCGGTCTTGTCGTTTTGCGGGAGCGAGGTGAAGTCGAACTGCTGTGGAACCTTGCGCACCTGCTGCTCGTCGAGAAAGTTCTCAGGCTCGTGGCTCGCGAGAATCAGGTCGCCGTAGGACGGGTTGATACGCTGGATGTCCGTTTCGATGGCGTCGAGTGCGAGCCTGCCTTGAGAAAACACATCGGCGCGCTCGGCGGCCACGCGATAGAGTGCATTGGCGCTGGTGAACATCTGCTGGATCATCAAAACAATGATCATCATCAGCGCGATGGCGATCAGCAGTTCGATCAGAGTGAAGCCGCTTTTGTTCCGCATAGTTACTCCGGCGCGACCAAGGTCATATCGAACTCATAGACCGGCTCGTTCGTCACGGACGGATCGTAGCCTTTGAAGATTCGTATGTGGAAAACGTAAAGCCCCGGAAGCACAGGCTTCGCGCCTTCGCCGGGCGGTGGACGGTGCGCGCGCATGACGCTGCGCCTCAAGAGGATGTTGAAGGCGTAAGAATCGCGGTCGTCGAGGTCGGCGGTTTCGGTGTCGAGCTTTTCGTCGCCGATCACCGTCAGCGCCGTGGGCTTATAGTACCACACCTTGTTCTTCTGCCGGTCTCTGTCCAAGCGGTTGGGATCAAGATAGATACCTTCGCGTGTCATCAGGTCGAGAGGAAGGATGGAGAGCGCGCTTCTGTCCCCGAAATCGCCCTTCCATTCCTTCTTTGGTAGCTCGAAGAAAACCGTGGGAATATCGCTCAGCTTGCGGAAGTTGTCTGCAAGCTCGAAATCCAGCGGCACATCCGCGCGCGGCGAAAGATTTTCCAGCGACGCAAACGGAAACGCGAAGGGGTAGACGGTTCGTTCTACCCCGCCAGACTGCACCGTCATCGGCGAGCGCAGCGACGCTTCCAAAGAGGCGCGCACACTCGACGCGATTTCCAGCGCGCGGTTGGCGGTGGCCGCTTTCGCGGCGTCATTGATATGGAGGAGAAAGAGCGCCAAAAGCGCCACGCCACCGATGGCAAAGATCGCCCGGGAGCAAATCATACGCGATCAAGTGTCCCCGCACACGCCCGAGCGGGTTCACGTCCAGGAAAAAGATCGAGTCGCTGTCTTCGAGCACCAGATCGCCGTTGAGTTGATTCGGCTGCTGGGAATTGCCGCCCGCATCGCGGCTTCCGGCGGCGTCCACGATGTAGCCCGGCACGTCGCCGGGAATCACGAAGCGCCCGTCGGGGCGGATCACCAGTACATAGGCATGGGGCGGAATACCGACGGCCTTAAGCTCCTGCGCCGAGATATTCTCGATGGCCGGTGGTAGCCCGGTTTTTTTCCAGCGTTCAAGCAAAAGTGGATGAATCTGCACTGGCGGGTTGGGCGAAAACTCGTTTTCAAACAGGAAATTCCGGTCGAGGTAGAGCAGCCGCTCCCACGGCTGCGGACTCTTGCCGGTCACATCGTTGCGGATGATGAATGGCACGAATCCCGGACCGATGGGGACTTCCGTTTTTCCTTCGCCCTGTTTCACGACAATGTTGTACTGGACAAGGTCTTCGCCCTTGTTGGGCAGCACGGCGATCAGGATGGAGGCATTACGATTGACGGCGTCGCCGCGCAAGCCGTCGAAGTACCCGGCGACAGAGTTGCGTGCCATGCGCAGGCTGCGCCCGCCGAAAAGGTCGAGGGTATTGATCAGCACCGCGACGAGCAGCAGGATAATCGCGATCACGACGATCATCTCGACGAGCGTGAAGCCGGAGATGCCTTTTCGTGGTCGCATAGGGTCAACCCTCGTTCCATCCGGACGCGGCGCTATTTCTTCCACGCTCCCTGATAGCCGGCCTTGTTGTCCATCGAGTAATTCCAGTTGTCCTCGATTTCCTCGAATTTCTCGTCCTTTCCGCCGGAGCGCAGCACCCACTTCGGTGTCGGGTCCGCGCCGATGCCCGGGATGATCTCGAAGGTGATCGGCTTGTCCCACGCGTCGGTAATGAAGTTGAAGCCGTCCTTGTCGGCCAACACGTAGGCCTTGCTTCGGTCTTCTGAGATTGGAGCCCTGTAGGCGAGATTCTTTTCACGCGGGACGATCTTGTCCCATTGCTCTTTGGTCGGAGCGATCAGGAACGCGAGAATCTTCGAGCGTTGCATCGCGTCTAGTTTTTCGAGGTTCGTGGTCTTGTCGATGCCCGTCGCCTTTTGGAATTGTGGCGTGGTATAGGAACGCAGCTTTTCAAGTTTCCTCAACGTCAAAAACTCGGTCGACGTTGGCGTCAATTGAGCGCCGATCGCCTCCATCGTGTCCTTGGTGGCCGATTCGTTGCCCCAATCCTTGAAGAACATCACGGCAACGATCAACACCGCCACCAGCACCAGCAGAATCGCCAGCACGATCAGCATCTCGATCAACGTGAACGCTTTGTTCGCTACTTGCCTCATACGCTTCCTATTGTGTCCGTGGACCACTCGGCTCCTCCGCCGGCGCCGGCTGCTTGAACGGGTTGTTGGCGGCGTCCACGCCCTTGCCCGACATGTCGTCCGCCGTGCCGAACTGCCCGTCCTCGCCGGCGGAATAAATGTCATAACTGCCGCGGCTGCGGGCGAGGGACAGCTCCTTCACCGACGCTTGGCCGCCGGATGCGCCTTCCGTCGGGTCGCTGCCGGAACTTTGCTGCGTTTTCGACTTCCATTCCCAATAGACGAGTGGATTTCCGAAGCCATCGACAAAGATACGCCGCTTGGCGTCGCCCGTTTCACGTATCGTTTCGCCGTCCTTATCGAGGTAGCGGATCATCTCCTCATCGACCTCGACATAGGGCTTCCTACCCTTGCTTTCTGGATCGCCCACCAGGTTCCTAAAGAGCAGCATGTTCCCGTCGTAGCGTTTCCCTTTGTCTTTAGAATTGGTGCCGGACTTGGGGAATGAATCCTGCGCCTTGCGTTCCCCATCGCGCCATTTGCTGATCCCCTCGTCAATTTCGAGGAAAAGGTCGGTGGTCTTGGCTGCCTTGCCCTTCATGAGCTGCGGCAGCACCGCGAAAATCAGCACCATCACGAGCACGAGGACGATCGCGATCACGATCAGGAGTTCGATGAGTGTAAAGCCGCGGGATCGTTTCAGGGTCATGGCTGCCCTTGTTTCGGGATATCAGGCGCACCGGGGGGAATACCCCTATAGCCTACTCCAACACCATCTGAACCGCAAGGAATGTGGGGCCGTCCCGCGCCAATGTCACCGCAAGTTCATCACACCGCCTGACACACTACCGCCCCGCCATCGCGCGAGAGTGTGATCTTGTGCGCGCCCGTATATTCGTGATCCGCTTCCCATGAGGCATTGCCGAGCACGATACGCGCGCCTTTGCTGATCCCCTGTGTCACGGTCACGGCAGGGCGCATGTTCTCGCGGTAGCCGCTCAGTTGCTTCTTGAACTGCGTGCGGTGTACGTCCAGTTCGAACTGGATTGTTTTCATCAGGCTCGCAAGTTTGTTGATCGCGCTGCGCTGTTCCTGCGGCAGCGATTGCAGCTTCACCGTATCCGTTGTGATCGGTCCGAGCTGGCTTTTGATCTTTTCGTATTGGGCGCTGCAGCGCTCGACATCGGCGCGAACCTGGTCGAGATCGGGCAACATGCAGCTATCGGGGTCGATACGCACCTGCGTCGCAGATCCTTCTTTCCCGCCGAGCCAGCCGACCGTCACACCGCCGAGCGCGTTGATCAAGCCGCCGGCAAGCCGTCTATCCGCCATGTCGAAGCGGCCGCCGCAAAAGACACGGATGTTGTTGGCGTCGCCCGCAAGGCTCACCATGCCGTTGCAGCGGACCGTGGCGCCCTCGCACCGGCCAAGCTGCACGCGCCCGCGCGAGATGATCTCGCTCTCGCCAGTGGTAGCGCCATGGACGCTGATATTTTGGCCTTCGAGTTTTCCGCTGCGAACCTCGCCGCCGACGGAAATGGAGTCGGTGGCTTTGACGCTAAAGCCCTGCTCGACGGTTCCGGTAATGTCGACGTCGCCCTCATACGTGATGTTGCCGCTGGAGAAATTCACGTCTGAGATCACGAGGATGCGGCGCACGTTGATCACGTCGCCAGTAAGCTGAATTGTTCCGTCCATGCTTGCGAAGAGCGTAATCTGCTGTTGGCCGTCCCAGCGCACACCGTCGCCGGCCACCGGGCGCTTCCATTGGCCATCGCGCGCATGGATTTCAGTGCCGAAAATATCCGCGCCGGGGACGCCGCGCGTTGGCGCGTGCATGGTGAGGATCGGTTGGTCCTTGGTGACGTGGACGAAGGCGCGTCGCTCGCGGTAGTCCATCTGGCCGTCTTCATTTTCCGTTCCGGCAGAGAGCTTGCCAGGCTCCTGCACGTGCCATTCGACCCACGAATCCTGTCCGTTCTTCGGCTCGCGCCCCGCCGCGATCAACAGGGCAGCGCCGCGTCCGTTGATCTTGCAGTTGTTTTGCAGGTAGTTGGAAATCGGTTCCCGGGCGCTTTCGTCGATGCGGATGCGCGCGCCGCGGGCGGTCTCGTCGATCCGCGCCCATCCGGCTTTCTTCACGTCGTCTTCGACCAACAGGTATGCGCGCGAGCGGTTCTTCGTGGTAAAGATTGTGATACGGCAGGCATCGAAAACTTTGGTGATGACGATGGCGTAGCGCTCGATGTCGATTGTCGAGAACGACGCGACGTCAAGCCAAGGCTTGACCGTGCCGCTGGTGCCGGTTTGGGTCTGGGTATCGGGCATAGTGGGAGTGTAGCAAGGGATTGGACCAATGCGATACTGTGAGGACGCTGCGATGCTCTACCGCGCAAGACAACCCGGGGTGTAGCGCCCCGCGCGCCCGCGGGGCGTCTTCATCCGCCCGATACTGTCAACATCGCGGCAACGACATATCCATAAAGCCTGCAATTTGAAACAACCGTGCCATCGCGTACCTCTCCGATGTAAAGTCCCTCCGCCGATGATCGCCTACACTATTAAGCGACTGCTGCTCGCTGTGCCGCTTTTGATCGCGGTGTTGCTGGTGAGCTTCTTAATGCTCTGGGCGCTGCCGGGCGATCCGACCCATGCGCTCCTTGGCCGCCACTGGACGCCCGAAGCCGCAGAAGCCGTGAAGATCCGCGAAGGTCTTGACAAACCCATCCCTGAACAATTCACCACGTATCTTTCAGGCGTGGCAAAAGGCGATCTTGGCCGCTCGACGGCGAGTGGCGTGCCGGTCATCGAAGAGCTCAAGCGCCGTATCCCGGCAACGATCGAGCTGTCGTTGGCAGCGATGGTCGTCGCGGTGATCGCCGGCATTTCGCTCGGGATTCTGTCGGCGCTCAAACCCCGGAGCTGGATCGACATGCTTGGGCTGACGGGCGCGCTGGTGGGCGTATCGGTACCAATTTTCTGGCTCGGCATCATGGCGCAGCGCTTTTTCCAGCCCGGCGGCTGGTTGAGTTCGATGATTGATGGCGCCAACCTTCCTACCGGCGGGCGACACGCCGATACGCTACAGTTGGCGGAGAGCGTGGCCGATACGACTTCGGCCACGGGCTTCTATCTCTACGACACTCTTTTGGTGTTTCGTGATATGGGCGCATTCATGGACGTGCTCGCGCACCTCGCCTTGCCGGCACTCGTGCTGGCGAGCATCCCGACGGCGTTGATAACGCGCATCACGCGCTCGGCGATTGGCGAAGTGCTGCAACAGGACTACATCCGCACCGCCCGCGCCAAAGGCTTGAGCACGCGCACGGTGGTATTGCGGCACGCGCTGCGCAACGCCTCTATTCCGATCGTCACCACGGCTGGGACGCAACTCGGCTACCTGCTCGGTGGAGCCGTGCTGACGGAGACGATCTTCAGCTGGCCGGGCCTTGGCCGCTACGTGATCGAAGCCATCAATGCGCAGGATATCCGTCCGTTGCAAGGTTCGATTCTCTTTATCGCGGGTGTGTTCATCGTCGTCAACCTGCTGGTGGATTTGAGCTACGGCATGCTCGATCCGCGCGTTCGGAAGCCGGGGGGCGAAAAATGAACGCTCTTCCCGGTTGGCAGGCGGCCAAAGCCCTGTGCGCGTGGCTGTTCAAGATGCTGCGGCGTCACCGGCCTGCGCTGGCCGGTTTCGTGCTGCTGGCGCTCATGGCTGGACTGGCGTTCCTTGGTCCGGTCTTTACGCCCTACACCGCTGCTGACGTTTCCGGCCCCTATCTCGACCCCGGTGGAAAACACTGGCTCGGCACGGATTCGCAAGGCTACGACCTGTTCACGCGCTTGATCTATGGGGCGCGCACAACGCTGTTGATCGCGCTCGCAGCCACTGTGCTTTCGATGGCGCTTGGCTCATTGATCGGCGCGGTTGCGGGATTTTGTGGCCGCTGGGTGGATACGCTGCTCATGCGCTTGGTCGATTTCGCCATGAGCTTCCCGGCATTCCTACTGGCTGTCGTGATCGTCGCCATTCTTGGCAAGAATCTCGATAATCTGATCCTCGCCGTCGGGCTGGTCGGCGCGCCGGTATTCGCGCGGCAGGTGCGCGCGGAAATCCTGCGCGTGATGTCGATGGAATACATGGCGGCTGCGAGTGCTCTCGGCCTGCCCGCCTCGCGCGCACTTTTCGCCCACGCCCTTCCCAACAGCCTGAATCCGATCATCGTGCTTTCTACGCTCGGCATGGGCGGCGCAATTCTGGAAGTCGCGGCGCTCAACTTCCTCGGCCTCGGCGGCGACCCCTATCAAGTGCCGGAGTGGGGCCTAATTCTGAAACAGGGTTGGGATGAGGCAGACAAAGGTACGGTGCAGGTAGCGGCTGCCGGACTTGCGATTTTCGTAACGGTGTTGGGGTTTAACCTTTTCGGTGACGGACTGCGGGACGAGCTTGACCCGCGCGCCAAGCGGCGTTGACGCGCCTTGCCAAGGGGCGTTTGATGCTGTCTGAGCGTGGCCGCATGCATACATCTTTCTGATATGAAGCAAGCATTCGGCTACTTGATCGATCGAATGAGCATCACGATTGAAAAGAGAGTTCCAAAAATCCCGGCGATCAGAGGCATGTATGTTTCATCATCTCCGCCCCAATCAATCGTATAGCCCCAGCCGAAAAAGCAAGCAACAAGGCCCGCAAGCATCATCACCCACCAAAACACGATGGCGACGCATCCCCACGGGAGTTGCTTTGGATCGCCATTCTGGTCGTTTTCAGGAACGCCTGCCATGCGTACCGATCCGCCGTAGTTTAGGATTATGCTCTGCGTTCTCCGCGTCTCTGCGGTAAAAATTCTGGATTCCCGCCTCCGCGGGAATGACGCCCGGTAAGGCACCGTCCTTACACATCCCCGTACTTCTGGATATAGGGTGTCATGTCGGCCACGAGCATGTTGGGATCAAGCCAGTTGACCTTCTCGCCCCAGAGTTTTTCGGGCACATGCACGCAGTTGGGCTCGCTGGCCATGGGATCGCCGGTGATGGAGAACGAGCGCGAGCGCGCGCCGCCACACATGTCGCGGTATTCGCACATGCGGCATTTGCCCTTGAGCTGCTTGTAATCGCGCAGGAGTTTAAAGCGCTCCGAGTTGCGGTAAATCTCGATCAATGACTGCTTCTTCACGTTGCCCGCTGCCCAGGGCATAAAGCCCGAGGGATGCACATCGCCAATGTGATCGATGAAGACGAAGCCGTTGGCGTCGTTCACACCCCGTGCCGCTCTCCCAATGCCGTCGCCTTGCGTCCATGCGCCGGGATGCACCCACGCGGGGACATCACCCTTCTCCCCGCGAGGCGGGCGGGATTGCTCCGCCAGTTCGTCGAGCGTTGGCGCCACGCTACGGGAAGCGCTGCGCCTATCGGGCGGGACGAAGCGCACGGAATCCTCTGCCCGGCCGGTGATGCGCGAGCGCTCGATCACCACGCGGCGGTAGTGAGGCGCAGCCGTCGTCTTGATGTCGAACTCGCCGGACTGCTGCAGGTCGTAGAGCTTATTAAAAACTTTTTCGAATTGATCGGGGCTGATCTGGTCGCCCTCCTCGCCGCGCCCGGTCGGCACGAGGAAGAAGACCGCCCAGAGCGTGAGGCCGAGCTTTCGCATCAGCGCGCACAGGTTGTCGATGTCGTTGATATTCCAGCGCGAGATGGTGGTGTTTACCTGAATGGTGAGG
>JABWBM010000171.1 GCA_013360495.1 Planctomycetaceae bacterium
CACTTTGAACCGCACCCTGAGCGACGTAAGTATTGACCTCGTAAAGAGAAAGCCGTTCGACGCGCTCGCCGAACGGCTCTCTTTTCACAATGGTCGGGGCGAGAGGATTTGAACCTCCGGCTTCTACGTCCCAAACGTAGTAGCCGATTATAATTTCCTGAAATTAAATCCCATCTATTGCCTTCTATGCCGTATATTACTTGGCATAGGCGGTAACGCCAGATTTTTCCGCCAATTGCAAACAACAGCAAGGTTTGGCAAACGACAGCAACATTTTCGAGCGACTTTGCTGTCGTTTGTGCTGTTACTTGGGAAGCGGCCATGGGCTACAAACGAACGAAACATCCAGGAGTAAGTTTCGTGCGTCGGCGGCGCGATACCCGCGACGTTTTGGAGATGCAATGGGTCGATCCAGACACCGGGAAAAAGCAGCAAAAGAGCCTCACCAAGATGGGCTATAAGTCTAAGTCCGATGCTATGAAGGAACTGATCAAGAAATCGAAGGAATTGAAGGCGGCCAAGGAACGGATCGACAAGGGGCAGCGCCGGGAAGGGATCGACGAAGAATGGACCACCATCTTCAAAGACTATCTGAAACACTATGCCGCAGAGAACTCTGAGGACGCGGCCAATCGAAACAAACGAGACTGGCTATGTCGCTGGGAGAAATTCCTTGAGGCGAAAAGGATCGCCCGAGGAGCGCACCTCAAGTCGGCCCACCTCTCGGAGTTCCGACTCCAACTCAGCAAAGACCTTGGCAAGCGGACACGAAACCGGCATCTCGATGCGGTCAAGGCGTTACTGAAGTGGTGCATCGATCGGGGCAACGTACGGATCGAACTCTCGGATATTCAGGGCACCTTCAGCAAGCTCAAACATTACAAGCCCGACGAACAGGCACCGGTCGTACTGGAAGCCGCCGATATCATGCTCATCATCAATGCCGTCCAGAAGCGCGACAAGCAGCGCAAGAGCAACAATGCACTTCTGCCTTTCGTACTTCTCTGCTTGCTCACAGGCGCGCGTCCGAGCGAAGTGCTTTCAATTCGCTGGGAACACGTCTACTTTGAACGAAAGCAGATTCTGGTCTGGGGTGCCAAGACCAAGAGACAGCGGGCCGTCCCGATGCATGATTCGGAGGCGCTGATCAAACTGCTCGAAATACTGGAGAAGCGAAAAGGAAACGCAGTGCATATCTGCGGCGATGCACCGAAAGGAAAACAGAAGGGCAAACCGCGACGACTCTTCTCGATTCGAAAGTCGTGGGACACCATGCTGAAAAAGACAAAGCTGAAAGACCACACGCCAAAAGTATTGCGCTCAACGTGCATCGCTCACGTCGCGAGCGGAACAACTGAGCCAGAATATTTGCTTGAAGCACGCTTCGGCCACGGCCGCGACGTATCGAAAGCGCACTATCGCCAACCGCTCCACGGCGTGCAGGCGCGCGGCAGCACTGTTGAAGCATGGTTGGGAGTAAAAAAAGAACTTGATGCGCTGCTGGCATCGATGGATTCGTGATGACGGGATTGCGGCGGTTTGCCTGTGGTTGCGCCGATTCCAAAGTCATAACCATAGGCCCTATTGATGGTTATGAAACTTTCCTGTTGTATCGCGCGTGGGAAATGATAAGTTGGCGACATGATCAGCGTTCGGCCGTTGTGTAGTGGTGAGCATGAACTTCGCGTTGCGCAGTCCAAGCTCCAAGTCGCGGATGAAAACGCGATGATCGAAGAAGGCTTCGGTCCACCGTCGGGCGATGCCCCCTTCGAGTTTTTAAATGAAAATCCGCTGTCGCCTGAAGAAAAGGCCGAAGAACTAAAATCGGCGCGCGCGGCATATTATGCGGATTTGTCTGCCGCCCGATCCGCGCGTGCACGGACGGAAGCGAGGCTTCGTCTAATTTTCGGTTGGCTGCTTTTCTTTCCGATCGAAATCGTCTTGGCGCTGCTGAGTATCATCGTTGCACCGGTCGCCAAGAGAATTCGTCCATCCCCAATCGAGGATTTGTTCCGCTTCAATATTGCGGAAATCAACCCGGACGCTGGACGAGCCGGTGCTCGGATCGCGCGTTTCCGCGCCTCTGCCTAAACCTACTCCGTTCTTTCAGGTGACGCACGGATTCTCGTGCGTGTGGTCAATTTGTCTTTGAACGGAGAAAATCCATGTTTCCAGAAAACCGTGTGCTTTTCGAGCGCATCCTCAGTGCATTGATCGCGGCGGACTGTCCGCCTGTACCCTATCTGCGTGACGCGAAGAAATTCGCAAAACGCCACATCGATACGCTCCATCGTGCTCGCGAGCGCGGTGATCTATTCGCGTTTCAAGATGTAGAGACCGGTTGGTGGTCGACGACTCGCGAGGGTTTGGCGGCGTACTTGGCCGGCGTGCCTTACTCGATGGTTATTGATGAGGCGGCGTAATATGCACAAGCGTGGGGCCGCAGCCTAGCGGCCCTACACCTACTACAAACTACTCATACAGAAAGGCTTTCAATGTCAAATAGTACCAACAGTTCCGGTGATTTTCCGGATCAATACAACAGCGCGGGTTCGTCCGAACCCTCCGCTATCAATGGTGTTCCATCCGACAGCCTCGGAGCGGGCAGGGGCGAGGTCAAGAGCAACCACGCTGTAACTCCCGATTCGCACGAGGACACAGTGGGGTATTCGGACGTCGGCATGGGGCCGGCAGCGCTCCCTGAAGAACCGCCCGTCGGTGAAGAAGACGACGCAGATCCCATTGATGGGTCGGAGCCGGAGGAGGCCCCTCCAGTATCGCCGCACGTCGATGAAGACGATGGCGGTGATGTGGAGGATTACGGCGAGAGCCGTGAGGATGACGAAGGTACTGACGATGACCTCGTCGGCGCTGGCGTCAGTGATAGCGCAGCTAGCGAAGGCGCTTCGGGAAGCGGCACGGTGGATGCCACAGCATCTGCGTCGGCAAAAGAACCGCCGGCAGACGATCAGGCTGCGGCGACCGCCGGAGATGCGCCGGAAACAGAGGGCGGCGACAGCGGCGATGCCCAGAGCGAGGAGGCGGTTGCTCGCGCGGGGGCGGGAGTCGCCCCGGCCGATAAAACACCACAGCAGCCGAAAGCCGGGAGCCCAGATTTACGCTCGGTGATCGAGAACTGCGCGGCATTTCTGCCGCCGCCTGTTGATCACGCGCCAGTGGGGATACAGCCGCCGGGTGGCGCGTCCGACGGGGACGCGATCTTTCAGGATGTCGAGGCCTCCAGCCTCGGGTACGAGGAGTGTGCAGTTGAACGCGACTTTGCGCCGACGGGAATGTTGCCCCGTACTGATGCCTTCAATCGCAATATTGAAGAGCCGGAGGCACCTCAGAGGGAAGTCACGAAGGATTTCAGGTTTCTCTCGGGCGGCCCGAACCGTGTTGGAGCGAATCTGCACGCGCTGATCGCTCTTTTGGCGTGGTTTAGGCTCTGGTTTGTGTGCCTTCGAACCGGGCAGATTCTCTATAACGATACCGTCGATGGCAAGGACAAGATCGTCTACGTCAGGCCGTCCATGGTTCCCACTTATGTCGCTCGCGCATATCAACTCATCGTGTACGGCGCGAAGAAGAAGCCTGGTTTTCGGCTCATGTCCATGCACGAAGTCTCGCTAATGATGAACACGCGTTTGAAATACGGCTTCCCCGGGGTTCGTTTCTATGGCGAGGGCGCGGTCTATGGCCCGGATTTCTGCCTGTATAACAAGCGCGGTTACTACAAAAAGGACAAGGTCCTTGTCGTCGGTGCTCCTGTCACGGCGCGGTCCGGCACAGAGTATCTGGACGACCTGCTGTCCGAAGTCGCGTTCAGAGACGCCGCGAGCCGGGCCAATTTCGTGGGCGCTTTGATCGGGAGTCTTCTATACAACGCAATCGGGACTTCGCCGATTATGACGATTACGGCGAACCACCCTGGCGTGGGCAAAACTCTCATTGCCAACTTGTTCGCTGCGATCATTGATGGTGGCGATCTTTTGTCGATTTCTTACTCCGCAAACGACCGGGAAGTCGAAAAAGGCATTGGTAGCGTTCTCAAAACGATGAGCCGCGTGCTGGCAGTTGATAATGCCAAGCCAGACGGAAGCGGGCTCATCTCTTCTCAGGCGTTTGAGCGCATGAGTAGCGCGAGATACGTCGTGACCCGTCTGCTCGGATATTCACAACTGATCGAGCGTCCGAACGATATCCTGTGGATTTTGACGGCAAATTCACCAAGGCTCTCGACTGACCTTGTGGAACGCTCCGTCTTTATCCAGTTGGAGTTCAATGGCGACCCTTCCACACGGAGGTTCAAATATGACGATCTATTCGCACGGGCCTTGGCGGTTCGTAGCGAGGTTCGCGGCGAAACCATAGGGATGGTCGAGAACTGGAAAGCAAAGGGGTGCCCGCTGAGTTCGGTCACGCATCGTTACGGAACTTGGGCAAAGCTTGTGGGCGGAATTCTTGAGGCAAATGGCTACAAGGACTTCCTCGCCAACGATCTCTCCGCGCAGGTTGAGATCAATAGCGAACTAAATGAGCTCCTTGACGTATTGACGGTGTTCAACGGCAAGAACTCGTTTACCGTCAGCGAGTTGCTGACGGAAGTTGAGGCGAGGAAGCTCCTGCCCGCCCTCCGCGCCATTTCCACGCAGCGCGGTCGTCTGACGTGGCTTGGAGCCAAGCTTATGGCTATCGACGGCCAGAGGATCGCCACGAGCGATGCCGTCGTGGTCGTCAAGCGGCTCAATTCCGGTGCCAAGACCGCACGCTACCAAGTGACTGTATCTCCTGCCGACGGGACCGAGGAGGCGGCGGAATAGCCGCCGCAGGACGCGTGGCGGGGCGTGTGTGTAGCGCGTTCCGCCATGCGCCATTCCATCGGATGATCTCGCGGAAAATCACTATGGCGTTCAACAACACACTTCTCATGGCTCTGTGTATGGGCCTGATGCTTTTCATCACTGCGGCTTCGTCCCATGACGAGGTCTGTACCTTTTTAAGTCGAATGGAAGATTCTATGACTATCAATACACTCGAAACGCCGGACGCTCAGGTACCGGCGGAAAATCCGCACTACGGTGTCGTCCTCGGGCGGCGCGGATGCCGGGGCTGGATTTCACTGAAAGAAAATAAGTGGAATGCCGCTGGCGTGGCGGCGATCCTGCCACAGGCCGACAATCTCGTTCTCAGTCTGTTTGATCCGGCACTGACGCCGGGCGGCATCTGTCGGGAGACCGGAACTTTGGCCGCGCCGGTGGTGATCGTCGCTATTCGCTGGAACGGTGCCAACGGCCGCAAGCAGCCTATGCCGCAGGACATGCGACAAGCGCTGCACGACGCCATGAACGCCAGGGCGCTTGGCGGCCATGTGTTATGGGATAACGAAGACAGCGTCGGCGTCGTGTGGCTTTTGCAAGAGCCCGTGACCGGCATGCAACTCAACAAAGGCGGCCTGCATGATCGCGCCACACGAGGCGCGGCAAAGATCATGACCGACGCACTCAAGGCTCTGAGGCTGCCCGTGGCGCAGGAAGAAGGCTGGATCGAGCGTCTCAACGTGCATGGGGATGTCTGTAAGGACGAGCAGACCCATGAGGCGATTCAAGAAGTTAAACTAGTCAGTGGATTCGTGCTCAAGCCCATCCAGTTCGGCGATTCCTCGCGGCTGCCAGACTTCGGCGTGACTGACGCCTATTCGCTTCGCGACGGCGATCTCTATGACGCCCGTTGGCTTGCAAAGTTCTCTCCCATTGACTCGCTGTCGTCACTCGATTCGCGGCTGGCGGGCGTGCTGGGTCGCTTCCAGTCGGAACGCGAACGTCAATTCATCAAGGCGGAACTCGAAGCATTGCAGACACAGGCGCTCGCGAATCATTCGGTTATGGCGTCCGATGCTCCGGCACTTGAGGAGGTCTACAAAGCGATCGACGTGCTGGGCGAGTTCAAGGCTTGGTGCCAACGGACGGATACGCTGCGGCTCCGTTCCGGCCTTGCGCCATTGGGTATCGAGAGGATCGGTGACACCGGCGCAGAAGAAGCGCTCGATGGCGCGGATACCGCCTCGCTCTTCATCCACCAGGTTCGCAAGCTGCTGGCCAAGGGGCGCATCTACTTCACCACCGTCGAGGGCTCCATGCCCAGCGGCGGGAACATCACCCTGCCCCAGCTTGGCTGGAAGGAGACCGTTGACGGCACGGGCAAACGTCTGCTTCCCGGCGAAGAACACTACGGCTGGGTGGATTTCCGGCTCGGTGTTATCTACCTCAACAGCGAGACCTTGAACCTCCCCTTCCTTGAGCCGGGAGTGAACCGCACTGAGGCGCTTTGCTTGCGACCGGGAGATATCGGTCGAGCGCTCTATGACTCTGGCCTGCTATTCCAAAAGAACAAGAACGGCATGGCGGTCGTCAAGAAAGTCGGCGGCAAGAAGCGTTCGGTCTATGTCATCAAGATCGCGACGCTCTATCCGGAAGATGCCTGAAAGGAAGGGCGCGGGCGTGGCACCGGCCGCGCTAAGAACATCTGCAAACCGGCGAGAGCCTTCTCTGGCAGCGACATGCGGGATAAGGCTCGCTTCCATTAGTAGGGCGTCCTTGAGTACATAGCGGCCAATGCCGGGCTGGTGCCACTACCACTGTGGAGGCCGCCATCACAGAGAATTGGCCATATTGCCCAAGGCGGCACAGCCAATCGCCGGACCACCCGGACCTTCGGACCTGTTTCCACGCATGAATTTTCAAATCATCGGCGCGAAAAAACAAAATCATCTTGCCATGATGACACCCATGCATCGAAAACCCGGGCAAGCATCGGCGGGAAGCGGGAATGGTAAGTAAACTACTGCTGAGCAATACGGCATACCAACCATCGACCAAGCATGTCCATCGAATTCCTGGGGCATCCTGAGAGTCCGAAAATCCCGGGTAAGGCTGAATCCCGCCCTGACCGGTTCGGGCGGCATCGTTACTTGCCATTTCACTTTGGGGATTCACTTCCCCATGGCCGTGACCACTTGGGTGAAGACCATCGTTATCCCGCGCATCAGCGGCGCCGGAG
>JABWBM010000172.1 GCA_013360495.1 Planctomycetaceae bacterium
CGCGGCGCTCGATTTTTTTACGCGCTTTCTCCAGTTCCTTCTCGCGGTTTTCGCGGTTGCGGCCATAGCCCTCGTCATAGAACCAGACGGCGTAGATAGGTGTGCCGCCTCCAAACTTGAAATAGCGCTTGGTGATGTCGTCGCACCTCGCGTTGATGCGCTTTTTGTTGGCGCCGGCACTCTCCCTGCATCCCGGCGGGAAGTTTGTCCCAAGCGCATCGTCAAGTTCCTTGCCCGAAAGCTTATGCACGGTGGAGAGCCACTCATAGCGGCACGCGAGCGGAGCGCCCGAAAGAGCCTTCAATATCTCGTCAGCCGCCTGCCACGCGTTGGGGAAACGGTTCAGCCCCTTGGAACTCCTCTGGTCGAGGACGCGAACGCGCAGGGCGGTGGATGCCGCCTCAGCCTGTGACGAATAAGCCTTGAGCTTGAGCGGCTCGCTGCCGTCCACCATACCGAGTTCCTTGGCGATATCGTTCTCGAACTCGCGCCAGCGGCCTTCGTGCAGCCGGTACGAGCCGTCATCTTGTTCGACGATGAAGTCCTCGACCACGAAACCGTCGATGTCCTTCTTCATCCGCTCGAGGAGTGTGGGTGTGTAGTTGCCGCCGCGCTTCTCTTCTTGTCCTTCCGGCGCCATCATCCCGCGGTTTTCCTTCCACGTCATGGGATCGCCGTTGACCTCGACTTCCAGTTCCTGCTTGAGGTAGCGTTTCCATGCGTCTTCATCGCGGTCGCGCAGATTCAGATCGGGATCCATCCACGGCATTTTGCCGGTGACGAGGGGATAGTTGACGGCGGTGCGAACGAACTGGTGAATACGCCATTCCCAATACTTGAAGTCGCCATGGACAAGCTGGAGATAGGCGAGCATCACGGGGTCATCGCGCGAGGCAATCTCCTTGCGGATGGCGGTGATTTTACTCTGCGCGCGCTTGATCGTGTCCTTCTCTTCCTGTGTCAATTCGCCGCCGCCGAGGTCAAGGAAGGCGCGCGCCAGAGCGAGGTCTTTTTCGAGCTTGGCAATCTTTGCGGTGCGTTCCTCTTCCTTCATGTTGGCGGGAAGCTTGCGCTGTAGCGTCCAGATGGAGCTTTCGAGCGTAGCGATTACGGCCTTGCGGTTTTCGATCTGCTGGCCTGCGTTGAGTGTGCCCAGGTCGGCGTAGTATTGTTCGCCCGCGATAAAGAGTTTGCAGGTGGCGGAAGGCACGCGCATCTTGCCGACGACCAGTTCGTTGAAGTAGTGATGCTTGTCTTTGTCATCGGTGATGCGAACCCAGCTCTCCACCATGCGCTTGTTGCCCTGTTCGTCGTAGCCCTTCTGCTCGGAGACCAGCTTATGGCCGAAGAGTTCCGGATCGCGCATCATGGCATCGCGCACGTCCTGACTTTGCAAGGCAGGGGTGAGCGTAACAGTGACGGCGTATTCGCCGTGCTCAAGTTCCTCGCCGGGTAGCGGGAGGCGAACCGTGGCATAGCCCTCAGTACTGGTGACGCCCTCGCCCCGTGTGGTTCCGGTTTGCTGCCACTTTTCTAGTTCGTTGCGTTGCAGCAGTTCGGCGCTGAGTTTGATGCCGGGGATGTATTTGCCCCGGTCCCTCCATTCCACAAAGACTTTCACATCGATGCGCGTGAAGAGGTATTCGACGCTCTCGATGGTGAGGCGCATGGCGAGGTTGAGGGGCTCGCGCACATCTTCGCGGGGGAGGCGGAGACGCCTCAGGCGCTCGGCGCCGATGGCAATGGGCGGTTCTTCGTTGGACTTCGGCGCGGGTTCGGTGGTGGATTGGGCGGCGGACGGAGTAGGCCAAACGCCTGACACAATCGTACACAGGGCCAACAAGCTGCACAGTGCGATACGCATAATTTCTCGCCATCATCAAGATGACCTATTGCGCACAAAGCTCCTTTGAAGGCGTCACACCGGCGAAAGCCGGTGTCCAGAATCCGTATGAAGACTGGATGCCGACTTAAGTCGGCATGACGGCAGGCGGCCTTGCTAGCAACATGTCAAAGAAAGCACGGGAACGAGGCGGCCTATTGTACTATTTCTTCGCTCAGGAGTCGCCTGGGCGGTGTCAGCAATGTCAGCCGGACGTCATCGAGTACAGCCGAGGTATTGAGGACGTTGAAATCCTTGTCCGAAGGTGTGATGAAATAAGCGGTATACTTGAGCAGCGCCACGCGCGGCATATTCGCCCCGCCCATATTTGAGAGCGTTACGCCGCTCCCGCCATAGGCGCGATTGAAGGTTATGCCGCCTGCGCGCCAAAACGCGCTGTCCGATGGGTTGATTGATGTGAATGCAGGCAGCGTCACAGTTCCCCTCGCTGAACCGGCTTCCGTTGCGCCGATGATTTCAAGGCCGAAGGTCACTTGAGGCGCATTGGCCCAGCGCGTTTCCTGCAGGTCCACGCGCCGGACATCGTAACTGTCCCACCACGGGCGATACTCCGTCCAACTGAGGGAGCCGAGGCGTACAGGGAAGAGGTAGGGCTTGAGGGCAGCGCCAGTGGGACTGGCGATGAAGCCGTTTTCGTAGCAAGCGCTCTGGCTCGGAGTCTGGGCGCGTTCATATCTACTGCGTGGCGCGAACTCGTCGCGACGGTAGAGCATTCCGCCGACAATGCCGGTATGCGAGGTCTGGAGTTCGTGGTGGATACGCACGTCGTCGAGGGTGGCGTTGGCCGGGGCGACGAGGTTGGTATCGAAACGGAAAAGGGGCGAAACCGACTGGCTGTCTGCGAGTGTGAGCAGGCGCAGCGGATTGTTGCGCCGGAAAACGCAGCCGATGGTGAGGCGGTCTTCGGGGTCGACTTCCACCAGCGTCGATTGCGAGCGCTGCGGGAGGATATAACGCTCGGGCGTGTTCTTGTCTGGCCAGATATAGGTTGTGGGGTTGCCGTTTTCGTCGGTCACTTCGCCGGTGTTGGCGCCTTGCGGGTCGGTGAGGGACGGGCGAATGAAGGTGAGCGGCACAAGTTTTCCGTCAATGTAGAGCTGGTGGGGGTCGCCGGTGTCGTTCTTTTCGTAACGGGGGTTCGAGCGGTAGCTGAGCGAGAAGCGGTACCAGTTGTGCGTTACCAGCTCGACCCCGAGGGTTTGCTCGAGCGACGACAGATCCACGTAGCTATCCATGCGCGCGTAGCTGAACCCGAGGTCGTCTTCGCGCGAGCAGATGTCGTTGGTGCCGATGTATTCGTCAAGCGTCATCTGCTGCTGCCCTTGAGCGGCACTCCCCGCCGGCTGGTCGCCGTAGATGCGTCTCGTGCTGCCGATTCGCTTCCAGCCCGCCGGGACGTCGAGCGTGCTCGCCCCCGGCACCAATGGCACCCAATTGGAAGCGCTCTCCGCCTGCGAGAAGCAGACGTGCGTGATGCGTAGCATGCCGCCCGGTTCCTTGAAGACGAAGAACTCCGCGCCTTCGAAGTCGGACTGGTCATCGAGGGTGGTGTATGGTTGCGTCGCGAAGCGGCCATAGCTGCACGCGCCGATCAGGCCCGAGAAATTTCCGCTCCCGGGGTCGATTTCCCCCGCGCACGCCGGGGCGTGGGGCTTGCCTTGGGGCGGCAACTCCCATTTGATCCAGAAATCGATCCAGCCTTGATAGTAAGGGAAGTTTGTAGAACGTTGGCGTATGTCCTGCAGAACGATGTTCTGATTGTCGGTGCCTTGATCGCCGCCCGTGCCTTTGCCGTCGGAGCCAAGACCCACGAGCCGCACGATCGTCGCGGGATCCGATGGGGATGCTCCGGAACCGGGCAGGACTTCGTCGCTCTGCAACGGCGTCACGCCCGCGATGGGGGAGAGGGCGTTGTCACCGATCGCCCCTGCCCGGTAGCGCAACATCACGAGGCGGCTTGGCCTGCGTTCGCCTCGCGCGCCGAAGGTCGGGATATCCGAAAGCTCGCCGCTCCTGCGAAAGCGCGAGTTCAGATGCCAGCCGCGCAGCAGCACACCATCGGGCCTGAGCGTGGCGTAGAGCGCCGCGTCGGGCGAAGCGGGATCGGCAAGTCCGGTTCCGCTGCCCCGCAGAGCGGGGTCAGGGGTCGCAGAGTTCCAGGAATCGGCGTGGTGGGGGACGATGCCGTTGACGAAGGGGAACGCGCCGTCGGCGTCGCGATTGCCGTTAAGGCTCATGTCCTTCACCGCGCCGAGATGGATATTGTATGGCGCGTGGAAATTCATCGAACGCGCGGCGAATTCGTCGCGCACTTGAGGGTTCGCCGTCATGTCACGGGGATGTTGCGTCACCCAGCCGAAGAGCGTGCTCGCGGCGCTGACATCGAAGTAGCCGCCAAGCAGCGCGTCGCGCTCGAGCTTCGGACATTTGCCCGCGCGATAGGGCTGATCGGCGAAGCGATTGGCGTAGGTGTAGCCCAAGTGATTGATCGAGCAAGGGTAGGTTTGCGTGCCTTTGAGGTCGTGATACACGAGGCTCGGAATGTCCCGTCTTTCCTCGCTTGTGGTCGATGCGAGCGACAGTTCGGAAACGACGCCGCGCAGAAAGTCGCGTTGCGTGGTGTGCTCCGCGACGCGGTAGACCTCCACCACCGAGCGGAAGGTGCGTCTCGCCATGACGAGGTCCCTGCCATCGACCAGCGGGTGTTCGCGCACGATCTCGCCCTGCGAGACGATTTCGTAGACGCCGCAGGTGTTGAAGCAAGCTGGCGCGGTGCTGTAGCACAGGTCGGTGACATCCACCGTCGAATAGTTGGCGGCGTCCGGGTTGAATTTGCTGAGCAGGCCGTTAGGGTTGAAGTTGGCGCGTATCATGTCCACGCACGCGCGCCAGTACCATGCATTGAACTCCTGCGCGGTGTAGGAGTGGCGGCTTGAGCTGTTGCGCGGGCTGGCGCCGTGGAGCACTTCATCCGGGTCGGGCAAGAGATGCATCGGCTCGTTGTCGTTGCCCGCGGGCATGGCATCGAAATCCGTGGGCAACTGTTCGAGCCGTCCCCGGCGGCCCGTATTGACAAGGTCGGCGCATTCCTCGCTGCCAGCCTTGCGCCCAAAGCCGCACAGGATTTGGTGGCAGATGCGGTAATCGAAGTCCATCCACGACGTGTACGGCCCGCGCGTGTCGCGCTCCTGAATGATCAATCCCGCGAGATGGCTTGCGTGATTGCCGCCCATAGGCTGCGTGGTCGGGAACAATCCGCCCATCGTTTTCCAGGGCGGGTGAATACCGTAGCCGAGCGGCCCGACAGGAATCCATTGATAGATCGAAAGGTTTCGGGCGAGCACATCGCCGTGGGTCAGGTCAATCTCGTTCGCAAAGCCGGAGACCAGTGGCTGCTGGCCGTAATCGGTCGTTCCTTGGGCAAGTTGGCGCACGCCCGCGGCCCAGCGGTCGTCGACGGTGATCAGGTCGATATTCGGAAAGTAGAAGAAGCGTGCTTGCGCCTCGATGCCGGCGAGCATCGCGGTCAGCACCGGCTTGCTTACCGTATTGAGATTCACCGGCGAGCGGCGCGTACGCACACACTCGGGCAGTTGTTCTGGGTTACCGTCGAGGCCGGATTCCGATCCTGGCTGGCGGCCATAGGCGGTCGAGGAGTAGGGTTCCAGCCGCCGCTGTGCCGGGCCAAGCAGCCAGGGGCTGATGGGCATGGTCACATGCGGGTTGCGCGACGCGAGGCAGGACGGCTGCGTGCCTTCGACGCCGCTGTCGGGGGCGGGCCATGAGCGTACCGCGATGAAATCCATAGCGATGGTGTAGAGGCGCTCGTCGGGGAAGAATTGCCGCAGCGCATCTTTGGTTGGAATCTTTCCGAAGTAGCGCTCCTGAAGCAGCACGATCTCGCGCGCGACGGCGGGGGGGAAGGGATTGTAGCGCTGCGATCCGATCGTAAGCGCGATCTCGTTGCCAAGCACGGTGAGCATGTACTCAAGTTGCAGACCGGCGTAATCGTTGATGTTGAGTTGCGCGTTGGTGTCGATGATTTTCAGGCGCGCTCGGTCGCCGAGCTCGCGGTAGGTTCCCGCCGGGATGGCTCCGCCGAGCATACGCATGTCGATGCCGTCGCCCGCGAAATAGCTCACCTGATCGAGCGGGGAACCGGCGCGGGCTGCGAGATCGTTCCCGCGCACACGTTCGGATGGATCGGCGTTGCCATCACCATTGGCGTCGACCCAGTTCGAATCGGGCTTGCTCTCGTTCGACGTGCTGTGCCGCCGTGACAGGGAAGCCACGCTGCCATTGTCCATAGAAGAAAGATTCGCATCACGCACCCAACGGCGCAGGTATTCCGTGTGCGGCTCCTGACTCCCGGCGGTATTCACCGGGCGGCCAAGAGTGTTGAACATACGATTGAAACTCCACTCCGCCTCGCCTTCATAATGGGTGGTGAGCGCGACTTGCCGTAGGGCCGCGATAGCGTAGGCCTCACCATCCTTGGCGGCGCTCATAGCGCGGTAGCGGTCGAGGGCGTTTTGGGCCGAGCGGCGCTCGGTGCTGACGAGGAAACCGAAGGCAATTCCGATGAGGCTCAGGACCACGAGCACGCCGAGGACAACGATCAGCAACATGCCGCGCTGGCCGTGACGTTTGCCGGATGGAGGAGTGAACATGGACGCTCCGGCGCTGCACGGTGAGGGGCGAGAGCCACCATCTTACGCATTCGGGGTCGATAGTCGAGACTCTCGACTTTTTTCCAACGCCTTATGCAAAGTTCCGCCGAAACGTCACACCGGCGAAAGCCGGTGTCCAGAAGCTCGCAGAACGACTGGATGCCGATTGCGCTCGCTGTAACGCTTCGCTGAGCTCGCGTCGTCGGCATGACGTATGTACGCTTTTGCACATCACATGACTTTTTTCCAACGTCCGGCCTGGTCGTTCGTTGCATTCCCTACGGAGGCGGATACAACGCCACCATTACTTGACGAAGGGCAACCATGAATCGTCTGGGCATGTTGACCGGCGTG
>JABWBM010000173.1 GCA_013360495.1 Planctomycetaceae bacterium
CTTAGTGCATCTTCCGGCCGTCGCCCACATCGTCCACAAGGAAGGTTTCCATCACTTCATCGTTGTCCATAAGGCGACGCAGAAGTATGTCATCATCGCCGATCCCGCGGGCGGTGTCGAGAAATGGACGAAGGAGGAGTTTTGCAAGCGCTGGACTGGCTACATGGCGCTGCTGACTCCCGATTATCAGCGCCTCTCTGTTGAAGCGGTCGGTCAGGCCGTGTCGCCGTGGAAGCGCTTCTTCGCCCTCGTTCGCCCCAACATGCCGACGCTGCTCGAGGCCTTTTTCAGCGCAATGGTGCTTACAGGCCTTGGCATGTTGTCGTCGTTCTTCGTTCAACATCTCGTGGACTCGATCCTTGTCCATAACGAGCGTCGCCTGCTGAACGCCCTCGGCATCGGCATGGGCATTGTGCTCGTCTTTCGTGTGATGATCGGCGTGTTTCGCGGCTATTTGCTCGCCTTCCTCGCGCGCAGAGTGGATCTTTCGCTGATCTCCAACTACACGAGCCACCTGCTGCGGCTGCCGATGAATTTTTTCGAGATGCGCAAGACGGGCGATCTGCTCTCGCGCGTCTATGACGCCTCGAAAATCCGCGAAGCTCTCAGTGGCGCGACGCTTACGACCCTGGTCGACGGAACGTTGCTCGCGGTATCGACGTTGATCATGTTCCTTTATGACTGGCAACTCGCGCTCGTCGCCTGCCTGTTCATACCGATGCTGGTGGGGTTCGTGATGTTCTTCCACCGGCCGGTGCAGCGCCGTTCGCGCCTCGCCATGGAAGACGCGGCAATCCTACAGTCTCATCTTGTAGAAGACGCCACCGGCATTGACACGATCAAAGCCTACCGCCTCGAAAACGCCCGTGGCGACGGCGCTGAGCGCAAGCTCGTGAACTTTGTGCAGGACGTGTTCGCGCTGCAAAAGTTCGGCATGATTCTGAACGCCGCGTCGATGCTCATCACCGGTGTCAGTGTTTTGATCATTCTCTGGTACGGCAGCCATCGCGTGATGGACGGCGCGCTCACCATCGGCCAGTTGATGTTCTTCAATATGTTGATGGCCAACGTTCTTGGCCCTGTGGAGCGCCTCGCGATCCTGAGCCTCGAGTTCGAAGACGCGGTCATTGCCATCGACCGTCTCTATGAATACCTCGACGTTGAGCAGGAGGGGAAGAAGGACGACAATGCTCTGACCTTCGGCGGCATCAAGGACGCGCTTGTTCTCGACAAAGCCACATTCCGTTACGGCTACCGCGCCAATGTCCTCGACAACGTGAACATGCGGATTCCGGCGGGCAAAACCATCGCCGTGGTGGGGGAGTCGGGTTCCGGCAAAACGACACTGCTCAAACTCTTGATGCGCTTTTACGATCCCGTCGAGGGGCGCATTCTTGCCGACGGCCGCGACCTGCGGGAATTTTCACTGGAAAGCTTGCGCGCGAAAATCGGTATCGTCTCGCAAGATCCCTTCATCTTCAACGGCACGTTGATGGAAAACATCAGCCTTGGCCGCCCGGAAGCGAAAAAGGACGAGATTCTTGACGCCGCGAAGGTGGCGGGCCTTTCGGACTTCATCTCCGAACTGCCACAAGGCTACGAGACGATGATCGGCGAGCGCGGCGCGAACCTCTCCGGCGGCCAGCGCCAGCGCCTCGCCATCGCTCGCGCTATTCTCCTCAAGCCGGAAATTCTGATCTTCGACGAGGCCACCAGCCATCTCGACACGGCCACGGAACGCGCCATCCAGCAGAATATGAAGTCCGTCTTTCTGGGCAAAACGGTTATCCTCGTGGCGCACCGTTTGAGCACCATCCGCGCTGCCGACCTGATTTACGTGATGAAGGGCGGAAAAGTCGTGGAACGGGGCGATCATCAAGCGTTACTCGCCATCGATGGGTACTATGCATCGCTTTGGAAAGCGCAGTCGGATGATTCCGCTGCTGCGGTTTCGGCAAAGAAACCTACGACAAAACTGCCACCGGGGTCTTCGACGCCCAAACCACCGACGGCGAAGATCAACAAGCCGCCGGTGGGAACCACTCAAAAGTCCGCGCTCAAGGCGTCCGCCAACATCGGCAATACACCTGCAGCAGCCGGCAAACCGCAGCAGCCGATCGTTCCTCCCTCGCTTGCTCCACGGGGCAACACTGGAGCGGGCGCCACGTTCGACGATGACGACTTTTCCGAGATCACAGCCGATGAAAGGGAGACCAGGGACTAGACATGGGCATGATCGTCGAAAATCCCATTATCGAACTGGCGAAGACCTCGGACTTCCACCAGACGGTGCTCGCCCGCCCGCCTCGAATTGTGCATGGGACGTTGCTCGCCATCGTGTTGATGCTCTGCGCGGCGATCATTTGGGCGTATTTCACCGATACCGAGATCGTCGTACGCGCGCCGGGCCGCATCCGTCCGTTGGATGCGCCTCACGCGGGCATCAACGACGTTTCGGGCGAGCGCATCAGCGCGTTCATCGGCGGCGAAGTGGCCGTCGTCAACGTCGCCGAGGGTGACAAGGTGAAGACGGGTGACGTGCTCCTTCAACTCGATACCCGGCCCATCGACAACGAACTTTCGGCAGCCGAGCGTGAGTTGATGGCCGCGCGCGACGAACTCACCAAGCTCGACGCGCTCAAGGGCGTGATCGAGGCGCAGTATGAGGCCGAGCGTGGACGCCTCGACGCGGAATTAGCGAGGACAAAGAATGACTCGGCGCTTGCCATCAGCACCACAGAGCATGCCCTGAACGAAGCCAAACGCCGCGAACAGCGCCTCAAGGGCGGACCCGATGGCGCCGAGAGCGAAGTGGCCCGGCTTGAAAAACTTCACCGCCTGACGACAGAAGAAAAGAACGCCGTTCTCGAACGCCTCAAGACCGACCTGCAGGCGGCCCGGGCCGAACTGGGACGCATGCGCGAACAGCGAACCATCAGGATCGAGAAAGCGACGATGGTGCTCAATGACGCGAAGATTAAAGAAGAACGGTTTAAAAAGCTGCTCGACACTGGAGGCGTCGTCAGCAAAGAAGAGTACGAGGCTACTGTGGACGAACGCCGTAAAGCTGAACTTGATCTCGCCGAGGCCGAGCAGGCCATCGATGAGTCACGCCCCACAACGATCGAAAAACAAATCGTCGAACTCGACAAGCAATATGCCGTCAAACTGGAACAGCTTGCGATCGAGACCGACAACAAACGTGAGGAAGCCGCCGCCGCCGAGGCCACCCGGAAGGAAGCAGAGCTCAAGTACACGCAGGCGAAGGAAGAAACAGGCGTAAAGGTCGCGGAACATTCGCTTGATGAACTCGCAAAGAGACATCAGCGCGAACTGGCCGACTATCAGATTCAGGTCGGCGCCAGCGCCGCCAAGCTTCAAGCCGCGACGTCGAAGAAAGACAACCTGAATCTCCAACGTGACAAAGCAATCATCCGCGCTGCCGTCGATGGCACGCTCACCACGACACTGCCGCAGGTTGGCGATGTGGTGCAGCAGGGGCAGGTGGTAGCGACCATCGCCCGCGACACCGACTTCCGCATCGACGCGCTGGTCGCTGCCCACGAGGTCGGCAAGATCAAAAAGGGGATGCCCTGCCGCGTCAAGCTCGACGCCTTCGACTATCAGAAGTACGGAACGCTCCAGGGCGAGGTGGTTGGCATCGCCGCCGATACCACCGTGCTCGAAGGCGGAGCATCGGTCTATCTCGTCAAAGTCAAAATCACCGGACGGGAAATCAGTTCGGGTGGCGAACGCGGTACGCTCAAGCTCGGCATGACCGGCACGGCTGAAATTATCACAGAGGTCGAGAGCTTGCTCGGCCTCGCCTTCCGTGCGCTCAAACGAAATGTCGAGATTGAGTGACCCTCGTCCTGAATGCGTGACGGGTGGGGTGCCATGTCACAAGGTTGTGACGTCGTTGCGAAAGCGTTTTCCGGAAAACAGCGGGTCAACCGTAAGGATACAGAGGTCGGGTTATCCAGGTTTTGGAGATGGAGGTCGATAATGAAACGATTCGTGGTGATGGCATTCGCGTTGAGTCTTGCGATGTTCGCGACCTCGGTGTTGGCGCAGCGAGCGTCAAAGCGCATAGGCAAGCCCTGCCCGGAGATTCCGCTCGAAGGTTACATGATTCAGGGCGACGCGATTACCCAGGCCGATATGTACGGCCGGGTGGTGTATATCGACTTCTACCAGCCCGGCTGACCGAGCTGCGAAAAATTGGGCGTGCCCCATGCGCAAAAACTCTACGAGCAATACAAGGATAACCCCGACATCGTCATTCTCGTCGTACACACAGCATTCGAGAAAAAACAGTATCCGTGGATGGCCGACGAGGAACGGCTCAAAAAGCATCTCAAGGAAAAAGGTTGGACCATGCCGGTCGCCCGCGACAAGGACGAACAGTGCATCAATAAAGTCTTTGGGCTTGGCACATCCTCGGCGCTTGTCATCGACCCCTCCGGCGTCATTCGCTACCACGGGTACAATGGCAAGGAAGGCGAGAAGATCGATAAATTGCTGGAGGAACAACTTTCCGTGCTGCAAGACGTCACCGTTCCGGCGCCATACGATGTTGATGAATGCCTTTCAAGCGTTCTTGGTTTGATGCAGGACGGCAAATATACAGATGCGCTCAAGCAGGCAGAGCTTGTCGCCGCCGCCGAGGAGGACAATCTCAAAAAGGCGCAAAAAGCGGACGAGGGCGCTGAGGATTTTTCTGATCGCGATCCGAATGTGTCGGCAAAGATCATGCGAGACGCCCGTTACCTCGCATCGCTCATCAGAAATTCCGCGAAACGTCTTGCAAAACGCGCTGAAAAACTCTTCACATACGATCCGCCGGCCGCTGTCAAACTGGCGCAAAAGGTGAGCGGGGAATTTCGCGGGATCGATGACGGCGACGCCCTGAAAGGGAAAGCCGGGACTTGGGCCGACAGCGAAGAATATAAAACGTTCGTTGCTCTCGAAGCGGAGTTCAAGCAGGCCGTCAAGACGTACGAGCAGAATCCTTCCGAAGGGGCGCTCGCGAAGATCGAGGACATTGGTGAACTTGCCGTGGGAACACGTATCGCCGACGAAGCGAAAAAGTACTATGACAAGCACCGGCTAGGGAAAGAGGAAGCCGATCCATCTTCGCCGCCGGATGCCTTCATCCCCGATGAAGGGGAGGATGGTGAACGATCAAAGCGCGAGAAGGAGCGGAAATAGCCGTTCGAATCGGTTGCCGGGAGCCAGGTTCACGAAGACCATGCACGTCATGGTCTTCTTCGTTTATGGTTGACGTGAACTATTGTATACACCTTGTGGGCGGGTAATGCTCACTCGTGGGCGACAGGGAGACAATCATGGAACTCAAGATCGGCGATAACGCGCCGGACTTTGCGACCAAGGACGAAGCCGGCAATCCGGTCTCGCTTGCTGCGTTCAAGAATAAGCATCCCGTCGCGCTGGTTTTCTTCCCCAAGGACGACACGCCGGGCTGAACCAAGCAGCTCTGTGGCCTGCGTGATCATCAGGCCGAACTGGACAAGGCGGGCGTCAAAGCCTTCGGTGTTAGCTATGACGACAAAGCCAGCCATGTCGCTTTCCGCCAGAAATATGGGTTGTCCACGCCGCTCTTGCTTGACACGGACAAAAAGATCGGCGCGGCATTTGGCTTGAACCAAGGCGACTACCCACAACGCTGGACCTTCGTGATCAATAAGGCGGGCAAGATCGCTGCGATCATCAAGGAAATCGACTTCGCCAACCACGCCGCGCAGATTGTCAAATCGTTGGGATAAACCTCTCGGAATGCCGGCATGAAAATCGCCATCACCGGTTCCACTGGCTTGATCGGTCAGGCGTTGATCCCGCGTTTGCTTGCGCAAGGGTGCGAGGTTATCCGTTTCTCCCGCTCGCGTGATCCAATTGGCGCGGTGTATTGGAACCCCGAAGGCGGCGAGATCGACCAAGCGGCTCTTGAAGGCGTGGACGCCATCATTCACCTCGCAGGCGAGCCGGTGGCATCGGGCCGCTGGACCAAGGCGAAGAAAGCGCGCATCCGCGACAGCCGGGTCAAGGGGACGCAATTACTGGCGCAAACGCTCGCGCGGCTACAAAAGAAGCCCGAGGTGCTTCTCTGCGGCTCGGCCGTCGGGTTCTATGGCGACCGCTCCGGCGCGACGATGATAGAGGACAGCTCCCCGGGCGAAGGCTTCCTCGCAGCAACTTGTGTGGAGTGGGAGGCGTCAGCGAAACCTGCAGAGGACGCGGGTATCCGCGTGGTCTATCTGCGCACGGGCATCGTGCTTTCGCCGGGCGGTGGGGCGCTTGGCAAGATGCTGCCCGCGTTCAAGTTCGGGCTTGGCGGGCGGCTCGGTTCGGGCAAGCAATACATGAGCTGGATCGCGATGGATGACATGGTGCGCGGGATCGAGTTCGCGCTCGATCAGAGTTCATTGCGCGGCCCGGTCAATTTCACCGCGCCGAACCCTGTGACGAACGCCGAATTCACGAATACTCTGGCCCGCGTGCTGCGTCGCCCAGCATTTCTTCCGGTACCGGCATTGGCCTTGCGTGCGATCTTTGGCGAAATGGCGAAGGAAGCGCTCCTTGCAAGTACGAAGGTGCAGCCGCGCAAGCTGCTGGACTCCGGCTTCAGCTTCGAGTACACCATGCTTGAATCGGCGTTGCGCCATCTGCTCGGAACCGGAGAACCGCATCGTGGCTAAAACGAAAACAGCCTTCGTCTGTCGAGAATGCGGCCACATTTCCGCCCGCTGGCTCGGCAAATGCCCGAGCTGCGAGTCGTGGGACAGCATGGTCGAAGAACTTGATCCGCGCACGGTGCAATCCCGCCGCGGCTCCCCCTCCCTCGTCACACCCGAACGTCCACGCCCCCTGCCAGAGATCGAGGCCAGCGATTCC
>JABWBM010000020.1 GCA_013360495.1 Planctomycetaceae bacterium
TCAGAGGCGGGATGGCGGCCCCGGGCAGCAGGGAACAGGCCGCGCGCGCCCTCGCACGCCTGCAAGCGGTGCTCGATGCGCGCGCGGAGGCCTTCCGCGAGGTGCGCATTTGCGTTGATTGCGGAGACGGCCCCCGCGAGACGGTCGAGCGGTACCTCAACCCGGTAGGCGCAACGGACCGCGCCCTTTCGGCCATCGAGGCTCACGCCTGCGACTCGCACGACGGCGCCCCGCACGCCGTTCGCGTGACACTCGGGCGGCTGTGCCCGGGGACCCGGGACGGCATGAAAAGCACGGCCGGAGAGGCCGGCCTGCCGGGCGGTGGCGTGACCGCGGGACCACGTGCGCGGTTCCTGCAGATGATGTTGCGGGCCGCCGGTTAGGTTCGGCGAGGTTCGGTCGAACCCGGACCTGCTGGTACACTGGACATCCGGCGGCGATAAGCCGCCAGATTCATACCTCCAGTTAGGGACGGCCATGACCACGCTACCGGCTCGCAAGGAACTACCTCCTGCTTACGAGCCGGCCACAGTAGAGGGCCGCATCTACCAGTTCTGGGAGGAGCAGGGCTACTTCCAGCCGCGCATCGATCCGGCCCAGAAGCCGTATACGATCATCATGCCGCCGCCAAATGTGACGGGTGAGCTTCACCTTGGGCACGGGCTTGAAGACGCCATCACCGATGCGCTCGTGCGCTGGCACCGCATGCAGGGCGAGCCCACGCTCTGGCTCCCGGGCGAGGACCACGCCGGGATCGCCACTCAGAACGTGATTGAACGCGAGCTGGCGAAGGAGGGCCTCAGCCGCCACGACCTGGGGCGCGAAGGTTTCGTCGAACGTACATGGATGTGGGTACGCAAGTACCGGAGCCGCATCGCCGACCAGCACCGCAAGCTGGGGGCGAGCGCCGACTGGTCGCGTGATGTGTTCACGCTCGACCCGGGAATCGTGAAGGCGGTAAGGACGACATTCGTCAATCTCTACCGTGACGGGCTCATCTACCGCGGGCTGCGGATGATCAACTGGTGTCCTCGCTGCGAGACGGCGCTCTCGGACCTCGAAGTCGATTACGTGGATGTCGCCTCGAAGCTCTACTACGTGCGCTATCCGCTCGTGGGCGAAGGGGGAATGCCCCTGCCGGCCTACGTGGTGGTGGCGACTACCCGGCCCGAGACCATGGTCGCGGACACGGGCGTTGCCGTGAACCCGGCCGATGAGAGGTACGAGGAGAAGATCGGGCGCATGCTCCTCCTGCCGATCATCGGGCGCGAGATCCCAATCGTTGCCGATGACGCGGTGAAGACGGAGTTCGGCACGGGAGCGGTGAAGGTGACGCCTGGTCACGACCCGAACGACTGGGAGATCGGGCAGCGGCACAACCTGGAAGTCATCATCGCCATGGACCGCCAGGCGCGCATGAACGATGAGGCGGGTCCGTACACGGGGATGACGGATGAGGAGGCGCGCGCCGCCATTCTCCATGACCTTGAGGATGAGGGCTTCCTGGACCACATTGAGGAGTACACCCACAGTGTGGGGCATTGCAGCCGCTGCAAGTCGGTGCTGCAGCCCATCCCGAGCGAACAGTGGTGGATAGACGTCCGGCGCGAGTACGAGCCGGGGCGTTCGCTGGCCGGCGAAGCGGCGAAGGCGGTTCGCGAGGGGCGGATCCGCATCGTTCCGCAGCGCTTCGAGAAGGTGTACCTGAACTGGATGGACAACATCCGCGACTGGTGCATCAGCAGGCAGCTGTGGTGGGGGCACCAGATCCCTGTCTGGTACTGCCCAGATGGCCACATGACGGTGGTGGTGGAGGACCCGGGGGCGTGCGCGCAGTGCGGTTCCACGGCCTTGCGGCAGGACGAAGATGTGCTCGATACGTGGTTCTCGTCGGGGCTTGCTCCGCATGCCGACCTGGGCTGGCCGGGCGACACGGAGGACCTGCGCTACTTCTACCCGACAGGCGACATGCAGATGGGCTACGACATCATGTTTTTCTGGTGCGCCCGCATGGTCATGTTCGCTCTCTACAACATGCGGCACCTGGGCCCGGAGAACGAAGTTCCCTTCCGCACGGTGCTCTTCCACGGGCTAATTCGCGACGCCAACAACGAGAAGATGACCAAATCGCGGGGCAACGTGGTCGACCCGCTGGTGGCCGCCGCCCAGTATGGCGCGGATGCCTTCCGGTTCGCCGTGCTCACCGGGGCAGCCATGGGGGCGGACCAGCGCTACCAGGACGAACGGATGGCGGCGGCACGGAACTTCGCCAACAAGCTGTGGAACAGTGCCCGGTACGTGCTCATGAAGCTCGAATCGCGGAGCGTTGGGCGTCCTCACCCGCGGGACCGGGACGCCTTCGCCATCGAGGATCGCTGGATCCTCTCGCAGCTTACCGACACGGTTGTCAGCGTCACCGACAGCATCGAGCGCTATCGCTTCCATGAAGCGACGCAAGCGCTCTATCACTTCATCTGGGACGACCTGTGCGACTGGTACCTCGAAGTGATCAAGCCGCGCTTCTATGACAACAAGGGCGGCGCCGCATCCAAAGCCATGGCGCAGGCGGCGCTGATCCGCTCGCTCGATACGACGTTGCGCTTGCTCCACCCCTTCTGCCCCTTCGTGACGGAAGAGATTTGGGCGAGCCTGCGCCCAGCTATTGCATTACTCGACAAAAAGCAGGCGTCGGCGGAGTGCCTCGCCATTGCGCCCTGGCCCAAGGCCGACAAGGCGTTCATGGATGCAGAGGCGAAGCAGCGGTTCGCGGAGCTGTGCGACATCGTGCGCAGCATCCGCAACATCCGCGCCGAGCACAACGTCGAACCCAAGCGCCAAGTTCCGGCGATCGTCTCTTACCCCGATACTGAACGCGCGGGCAAGCTCGATGATTGGCAAAAGGCGATCATCACGGCACTCTGCAAGTTAAGTGAATTAAAAGCCGGCGCCAAGCTCGACAAGGTTCCGGGCGCGGGTTCGGCCGTGGTCGGCGCCATCGAGGTGTCGATCCCGCTGGCAGATGCCATCGACCCCGAGATGGAGAAGAAGCGCCTTGTGGCGCGCGTGGAGAAGCTCAAAGAGCAGACCCACAAGCTCAAGATGAAGCTCGAGAACCAGTCCTACATCGAGCGTGCGCCCAAGGAGCTTGTGGAGGAATCGCGCGAGATGCTACGCAAGAACGTCGAGGAACTTGGACGCCTCGAGCGCAACGTCGAGGAACTGATGCGCTCACCGGCGAAGTAATACCGATCCTAAATTGGAAATGTGATTTCCACCGTCATTCCGGCGAAAGCCGGAATCCAGACGTGACAAACGATTTCTCATAGTCGCTGGATGCCGACGGCATGACGGGTAAATCCAACAACCATTTTGGGTTTGGTATAAGAGTAAACATTTGAATCACGCTACCGCAGCGTGTCTTCGCGGCTAAATATGTTCAACTGATCGCTCGTGAACGTAGTTAACCAGCGCGCGGACGTTATCCACCGGCGTGCCGGGCAGGATACCGTGGCCGAGGTTGAAGATATGCCCGGGCCTGCCGCCCGCGTCTTTCAAGACCTCGCCAGCTTTCTCGAGCACCACCTCACGCCGCGCAAAGAGCGTGATCGGGTCGAGGTTGCCCTGCACGGCGCACACGCCGAGCCGCTTCCATGTGGCGCCGATGGGGGTCTGCCAATCGAAACCCATGACATCCGCGCCGGCTTCATGCATGGCATCAACGAGTGTCGCCGTCCCAACACCAAAATGAATAATCGGCACGCGGCTCTTGATCCCCGCAACGACGGCCTTCGTGTGCGGCAGTACATAGCGCCGGTACTCGGCGGGGCCAAGACAGCCCACCCAGCTATCGAAAAGCTGGACGGCCTGCACGCCCGCATCGATCTGCGCGTTAACGTAGTCGATCACCACGCGGGAAAGCTTCCCGAGCAATTCGTTCCATGCGCCTTCATCGTTAAGCATGAAAGTCTTGGCATGCTGAAAATGTTTGGAGCTTCCGCCTTCTATGGTGTAGGCCGCGAGCGTAAATGGCAAACCCGCGAACCCGATCAATGGAATGTCGGGCTTCAAGCCGCGGCGAATCAGTAGAATGGCATCATAGACGAAGGGCATGGTGCTCAGAGGCTTGTGCAGCTTGACGCGATCCACGTCCTTCGCTACTCGCACGGGATTGCCGATCACCGGGCCTTCGCCTTCCTTATAATCGAGCGCAAATCCCATGGGCTCGAGGACCGGAAGCAGGTCGGCAAACAAGATCGCGGCGTCGACGCCAAGCTTCTCCTGCGCTTCGACGGTCACTTGACAGGCCAGCTCCGGCGTCTTGCAGAGACCGAGGAAGGTCGTCTTGCTCCGCACCGCCTGATACTCGGGCATGTAACGCCCCGCCTGACGCATCAGCCAGATGGGCGTAGCATCGGCCTTCTCGCCGCGGCAGGCCTTGAGAAAGCGGGAGTTGTGGAGATTATCTGACATAGTGTGATGCTACCACGATGTTGGTTTATGAAACGTACCATTCTTGTCGGTCAGCGTGGCCGGGAACTGGCTCGCGGCGAGCGCACCCTTGCGAACAATGTAAATCGGGACACGAAGCTCGCGCATGAGCATGGCTGGTTGACGGTAGGGGCAGAGAATCGCAACGCGTTTCTTGAGATCATTTCTCACAAGTCTGATGGGATGAATCAAGTCAGTATCGTTGCTGATGACAACGCAGGCGTCATATTGTCCCCGATGTCCATCATGCAGCATCTCCACGGCAAGATTGACGTCTGATCCCTTCTCTTCGGTGGTGACGACTTCAACATACTTTGGCCGCCCATCCGGGCGACGAACGATCTTCCCATCGCGAATCATCGGACGGCTTATCGTTTTGTTGAGGAACTGTCCCTCCACAATCTCCAAACCTGGTATCGTTAGAAGCGCCCGAAAATAGGTATCTTGCCTTTGTGGTGCATCGGGATCATCGGGACGTGCTGAAATCCTCGCCCCATAGCATTTGACCCTAGCGATCACATATTTCTTCAAGACATTTCGGCAAAGAGCATGGATGTTGAGCCAACGATACGGTGTACCCTTGAGTGCTCCGTAGTAAAGATTAAACATATCTACATAGACATAGGTTTTCATTGCATCGGCTAAAATTGGCAGAAGCCACCCGGAGGTGGCTTCGCACCCTATCGCCGAAGCGATAGGGGGGGTAATACCCTTACGGGTACGGGAGCAAGTGTAACACACAGCAATCTATTGTCAAACCGTACACATACCACGTTTCCGCATTACACCTTCGCGACTTGAGCGAGCTTCTCCTGTACGCGGTCGGCGAGCATGGTGATAAATGCGGGATGGGTGTTGACCGCTTCGGCGCGAACGAAACGCGCGCCGTGTTCCTTGGCGGCATATTCGCCCTCGATACCAAGATCGTAGAGCACTTCGACGTTGTCGCCGAGGAAGCCAACCGGAATACCGATGATGTTCTTAATGCCATCGCTTGCAAGCTGCTTGATTCCGTCTTTCAAGAACGGCCCCGTCCAAGGAATACGAGAGTCTTCCGGCTGCGACTGATACGCGCCCATTGCATTGGGCGAGCCGAGCTTTTGCAGCACGAGCCGCGACGTCTCAACGATCTGCGAACAATAGGGCGAGGTCTTCGACACGGACTCCGGCACCGAATGCGCCGAGAAAAGTACAGCAGTATCCTTCGACGACAGCGACCAGCCCGCCTTCTTCGCCGCAGCCCGCACGTTGTCGGCGATGGCGTCTATGAAGCCGGTTGCGTTCCAGAATGGTTCCACAACGCCGAGCACCTGCGGCGCACGACTCCCAAGTTTGTTGATCGACTCAGCCACAAGGCGCACGTAGCCGTCCCAGCTCACGCTCGATTGGTGCGGCGACATCACGAGCACCAGGAATTCCCCAACGCCCTCATTAGCCATGCCCGCGATCACATCGCTCACGTATGGCTTCCAGTGGTGATAGCCGGAATAGATGGTTGCGTCGACGCCGCGCTTCGAAAGTTCTTTGCGAACAGCCTCGCCTTGGGCTTCGGTAATTTCATTAAAACGTGAAAAACCTCCAACCGTTGTGTAGTGCTCGACCACTTCGTCGATGCGTTCCTTGCGTGCCGGGTTGTGGCCGAAGATGCCGGAGACGAAGCAGTATGCCTCACCGGGGCAGGGATCGACGCGCTTGCAACAGCCCGGCGTCGGCCCGCCGAAGCTCACAAGAAGAATGTTTATTTTTTCCTTGGGTGCCATGGCGTGAACCTACCCATAGATCGTATTCACGCAACCAGAAATCGGGAACGGATCGCGCTCATAGGCCGCAAGAAATCATCAAAGCCAATTGTTGAGATCGTGTAAATCCCTGTTCGCGCCTTGACCGGACGGGGCATGTGCGCGTAGTATATCGCCATCAGCGATTCAAGGTACCACCAAGGCAGGGCGAAGCCATGCCCCTTGATCGCACGATTTGTCAGATACATACCTCGAGGAACTACCATGACCGTTAGCGAAGGCCTCCGCGATATCGTCGTCACGTCCACTGAAATCTGTTCCATCGACGGGAGCAAGGGCGAACTGATTTATCGCGGCTACGACATCCATGACCTCGCGCAGAACGTCACCTTCGAGGAAACTGTTTATCTCCTCTGGCACGGCAAGCTTCCCACCAAAGCACAGGTCGACGATCTCGATAAGAAACTCAAAGCCGAGCGCAATATCCCGAAGCAAGTGATCGACTTGATCCGCAGCATGGACAAGCATGAACACCCGATGAGCATGCTGCGAACGGCGATCAGCTACCTTTCGAGCTTCGACCCCGACAGCAACAACAGCGAACCTGAAGCGCGCGTGCGCAAGTCCATCCGCCTCACCGCGAAGATGGCCACCGTCGTCGCCGCCATCTGCCGTATTCGCGAGGGCAAGGAACTGGTAGCGCCCGACAACTCGCTGAGCCACGCCGGCAACTTCCTCTATATGATTCAGGGCAAGAAGCCTGACGCCGACTCGACGCTCACGATGGACGTGGCCCTCACGCTCCACGCCGAGCACGACATGAACGCCTCGACCTTTACCGGTCGCGTGATCGCGGCGACGCTCTCAGACGTTTACTCCGCCGTCGTCGGCGCCATCGGCGCGCTCAAGGGCCCGCTGCATGGCGGCGCGAACACGGCTGTGATGGAAATGCTGCTGGAGATCGGCGACCTCGACAAGGTGGAGTCCTACGTCGCGGCCGCCATGGCCAAGAAGCAGAAGATCATGGGCATGGGACACGCGGTCTACAAGACTTACGACCCGCGCGCGGTGGAACTGATCAAGCTCTCGCGCAAGATGGGCGAGCGCGTGAAGAATACCAAGTGGCTCGAGATGTCCGAGAAGGTGCAGGACATCGTGCACAAACAGAAGGGGCTTTACCCCAACGTCGACTTCTATTCGGCGTCCACCTATTACACCATGGGCATCCAGCCCGACATGTTCACGCCGATTTTCGCCGTGTCGCGCATATCGGGCTGGACCGCGCATATCATCGAGCAGTTGAGTCACAACAAGCTCATCCGCCCGAGCACCGAATACACCGGCCCGCGCGGCTTGAAGGTCGTTCCCCTCGCGCAGCGAGGATAGAGAAACGACAGGTGGCTTGTAGCGTCACGCCTATGGCGTGACGTCTTGAGTTGGCATGCCTTTCCTGCAGACAAGACGTCACGGCATAGCCGTGACGCTACCACGGAACACATTGGCAAGGGTCCTATGGCGAGACGCCGAATCCGTATTGTCCGCCCGAAGCTCTCGCATATCGACAAGAGCGGCGCTGCCCGCATGGTCGATGTGTCAGCGAAGGATGTTACCGAACGCGAAGCCGTCGCTGAGGCATGGCTGCTGATCTCGCCTCCCGCGGCGAAAGCCATTGAAACCGCGACGCTGCAAAAGGGCGATGCCGTTGCTACCGCCCGCCTCGCTGGCATTACGGCGGCGAAGCGCACCCATGAATTGATCCCGCTCTGCCACCCCCTGCGTATCTCCTCCGTCAATATCACCATCGGACTCAAGCGCGGCGCAACCATTCCCGCGCCGGTGGCCGGCCTTGCGCCCGCCGGATGGTGCGCACTGCAGGTGATTTCCACGGTTCGGGCCAATGACCGGACCGGCGTCGAGATGGAGGCATTGACCGCTTCTTCTGTGGCGGCGCTCACGCTTTATGATATGCTCAAAGCCATAGGCAAGGACATGATCCTTGGCTCGTGCCGGTTGCTTGAGAAGCGCGGCGGTAAGTCGGGCGATTACCGAAGTCCGACACTTCAATAAACCGTAGGAGCCTGCAGGAACAGGCTCGTGGAAAGAGTAACAACAAGCGTGATCCACCCGGCCCTGATCGACACCCGCGAGGCGTTCAATACCTTCGTCAAAGCCTTCGATAACGCAGGCGCATTCGCCATCGACATCGAATCCAACGGTTTCTACAACTTCCGCGAGAAAACCTGCATCCTCACGATCTCGATTCCCGGTCATGACGTGGCCATCGACTCGCTGGCGCTGTGGGATGAGATGCCACGCCTCGCTCCGGCGTTCGCCGACCCCGGACGCAACATCCTTGCCCACGGGTCGAGCTACGATGTCACGAGCCTCAAACGCGACTTCGGCTTCACCTTCGCGAACCTCTTCGATACGATGATCGCGGCGCAAATGCTCGATCAACCCAAGGTCGGCCTCGCCGATCTTGTGCGCGAGAACTTCGGCGTGGAAATGGCCAAAGAACTCCAGCGCTACAACTGGGCCGAACGCCCGCTCCTCGAAGAGCACATGCACTATTTGCTCGCGGATACCAAGTACCTCTTCGAGCTGCACGATATCCTCAACAAAAAACTCGCCGAGAAAGACCTCCTCGACGAATACCGTATCGAGTGCGATGTGGTCGCGAATCAGCCCGGCGCCGTCAGCGCGGCGAGCGACCCTGACTCCTGGCTGCGAATCAAGGAGGCGCGCGCCATGTCGCCTGCCCAGCGCGGCGTCCTGCGCGCCGTCAATGACGTCCGCCGCACTATCGCGGAAGCTGAGGACCTGGCCCCCTTCCGTGTGGCGAGCAATTCCTTCCTCGCGGATATCGCGTTCCGCCAGCCCGCGACACGCGACGAACTGCTCGCGCTTAAGGGCTACAACCCGAAGTTGATCGAGACTCACGCCGGCGAATTCCTCGAGGCCGCCGCACTTGGCTACGACAATCCCATTCACCGGCTTCCCCGCAACGAAGACGACGCGCCACTGCGCGGCCGCCCGCTTCCCCTCGAGCGAGACCTCGCCAAGCGCTTGAAGACATGGCGTACGGCGGAGGCCGCGAAGCGTGGCATCGGCATTCAGGCGGTGCTACCCACTCCGCTCTTGAATGACATCGTGCGCGACCCACCGCGGAACATCGAGGAATTGGGACGTCATCCACGCATGGGCATGAAGCGAGTCGAGAAGTACGGCGAAGTGTTGATGACGTTCGCGGCGGAGATGAAGCGGTAGGCCGCATTGACGGCGCGCCCAGCCGTGGTAACGTGGTTTTACTCAAGGCTAAGAAAGCACCCGTAGCTCAACTGGATAGAGCGTTGGCCTCCGGAGCCAAAGGTTACAGGTTCAAATCCTGTCGGGTGCGCCAGATCTACGGCTCTCCAGGCGGTTGACGATGGAATCCCGGTGTCGTCTTGGTAAAAATAGCCACTCATGAATTCTGAAAACGCTGACATATTCCGACGTGGCCTCGTGGAACTTGGGCTTACGCTTGATGCGGAGCGCGTGGAACGCCTCGTCGCCTACCACGATTTTGTGTTCGCCCGAAACGCAGAGATGAACCTCGTCGGGTTCAAGGACGAGCGTGATTCTGTGATCAAAAATCTTCTCAACGCGCTTGGTCCCTGGCGGCAGGTGTTCCCCACGAAGCGCACCTGCGATGTCGGCTCCGGCGCGGGTTTCCCCGGCATTCCACTCGCAGTCGCCCTCGACATGCCGGAAGTGACCCTGGTGGAATCAAAAGCGAAGAAAGCAAAGTTCCTCGCGGAGGCGTGTGACCGTTTCGCGCCAACGGTGAAAGTCCTTAACGTCAACGCTGCCGAGATGAAAGAGCGCTACCGGCAGATCATTTTCTGCGCTTTCGGTTCTCTTAATAAAATCGTTCGCATGGCGGAACCGATGCTCTCCGAAGACGGCCGAATCCTGGCGTATAAGGGCAAACGAGAGGCCATCGATCAGGAAATCGCCGAGTGCAAAGCGCGTCACAAGGAATGGCAAATCGTGCCCTTCAAGGTGCCTGGCCTCGAAGCGGGAACCGAGCGGCACGTATGCATCTACAAGTCGCGGCATAGCTGATGGCGGCCATGACGGCCGTTGAAAAGTTATCCGCGCGGCGTAGCCAACGCTACGTTCTCCCGGCGGTGCGGATGAGAGCGGCCATCGCGCTTCTGCTCTTTCGCGGTCCGCCGCTGTGACGCCAGACACTCTGATGACAAGGAGTTACCATTGTGCCTTTGTAGTTCGTTTTATCGTCCTGTGTTAAGCTCGTCCCGGTGAAACGCATCACGTCCAGAATCGAATCAGGCAAGCCAGTCCGTGCCGTAGTCGTCGGTGGGGGCATCTCAGGGTTGTCGGCGGCGTGGTATCTGCGACGAGCCGCGAACGATGCCCGTATCCCGGTCGAAACGAGCCTGCTCGAAGCATCGAATCGGGTGGGAGGCGTGTTGCGGAGTGAGCGCCGCGACGGTTTCTTGCTGGAACATGGGCCGGACTGTTTCATATCGAGCAAGCCCGAAGGTATTGAGCTTGCCTGCGAGCTTGGCCTAGAAAGCGAATTGATCGGCACCAATCCGAAATGCCGGCGTAGCTTCATCGTCAGCAATGGCCGCCTCGTTCCAGTGCCGCAGGGGTTCTACCTGCTTTCGCCAGTATCGTTGAGCGCGCTCATCAAGGCGCCGATGTTTACGCCATGGGGGAAGCTTCGCATGGCGATGGAATTATTCATGCCGCCACGGACGGACGTGGGCGATGAATCCCTTGCGTCCTTCGTGCGCCGCCGCTTCGGCGAAGAAGCGCTGGAGCGCTTTGCCCAGCCGATGGTGGGTGGCATCTACACCGCAGACCCTGAGCGATTAAGTCTCGCCGCGACGTTCCCGGCATTTCTTGACATGGAGCGCGAGCATGGCAGCGTGATTCGCGGTCTCGGGCGAAAGGCGCGCAATGGGGCGGAGAGCAGCGCCAGCGGCCCGCGCTATGGATTATTTGTCTCGTTGAGCGGCGGCATGGAGCGGTTGCCGCAGGCTCTCGCGGAGCGGCTAGGGCCGGGAGTTGTGCGAGCAGGCACGCGAGTGCAGAGCCTTTCGCGCGACGGTCTCACGCGATGCTGGAATCTGACGCTGGCGAGTGGCGAGCGAGTTCGAGCGGACGTCGTCATATTGGCGCTGCCGGCCTGGGCGAGCGCGAAGCTTATGGAAGGCGTCGATGCGGAATTAGCGCGGCGACTTGCGACGATTCCCTATGCGTCGTCGGTGACGGTAAACCTCGCCTTTGAACGCGAGGCATTTGCGGCCGGCTTGCCCGATGGCATGGGCTTGGTTGTGCCAGAGCGCGAAAAGCGCGACCTGCTGGCGTGCAGTTTCTCGACCAACAAGTTTGATGGGCGTTCGCCGGACGGGAAAATACTGTTGCGGGCATTTATGGGTGGAGCGCTTCGGCCAGACGTTGCCGAACTTGATGATGGGGACGTCGAACGTCGCGCATTATCCGATGTACGAGACCTCTTGAATTTTCAGGGCGAGCCGGTTTTCGCGCGGGTGGCCAAGCATCGTGCCACGATGGCTCAATACGAGGTCGGGCATTTGGAGAAGGTCGCGCGCATTCAGGCAGGAGCGGCGGCGCACGAGGGGCTTGCCTTGATAGGCAACGGCTTTAAAGGCATTGGTATTCCAGACTGCATCCGTGAGGCGCGCGCTGCTGCCATGGAAATGATAGGTGCGGTGAAGAGCAACACCATGATTGGAGTGAACTTGTAGTAGGGCCCATCTCCAAAATGCCGCTTGGCATATGCCGGTCCCGTTACTTCATCTCCAGCCTTGCAGGCGGCAGCGCGTCGATGAAGCGACGCCCGTAAGGTTTGCGGCGCACGCGGCTATCGAGGATCGTCACGGTGCCGTAATCCGTCGCGCGGCGGATCAGCCGGCCAAAGCCCTGTTTGAGTTTGATGACTGCCTGGGGCAGTGAAAAGTCCATAAAGCTGTTGCCGCCGGCGCGGTCGATTGATTCCATGCGCGCCGCAATGAGCGGCTCGGTAGGTACGGCGAAGGGGAGGCGCGTGATGATCACGCCCGTGAGCGCCTCGCCGGGGACGTCAACGCCCTGCCAAAAGGTTTCTGTGCCAAACAGCACCATCTTCGTGCCTTGCTTGAACATCTCAATCATGCGCGAGCGCGGCACGCCGTCGCCCTGGCGCAAGATGCTGTAGCCGAGCAGTGTCAGCTCGGGCGTAACAGTGTCGCAGGTGCGCCGCAGTTGGGTATAGCTCGTGAATAACACGAAGCTTCCGCCCTTGGATTCTTTGACGGCGCGAACGACTTCCTTTGCCAAAGATTCATCGTAGCCGGGAGTGCCGGGTTCGGGCATATCGGGGACGCGCAGCACGGCCTGCTTTTGATAATTGAAGGGCGAGCCGAGGAGGAGTTCGCGAGTCTCGCTGGTAGGTAGGTCTTTGTCCCTCGGCGAACCTTCATGATTGAGGGCATCGCCGGCCATGCTTCGCCCGAGGCCAAGCCGGTCGCGCAGGTAGGCGAAAGCATTATTCCCTGACGCTGTGGCGAGCGTGGCGCTGGTCATCGCCACGCTTTTGACCTTGCTGAACAGATGCTGGCGCAGCAGGTCGCCGACGTGGATGGGGGCGGCGCACAGTTCGACATTGTTGCCGATACGGGACTCGGCGCTTTCGATCCAGTAGACCTGTCCGGGCAAAGACTGCGCATTAAACGTTTCTATAGCGTCGCCGATGGCGAGCGCGCGTTTAGCCGCCGAGTCGATCTCGATCTGCTCGTCTTCGTTCTCGGATTCGCGGGCGCATTCGGCGAGACCAAGATAAATGTCCTTGAACACCATCGGCGCTTCGGTGTTGAAGGCGCCGGGTTCGCGCAGCCGCATCCGCCCATCGGCATTGCGCGAGAGCATCGCGTAGACATCGTCGAAGTAGGCGCCCGCCAGCACGCGCGCGCGGGACACGTGGTTGAGCACGCGCTCGGCGCGCGGATAGGTGGAGGTCAAGCCCTTGCCGGTGCGGTGGTGGCGGATGGAGTTCAGAAAATAGTCCACCGACGAGCGAGTGAGGTGAATGCCAAGGTGTTCGCTGGCGATTTTCTCGATGTCGTGGGCCTCGTCGATGATCAGATAGCGATAATCGGGCAGGTAGCTCACGCCGGACATTTTCAGCGCGAGGTCGGCGAAGAGCAGGTGGTGGTTGACCACGAGGACATGGGCGTTGTACATGCGGCGCTTGGCCCGCTGGAAGAAGCAGGCCTCGTAGGTCGGGCAGTTTTTGCCCAAACAATTGTTGCGGTCGCTCTCCACCTGACGCCATGCTTCGGCGTCGGGGGTGAAGTCAAGGTCGGTGCGCGAGCCGTCGCCGGTGGAGCCTGCCCAATCGGCGATGCGGCGCAAGTCGCGGTCGGCCTGCATGTCGAACATGACGCCTTGTTTGACGCGATCCATGGCGAGGCTCAGGCGGCGCAGCGACAGATAGTTGGCGCGGCCCTTGGCCAGTACGGCCGTAAATTCTTTGTCCCACACGGAGCGCAAAAAGGGGATGTCCTTACCTGCCAGTTGCTCCTGTAGCGCGATGGTGCCGGTGGAGATGACGACGGGACGGGCGCTGCGCTCCATCGAGATGGCCTTCAGTACCGCCGGGATCAGGTAGGCGAAGGATTTTCCGACGCCCGTACCGGCCTCGACGATCAAGTGGTGATTGTCGTTGAATGCAGCCTCGATGGCGCGGGCCATGGCGAGTTGCTGTGGCCGCTCCTCATAGTCGGAGAGCTTGTTGGCGATCATGCCGCCGCGCGCGAGCAGATGGCTGGATTGTAGGGTGTCCACGGGAATGTTGTATCACATGGAAGGGTGAGTGGCCAGCAAAATGGTGGATATACGTTCAGGAGAACGAGCAGGCGGTGGTGTACGGATTTGTTCGTTCAGTTAACAAAAGAACACATCTGAACATCTTCGTTGGGCTGAAAGTACCCCTTGAGATACACAGGTGTACCCTTTGAGTGCAGAAGGGCAGGGCGTACAGCGTGTGCATCCTGCAGAGGACATCATTCGTGACTGGACAAAGGAGAAGAACATGATTTCGAAGGCGCTTTATGTTTTCTTGGTGATCGCAGCTCTTGTCGTATTGATTCCCGGAAGTGAAACCATTACCTCAGCTGGGACGATTGGTGCAGGGGGAAAGCCTGCGCAAGCTCCGCTTTCGACGACTGGCGTCATCGTCAATTACGATTTTCCTATAACGGTTTATGCGACACTTGGTGGCGATATCAAAATTGTGGGGCCAGGAGGCCAAACGATTGCGCAATGCCAAGGCGGTCATGTTGAGCGATTCCCCGGTGGAGGATGGTCGTTCGATTTTCCTAATGGTCACCCATTCGAAGGTACAGACGGATACGTTGATGGAAATGGCAATGGGACTGGTACTTTGAATGGGGTTCCTGGCCAAGGGCCGCTTGATCTGCGCTTCCCCGGATAGACCAATGTAACTTAGGTTCATCATACGAAGAACGTGGAGGGAGCTTCGGCGTCCCTCCACGCGCATTTTTTATGAACATTTCACAGGTTGATCTGCAGTCACAGAGTCTCGTGCGAGGGGGTGTAGTGCCTTTACGGGCGACAATGGTGCCGCAGGAGCTGGTTGACGCGTTCGACCAGCTCCTTCGTATTGAAGGGCTTTTTAAGCACGTCGTCGGCGAGGTCGAGGCTTTCCTGATCCACATCGGCGTAGGTCGCGATCACCACCGGGATGTTGCACGTTGCTTGATCGTGCTTCAACTCCGCGCATACTTCCCGTCCTGACATCTCCGGCATCATGTAGTCGAGCAGCACGAGGTCGGGCTTGCTGGACTTTGCCTTGTCGATCGCCTCTCGACCGCAGCAGGACGTGGCCACCCGATACCCCTCACGGGTGAGTGCGATGCCGAGGAGATGGACGGCGTCGGGTTCGTCATCGACGATCAGGATATGGGCGCCAGCGGGAGCCGTTCGCTGGGAAAAATGAGCTCTCTCCTTGACGGTGCGGAGTGTCGGCAGGCCGGCCGTATACCACGCCTGTTCGATTTCCATCTTGTACTTCCGGTTGGAGTCCTGAAGCGTCTTCCACTCGGTTTGGCCGAGCGCGATGACGCTGGTCTTGGCTTGGTCGTGGGTGTCGGCGGAGAAGTAGTACTGGTCGCCGCCCATAAAACGTTCCACCACGAATTTCATATGCGGATAGCGAGTATTGCCGAGACGGAGCACGAAGCGGGCGCATTCGCCGCTGGTTCCCTTGCGGCGGGATTCGTCGATGAAGGCCGCCAGTGTGGCAGATAAAGGAGCCGATTCGTCGATGGCTGGCGGGGGAACCGGAGGGGTTTTGCCGTCGTAAGCGATGGAACAATAGATCGCAAGCGCTTTGGCGATGTCGGCTGAGGTCAAGCTGGGCTGCGTTTGCTGCATGGTCCTTGAGCCTGCCCGGTGTCGCCACAGACTCCCCCCCTATTGTACGTTTTTGACGGATGTTGCAAGTCATCGAATTTTCATGGAAACGATCATCGGTCACCATGGCCCATGACCATTCCGCCGTAAAGAAGGCCAGTGACCGCGGGAGAGTCTTTCAGGACAGGCCGTTTTCAATGCGATCGAAGACTTTGAGCGGGAAGTCTTTGAGGGCGTCTAAAACCCGGGAATCGTTCTTGAGGAGTTGATACCGGAATGGCCGCTTCAGGAGGAGGTTGCGGAGCGCGCTCTCCATCACCTTGTTGGTTTCATTCTGGTTGCTGAGACCGCCACGCCACAGTTCGACGAGGTACATGATCAGTTGCACCATTTCGTCGTGCGAAACGCGCGGGATCGCCTTTTCCGCCTCATTGCGCACGACGGCGAGGTATTCCACCAGCTGGGTATAATCCCGCCCTTCTGTTTGATCAATCGCGCTGCGCAGGCGATGGAGGTCAAGGGCGTACTGCTGGTCGCCCGAGGCAAGTTTGCGCTCAGGGTTGGTAATGTAGAGATTCAACGATTCGTTCATTCGAATCGTACGGTCGATCTCCCCAAGAAGTTCTTCGTGGTCGCCTTGGGCCGCGTCGGAAGCGCGTTTGAGCAATCGCGCGCCTTCGTCGAAATCCCCGATGCGAGTGCGGGCGGCTCCCGCGGCGATATCGGCTTGGACCGTCGCGGGCGAAAGCGTGACCGTATCGAGGAATTCACGGGTGAACTCGAGATTGCCCTGCCAATCGAGGTAACGCAGGGTTTCCTTGAAATAGTAGGCTTTCAAGTCGGCGAACGTGACGGGAATGGTGTCGAAGCCTCCGCCACGTTCGCGCTCGGCTTCGTCAATGCGCCATGCAATTGTCTCGAACGCTTCAAGCAGCGCTTGCCCATCGCCGCGCTCGGCAAGCAGGCGCAGGTAGTCACAGAGAGACGTCTTGAACCCGTCGAACCATTGGCGGGAGCCTTTAGCGAGCTCTTGAAGGCTTAAGACTTCGCGCTCGGTGTGCGGGTCCCACCGGTCGAATGTGAGCGCATGGGAGGCGATCGCTTCGTCAAATCGGCGCTGGCCTTCAAGGTGCTCCGCAAGAGCTCTCCGGGCAGCGCCAAAGTCGGGGTTCAATTCGAGCGCTTTGGCGAGATCTTTTTCCGTCGCGGCTGGAAGCCGGGACGACATGGTTCCCGCGAGCCTTAGAGTTTGTTGTAAATAACGCGGAGCGATGGCGCGGGCGTAATAGCCGACCGGGTCGTTCGGGAATTTCGTGATAAAGGCATCCCATTGATCGATGACCAATCTGTTGAGCATGTATTCGCGTTCCGTCTTGCCAAGAATCCCCCGGCGATCCTGATAGTATTTATACGCGCTGAACAGACTCGTGAAGTGAGTGCAGAGCGGAATATGCGGACGGAGGGCGACCGCGCGGCGAAAGGACTTTTCGACCTGCTCCATTTCCTTATCGGAGATCCGGTCCAGCATAAACTGGCCGGTCTTCGGATTTGCATTGAGGACGGTGAAGAAACCGGAGAAGAAGTGTACCTCCCAGAGCTGCTGTGTGTCGTTCTGGAGGCTTGCGAGCGTTTTGCGCAGCACATCCAGCGCGCGGGTACGTTCGGACATCGGGCTGTTTTGGTTGGCGATATCACGTCCTTGCAAGAGAGCCTTTGAAAGTTCGTGAATAATCGTGCCGTTCCCGGAGGCTGCGAAGGCCTTTTCGAGGTAGCGGTACATGCGTCCGAGGTGGATTGGGCCAGTAGCGTCGTCGTCGATCAGGAAAGCCACGGTCAGTTCGAGCATTGCCGCTGCCAGAAGCGAGTTCGGGTCGCCTTTTGATGCGTCGCTCTGTCCGTCCTCATCGGTGGCGGCGAGAAGGTCATTGCCATGGCGGAAATCGGCGAGGGCGGCATCGTAAAAGCCAAGTTCCATTTCGATGTAGCCGCGCTCGATGTAGGCGCGCTCGAACTCGGGGTCGATGGCAATGGTTTCCGAACAGATGTCGAGGGCTTTATTGAGTGTTTGCGCGATCGAAGCGTGGTCGTCTTCACTGCTCGCGTTGGCCAGCATGTCCTTCGCGCGAAGCAGGAGGTCGGACGCTTCTCCGAGCACCGCCGTCGCATGCAGGCGCTGCGCCTGGCGCTCTTTCTCCAGGCGAACCTGATCGTTCAAGAGTTGTTCTTTAAGGCGCGCGTCTTTCTCCGCCTCCAGCCTCAAAGCCTGCTCGTTGGTTATCGCATCCTTCGCCGCCAGTTCGTTTTTGATTTGTTCCGCGCGCGCGGAGGCGGCGGCAAGATCGCTGGCGCTTTTATCTGCGTAGAACACCGCGATGACGGATGTTGAAATCAGGCCGACGAGCAGAACGGACGCGGCGGTGGTCGAGATCACACGATGACGTCCGGCCCATTTCAAGAGCCGCTTGTACATTGGCTCGTCATACGCCTTGACCGGCTCTCGTTTGATGAAGCGCTCCACGTCGCGGGCGAGTTCTTCCACGCTCGGGTAGCGTTCCGCGGCATTTTGCGACAAGGCCTTCAGCGCGATGGCGGCGAGTTCTTTCGGAAAGCGCTTGGCGCGCTCGATGGCGGCTCTGCACACCGGCGATCCGTCTGGCAGGGTTTCGTGTTTCTCCAGATCTTCGACGGCCTCCTTTGGCGGCAGAAGCTGGTATTTCTGCGCGCGCCTCAGCGCGTCGCGCGAGGACTTTGCGTGGAAGGGGGGGATAAAGGTGATCAGTTCGTACAGCAAGGCTCCGAGCGCGAACACGTCGGTGCGCTCGTTGATTTCGCTGATGCGTCCATGAGCTTGCTCAGGCGACATGTAGGCTGGTGTGCCGGAGATCGTTCCTTCGACGGTATGCTGGGACTCGCCGGGCGTTGTATAAACAACGTCGCTGATGGTGTCCGTGGTCGTGGACGGGACATCCTTGCGGCCCATGATTTTGGCTAAGCCCCAGTCCATCACCTGCACTTCGCCGAAGCGGCCGACCATGATGTTGTCGGGTTTGAGGTCCCGGTGGATCACGCGCTTGCTGTGCGCGAAGCTCATGGCGTCGCACACTTTGATAAAGATTTCGCAAAACTCGTATACGCCAAAGCGGGCGAGCGGCTTCTCCTCGCCGTCGCGCATAGCGTCGAGAATATCGCGTAGCGATTGTCCCTCCACGCGCTTCATCGTGAAGTAGATGCGCCCCTCGGAATCCGTCCCGATGTCATGGACGGGGACGATGTTCGGGTGCTCGAGTTGACCGGTGATCTGCGCTTCCTCGACAAAACGCTGCAATGGTGTGCGTTCGTCGGCCCCGCCAGTGGGCTTTTTGTGGGGGTCGCGCAAGACTTTCATCGCGACGTGACGGCGCAGGTCGGTGTCGATGGCGTCGACGACGACGGCCATGCCGCCTCGCCCGAGCTCCTTGCGGACGCGGTAGCGGTCGGGGGATTCCTCGGCGAGTTTTTGCAAGCGGCCGGAGTCGGGCTTGCCGGGCTCCTTCGCGTCGAAGACCGTGGAGGCAGAAGAAATCGTCTCGTCCGGCCCGATGTCCGATGACAACGAGGCGTCGTCGAGGTCGAGGCTCAACATGTCGGAAAAGAGCGCGGTGTTGCGGCCGGTGTTGGGAGTGACTTTAAGCCATTCCGAGTCAAACACGGGAGTCAATGTTATGCCGGGTTTATCAACGGGCGCTTGCGCGCCGCTGTCGCTCGACTTCCGGTCTATCTTGTCACCCGGTTTGCTCACCGGACACTCTCCATGACGGTCGAAGGAACGGCCGCTCCCGTATCTAACGGTTGAGTTCCTCAAAGGTTGCATCTATCCGGGTCACATATGCATTATACTTGCCACAGAGACGGGACGCGCTTTTTTTCACTCGCCGCCGCGCGAGATGTCATTCCCTTCGCCTTCGTCGACATTCCCGAAAAGTTGCGTCCAGACCGTTCCATAACGGCCGTTCCCCATCACGACCCAGATGTCATTGAGCACGTTGCGGCTATGACCGGAGCTGGCAATCCACGCGAAGTGTGAGCTTTCGGCAGTGGGGGTTCCAGAATTCCAATGAATGTTCTCGCCCGCCGGATGGTTGTAGCCCTCGTAACGGGCGCGGTCGCCGGGTCCTTCGCCTCGCGGTTCGCCTTTGATGTAGTGAGCGATGGTGCTGTTGTTGTGTTCGACGATGTATTTCGAATGGTGCCAGCATGCCCAGGAAAGCTTGAAGTTCATCTTGAGCGCGCGCCGCCCCATCATGATGCGGTATTCGTTGGTAATTCTTAGTTGTTCCCATTGTTCGTCGGCGGGCGCGCCTTTGACGCCCTTGTGCTTCTTCCAGCGCTCCGCGTTTTCTTCCATGACTGCGGCGTTATAAACCATCATCTGTTTCTCGGCGTCATTGAGCGCGAAGGTTCGCACGTCGAGTTGTTTGTTGGCGAGCGCGCCGAGGTAGTCGATATCGGCGGCGCTGGTGGATTGGTGGAAAGTCTTTTCCGAGTCGAGCTGATCCATGCGGGCGTTGATCCAGACGAGGATTTTGAGGTTACGCTCGAAGTCCGGGTTTTTCTTACCCTGGAGATTCACAGGATTGTTCCAGACCTCTTCTACCTTCTCGATCAGGTCAATCACTTCCTTCGTCACGGCTTGATTGTTCGGGCCGTATGGATAGGGCCAGCGTTGCTCGTCGTAAATCAGCTTGATGGCGTCTGCGCGCCGGCGGTTGAGTTCTTCCTTCAGCGACTTCAACTCTGAGGTGTCGCCGAACAGGCCGGTGGCTTTTTCCGCGATCGCACGAATCTCCACACGTTTGGCATCGAGCGCCTTAATCGTGGGCTCGACGGCGACATCGCCGAGCAGGAACAATTCGTCAAAGGCCTCATCGGCCGCGCGCAGTGTTTCATCCTTCCGGTCGTTGACGCCATCGAGGAGTTGCTTGATGAACGCTTGGATCTGGGCGTCGAGCTGGGCCTTGTCACGCTCCATGGGCGCCATGAAGCGCCCCTCGTGGACGACGAAACCACCCTCAGGGATCGCCATCTTTCGCTTGGAGGCGATAAGGATGTCGATGCCTTCCTTTGCCGAATGGTCAAACTCATACATTTCCACTAACCATGTGCATGCGAGTTGGACGTTGCCGCGTTCGAAGGCGAGGAGCGAAAGCCCGAGGAGACTGTCCTTCCCGCGTTTTCCCGCTGAGGTCAGCAGGGTGGAGAGTTGTTCGGGCAGAAACTCGCGCCAGGGAATCTCGCGGGTCGACCCGCCGGTGATGACGGCCTTGACGCCATCGGCGGTGACGTCCTGAACGACAGCGTGGAAGGTTGCGAATTTGAGGCTCGCGGAACGCAGCTTTTCTTTTGCGCCGGCGAGCGTTTCATAGAGCGTTCTGATTGCTGCTGCTTCGCTCTCCGGCCCATTGGGCAGGAGGGGGTTATGGCCCGGGAGGCGCAGCTTGGTCGGCGGCTTGAGCTTGCTGAGGATGTCATTGGCGTCCCCCTCGACACTCGGGCGCTCGAGCACGGGGGAAGTTTTGCTTCCCCGAGCGATGGCTTCCTCCAGCTTGAGGAGTTTTGTTTCAAGCGCGGCGTCCGTGAATGCATCCATGATTAACTGCGCGCGAGCCGTCATGAGGAGCGCTTTGCCTTCCTCGTGGTTGCCCAAGGTGGCGGCATTATCGGCGCGCATGACAAGCACATCGAAATACTGAGCGTTTTCTTCGGGCAGCACGGAGTCGCGGAGGTTACGCAACTCCGCCTCGAAATCCCTTGCTCCCGTCCGTCCGCGCCAATAGGAATTTCGCGTCTCGACGCTCTTCAACGCGGCCTGAACATCGGCGAGCGCCTTGGCGTATTCGCATTTCTCGCGGTGGAGGTTGACTTCACGGGTTACGTTCGAGCGCCATTCCACAATGCCACTGTCAATCTGGTTGTCAGTGAGGGAAATCAGGTCCGTAAGCCGTGCAGCGAGGACGGTCCCGGACACATCGCGCTTGTTCTCCCTCTGGAACTGGGCGAGCTTGACCGCGCGTTCTTCCGGTGGTTCGGCCGCTTCGATCGCGTCGAGTTCGTCGCTCAGTTTCTTCAATGCCGGGGAAAGCGGAGTCTGGTCTGGTGTCCGCGCTTCGGAACGTGCTGGCTGGCTCGCTGTTCCCACGGACTGGCCGGGGGCGTTGTTCGTCACAAGAGCCCAAAAAATCACGCCGCCGGCAGCCAGTGCCACGCACGCCACGATCACGACGAGCGTTGCATTGCTTTTTACCTGCGTCGCCGGAACACGGTGGCGCGGAACGGGATGCGCGCGGCCAGAATGAGGCGCGTTCGAGCGCTTGTGTGGCGGCGCTTTCTCAGGCGCGGCGTGAGAAGGCGCGAATTCCACGCCAATGGTTGTTCCGCCGATCATCGCCGTTGAACCATTGAGCAGGTCGACGAAATTCGCTGGCTTGCCGTTGAACTTCGTGCCGTTCGCGCTGCCGAGGTCGATCAGCCGCCAGCAATTGCCGCGAAATTCGAGCCGCCCGTGCGTACGGGAAGCATGAGCCTCGAACTCGATCACGATGTCGCAATCCTTGCGGCCGATGGTGTAGGCGCGAGCGCGGTCGAGCGGCACCGCGCGCGGAGCGTCAAGCGCTGGAGACTGAATCGTCAAGCGCTCCAATCGATGCTCCGTGGTGGCCGTCGAACGGGGAATCAGGGCGCGTCCATTTTAGGAGCGTTTCTGCGTCCGATCCATTGCCAGAATACAGAAGTTTTCCAAAGCGATGGTGTCGCCGCTACGCGGCTGTAACAGGGCTGAGAGGTACCAGGGGTTACCAGAAATAGGACGCGCCAAAAGTAATGACGAAATACGTCGGGCGCGACAGGTCCGTATACAAGGGGTCTCCCGGGAGATCGGCCGCGAACGTATTGAAGTTCATGGGCGCGGAGAGGTAGAGGCCTCCGGTAAAGCGCCAGGAATTGATCAGGTTACCACGCTCGCCAATGAAGGTTGGCGTGAAGACAACGTCGCCGCCAATGTTGAGCAGGTAGGACGGCAGGAAATTATGAGAGCGAACCAGCACGCCGTCGAGGTTTCTCGTGGTACCGGCGCCGCTGGACAAACCGGTATCGGTTGAGTCATGGGTCCCAATATCCACCTGATCAGAGAGGTGATAATTCATCTCAAGCCACAACGCTGGGTCGATCTGGAAGGAATCGGTCAGCGGTATGTCCATCGCCACGCCAAGGTCGAAGCCAACCGTGGAGAGACCGTTGAGCGAGTCAAAGTCTCCGAGGAAGAATCCGAGATCAATGCCAAGCAGCATGGACAGATTGAAATTGCTGCGCGAACGGCGCCCATCGCGCTCGACAAATTCCGATTTGTAGAAATTGAACACCCAATCGAATCCGAACTTCGCGATAGTCGCCGTTTTGGAAATCGTTCCGAAGCCGGTTGGATCGGGGTCTGTGATTTCGACGGCGTGGCTCACCAGGTCCAACGCCAGGTTCGTCCCCGCGATATCGCTGTCTGTTCCCATCTGGTATTCGAACGATATTCCCGCCACAGTTTCATTGCGGGTCAAAGGGGTTCCGTCGCCGAGGCGGCCACCGCCGCCGATATCGGAAACAACCTGAGCGCGATACATGTCGCCCGCGACCATGGCGCCGAGCAGGAATCCTGCGCCGAAGCCGCCAACGTCGTGCTTGCCTTCCCGGACGTTGTAATTGAGTGCCTGAGCGGAGCGTTGCGCGGACACAATAGGGCTTCCGGTCAGAAGGCCAAGAATCAATGCGATCATCCAGCGGCCAGACATAACTTTCCTCCCGACCGCCAATGCCCGGAACTTCGCGGATGGAGTATCCACAGTGACGCGAAGAGGGCATTCAAGGCGTTCGTATCTCAATCAGTTGCTTTACGAACAGGCGGACTCGGGGGGGAACCATCCGCACCGAATGATATGAAGTGTGGCGGGATGCTTTCAACGTAAAACCCTTGGCTTCATGGATTTGTCATCGGCTCGAATGCGCGCCATTTCGATCAACCGCCGCGTGAGCGGTAACGCACTACCTTGTTCGCTCGAGCGCATTACTGAATATTCTTGATCATCTCAACCATCGGCAGGAAGAGTGAAATGACGATGAAGCCGATCGCGCCGCCCATGAAGACGATCAGGATCGGTTCAAGCACGCTCAACATCGATTCGACGGCGATATCGACTTCCACATCAAAGGTGTCGGCGACCTTGGACAGCATCTTGTCCAGTTCGCCGGTTTCCTCGCCGACGTCGATCATGTTGACGACGATATCGTCGAACAGGTCGGTTTTGCTCAAGGGCGCCGCGATCGATTCGCCTTCCTTGATGGAAGCCACCACCTGATCGATCGCCTCCGCCAGCACTTCGTTATTGATCGCCTCGCGGCAGATGGTGAGCGCTTCAAGAATCGCCACGCCCGACGTCTGCAACGTCGCGAGCGTGCGGCAAAAACGGCTGGTCGTCGATTTCTTGACTACCACGCCGATGATCGGGACTTTTAATTTAATGCGGTCCAACGCTCGGCGTCCGCCATGGGTACGGCCCCATGCTTGAATACCGATGATCGTCGTAAAAACGAAGATGACGAGGACGAGGCCCGGCCAGTCTGTCATGTTTCGCGACGTCCAAAGCAGGATTTTCGTCGGCATTGGCAGTTCCATGCCCTGCTTGGTGAACATCTGTTCGAAGGCGGGAACGACGAAAATAATGATCGCCGAGAGGATCAAGACGGCGACGCCCATCACCACGATGGGATAGATGGACGCGCCAATGACTTTTTTCTTCAACCGCTGGGCCTTTTCAAGGAAGCCGGAGAGACGGTTGAGGATGACGTCGAGATTACCGGACACCTCGCCCGCGCGGATCATGTTGCAGAAGAGCTTGTCGAAAGTTTTCGGATGGCTCGCCATCGCGTCGGACAGCGATGTGCCGGATTCCACGCTGGCAGCAAGGTCTTCGAGAATCGCTTTCAGCGGCCCCTTCTTCTGCTGATTGGAAAGCACCTTCAAACTGCGGACGACGGGAAGGCCTGCATCCTGCAGCACGGCGAACTGGTTGGCGAAGTTCACAAGATCCTGGCCGCGTACACGCCCTTTGATTTTCTTTGCGGCTGGGGCCGCGGGCGCTCCTGCCTGCGATGCTTCGCCGGGGGACTTTCGCGCACCTCTACGGGCTCCTTGGCCGCCAGCCGCGCCCGCGCGCTGGGCGACCTTCGTTGGCTTCAGGCCCGAGTTGCGAATTTCCGAGATCGCTGCTGTGCGGTCGGCGGCTTCGATTTCGCCAGTTGTGCGCTTGCCATCAGCGGTTAATGCTTCATAGGCAAAAAGGGGCATATCGCTCCTCGAGCGGGGTGCCGCGTCCTGTGCGGTAGTACGGTGATGCGCTTTCCGCACCGGCGGGGGGTGCCACTGGTTTAACTATACCCTAGACCGAGCGATTCGCACAAGATAGGTGATCGCGCTTTCTCGCTCTGGTGATAGGCCCATGACGGGGATAGGATGCCGTCATACATCAGACAGAGCGAAAACCGGAGAGCATATGATCGAGCAGGATGAGTCGCGCCGCACTGCGCAAGCGTTGCTTGGAAAAATCAAGGCCGACGAGGCTGAGGTGGTGATAACGTCCGACCGTACCGGCGCCACGCGCTTTTCGCGCAATTCCATCTCGCAGAACGTCGACGAAAGCATGCGCCGTGTCCGCATTCGCGTTATCAAGGATGGACGGCAGGGCGTGGCAACCGTCAACAGCTTCGACGACGCCATGCTTTCCCGCGCGGTCGAGCGCGCGCTTGCTGCCGCGGCGCATTCGCAACCCGACCCAGACATTCTCCCGATGATCGACCGCCAGCCGGAATATCAGAACGTCGATACATTCAACGCAGAGACCTTCGAGGCCACACCGCGCATGCGCGCCGAGCGAATTCTGGAACAGGTGAATCTTTGCCGTCAGCGCGACCTGGAAGCTGCGGGGTTGCTGCAAACAGGCGGCGGCTCCTGCGCCTACGCCAACAGCAAGGGCGTGTTCGCCTATTGCAAGGCATCGATCGCGAGCTTGACTTTCTCGGCGTTCGCTGACGATGGCAGCGTAGAAGGCGCCGCCGATGCCGTCGACCACAACATTAATTCTCTTTCGACGAGGAAGGTCGGCAATACGGCGGTCGAGCGCGCCATCAAGGCTCGCAAGCCGAAGGTCGTTCCCGCCGGGGAATACGATGTCGTCCTCGAGCGCGGAGCTGTTTCCGACCTGATCCTCTTTTTGAGCTGGCTCGGCCTTTCGGCCCAGCGCCATGTCGAGGGGCGCTCGCCGCTCGCGGGAAGAATCGGCGAGAAGCTTTTCTCCGACAAGCTCACGATGATTTCGGATCCTTACGACCCACGCTTCGAGGGGCGGCCATTCGATATGGAAGGCTACCCGACAAAGAAAGTGGTGATGATCGAGAAGGGCGTCTTCAAGGCCCTGCCCCATGATCGGCGCACTGCCAAAGCCCTTGGCGGCGAGAACAGCGGATATGGCAACCTGCAGCCGGATATCGACGGCCCGGAGCCGGGCAGCGTCACCGTGAAGGAAGGCGACGCCACGATCGAGAGCATGATCCGCTCGACCAAGCGCGGGTTGCTCGTCAATCAATTCCACTATTCCAACACGGTCGATCCCATGGCGCTGAGCGTCACCGGCATGACGCGCGGCGGCCTCTGGATGATCGAAAACGGCGAAATCGCCTATGCGGTCAAGAACCTGCGCTACACGGAAAATCTTTTCAAAGCGCTTTCCAATATCGAAGCTGTGGGCAATATCGCCGAACCGGGTGCTGGCAACCTCTTTGGCGGCGGCGCTGTCCTGCCCGCAATGAAGATCAAGGGGTTTACGTTTTCATCGCAAACGGAATTTTAGGCGAACGGCCAACCGTTGAGTTGACGCGGCGTTCAATCAAGAGCATATGAAGCTTCCCACCTGCATTGGCGTATTCGTTTTTGTCGCGGCATGCAGTGCGTGTGGCGATAATGCTGCGAATGTCGCGCCACAGGAGAATGTTCAAGGCGCGCAGTCGAAGAGCGTTCCTAGCGACAATGCGCCATCGAAATCTGCCAATTCCGCTTCGCAAGCAGCGGATATCCCGCCCGGACTGCGCGCGGCAAGAGATGCGCTGTCGAAACGCAACCTTGCGGCAGAACCGGTCGCGGGCTGGTGGTCGGGCGAGGCCTTCTCAACGAAGGAAGGCGAGTTCCGCGCGATCAAAGCTATCTATGTCAAATCGGATACGCCCCTGGTCGATAACGTCGTGAATGAGAATGGCGAGTTTAATCCGGCCGCGCGTTCAGTGGCTTTCGAAGAACGGGTCGAGTTCATTGTCATCGCCGCAGGTGCGAGGCGGGCGGAACTTCGCGAGGCGATCGCATCGAGGTACGCCGGCAGCGAATGGACCGCCGATGCGAACACCGTTTTCAATACGGACGGCACTTCAACGGAAATTCCTTATTGGTACAACGAGAGTGAGGAAGTCTACCTCGCCGAGCGCGGCAGTCTTGTCGTTTACGCCCACGAATGGAATGGCGCCCATAAAATCGGCAGCGGCCGTGGCGTCAGTTATGGCGGCCAGAAGATCGCCGAGTTTTTTACCGTGTACGAACCCTGACCGCTACGTCACGCGCGGTGTTGTCAATACGCCCCTCGAGTTCACCACCGTCGAAGTCGCTTGAGGCGGCTGCCACACGAGGCAATGGTAACCTTTCCCGCGATATTCCGCGATGAACGCTTCGGCTTGCGCGCGCATGGCCGCCAGTTCTTCCTTGCGCTCGTTCGTTGTCACGAGATCGAGGACATTGCGGGCGTGGATCGCGCGTAACAGGAACGATGGCGTCGTTCCTTTGGGCAAGCCTTCCCAGTGATCGGCGGCTCCAAGCAAAGCGCTGCGGGCTTCGTCTGTACGGGCAAGCAGCCGCGCAGCCTGTGTTTCAACGATGCTGCCGTAGAGGCTTAAGAGCTCCTGCTCCTCGGAGTGGAATTTGATGTAGCTCTCGGCGTCGCCGCGGAAGCGGATAAGGGCATTGGCGTCTCCGCTTGCCGCTCCGAGCAAGGCATGGGCATGGAGGGCGACGAAGGTCGAGCCGAGCCCGCCCTCGACTCCGGTGTCGATATGCCGCGCGCAAGCATCGCGCACATGGGCGGGATTTTCCGTCCAGCAGGCATAGAGCACCGCGAGCCCGGCGCGGGATAGGCTTGCGCCCGCTGCCGATCCGATATTCTCGTACTGTAACGTACCGCCCAAGGCCAGCGCCTTGGTGGAATAGTCGAGGGCGAAGGCGCGGATTCCCTCGCTCGCGGCTTCCGCCAGCACGCTTTGAATGACCTTCACGCCTTCGTTGACGTTGCCAAGCTCCATCATCACGTCGGCGTGGAGAATCAGCAGGCGCTGAAAGGATTCAAGCCGTTTGGCGCGCAAGGGGATCAACGCCCGCGCTGCCTGACAGATGTTTTCGGCTTCGTCGAGCTGACCGGCCGCCACCAGCGATATCACGAGATTGTGGGCCGCCACTGCCGACTCAGCCGTGAAATCCCTCCCCGCGAGCAGCGAGCGCACGAAACTACGGCGCTGATATTCCGTCGCCGACTTCGGACGTTTGAGCATGTATTCGAGCGTCGCCTGATGCTGGTCGAATTCGAGTAGCAGGTTCGGGTCGTCGCAGAAATCGGCGAGTTGCGCCGCCGATTCGCGGGCGTTGGTTGCGCGTTCGAGCTTCCCGCGTTCCAGCGCTTGCCGCAGGTCGGCGAGCAACTGTTCGAATGCCGGCCGCAGCTTGTCCTTGAGCGCGTCGCGCACGTCGCGGTATTTGCGCATGGCCTCGCGCAAGTCGTGCAAAACCTTGAGGTGGAGCTTGGAAGCTACCTGCCCAAGTCGCATCTTGTCCACGGCGTTGAGCGCTTCGATCAGACGGAGGAGTTCGTGGGCGTTCGTTTGGGTGTTTGCGGAGACATCGGTGACGTACAGGTCGCCCTTGCCAGTCAGCAGCCAGACGGGGTTGACGTTGAGTGCGGTGCAGAGCGTGACGAGAAATTCGCCGGGAATCTTCGCGCCGTGGACATAGCGGTTGACGTTGCTGCGCGTCCAGCCGGTCTTGCGCGCGAGGTCCGCCTGCGAGTGATCTTGCAGCAGGCGCTCAAGACGTTCGCGCAGTTGCGCGTCGAGGTCGGTGACGCTCAAACGCGACTGGTCGTCCGGGTATGGAAGCTGATCGCTCATGCGCTTCTTTGCCGCGGCGCTTGGCATCAGCAACGCCGCCCGCGCGGGGAGACGCCCCCGCGCGAATGCCGCGTGATGTTAGTTTCATATTGGTGGATGATCCATCGCGGCGCAGCAATGGCCGTTGTTCTCAAAATGAAGCGAAGTGAATTCGTTATCCAGCCTACTCCACGGCCTTGACGATGGCTGGGTCGAGGCCCGGCCATTTTTTCATGTATTCCTTGCGGTCGGCCTTGAAGCGCGTCACGAACTCGTTGTATTCCGCCTCGCGACCTTGGGCCGCATAGAGCTTCCTCGGCTGCAGGAGGTCGCTGTCAACATCGGCGATGCCGGGGATGGACGTCGCGACCTCGTAACCGAAGTCCTTGTCTTTGGTCCACTTGATCGTGCCTTCGGCGATGCCCTTCACGATGGCCGATGAGTGCGGGATCTTGACCTTCTTGGCGCGCTTGTCGTCGTCCTTGCCGCCGATGCGGCCAGTGTTGAGGACATAGACCTCCATGGGCCGCTTGGTGAGGAGCTCCTTCAAGCGGTTGCCCTGTTGGGCATGGAGCAGCGGGAAAAACGGATTAGTGCCGGGAACGCGCAGGGCCTTGCCTTCCTCGGCTTTACCGCCGGCTGCAGTTCCCTTGGTTTCGCCGAGCATGAAGTAGGCGGCTGCCTGTTCGGTGTTGAGCTTCGCCACCGCTGGCATGATGTTGTCGTTGCAGTTAAGGATGAGCAGGATGTCGGCGCTCTTGAGTTCGCTGGCGTCGACGGCGCCCTCGACCTTGCTCATCGTGAAGGTCGCGCGGCCATTCTTGGTGTAGCTCTCGTCGAAGTAATCGACCTTGCCTGATGCTTGTTGGCTGACGTTTTCCAAGTATGCGTCGGGTTGATTGGTGGCCTTGTAGATGGCGGGCTCGAAGTCGGGGTTGAGGCCGAACGTTTTCGCGAAGCAGCCGTTCTCCGACGCGACGACCGAGCCATCGGGCATCCAGGCAATGAAGTCGTCCTGAATGGGATTACTGCCGTTCTGGTTGGTGAAGGTCGTGGTGGTTTTGCCCGTGCCTGAGAGGCCGACAATCAGCACACCCTTCTTCTTGCCGCCGACGGGAATGAGCTTTGCGCCGGCGTGCATTGGCAGGCCGCCCTTGTCGTAGATCAGCTTGTTCCACATGCGGAGTCCCCCCTTTTTCGACTCGCCGAAGTAGTCGGAGTTGAAGACTCTGGTGATGCCTTGATCGAGGTAGACGGCGATCAGGCGGTCGTCGGGACAGCCCGCTGCCACGAGGTTTGGCGTGTAAATCACCGTCAACGTCGGTTCGAAGTTCGCCTTCTCGGCTTCGGAGATAGGATAGTAGAGCTGCTGCTGCATGCCCGCGATGTTGGCGTTGGCCTTCTCGATAATCAGCCGCGTGGCAGTGCGGTGTTTGGGGTGGTTGCCGATGTAGCCATCGACGACGATCATCTCGTGTTGCTTGATATAGTCGTCCTGCAGCTTCGCCCATTTCTTGCCATCGGCGGTTGTCATGCAGCGGTCAGAGTGTTTGCTGGTATCGTCCGTAACAATGTAGGTGCTCAGTTTTGAGCGGGAGAGAACCTTGGTCTGGACGTTTGGGGCGCCGAAGTCAGTTTTGCGCGCGTTTGGCATGGCGAGTGCCCACTCTTTGAGTTGCTTCGCGGACGGGTTGAAGTGTACGACTTTAGGTTCGACCGGAAGCTTCTGAGTGGTTGCTGTGGCCATGGTTCGTGCTTTCTTCTATGGGGGTATTGAGGTTTCAAAGATAGTGTCGGGGAAAGCCCGGGCGGCTTTCCAAGGTTTCAGCATACGGCTCGAACCCCCGTAGTTCCAGAGTTTTCACGGGGTTGGCGGTGCAGAGGTAAGCCATGAATGGCGCAATTATCATCACCGGGGCGAGCGCAGGGTTTGGCGCCGCTACAGCCATTCGGATAGCTCGATTGGGCTACCCGCTCGTGCTGACGGCCCGGCGTGAAAACGAACTGCAAATGGTGGGGGAGAAGGTTCGCTCGGTTGGTGGCCAAGTGACCTGCATCGCCGGAGATATCACCGATGTGGCGACGAGACAGCGGGTGGTGGACGCCGCCAAGGCGTTCGGACGAATTCATGCGCTTCTGAACAACGCCGGATTCGGGCAGCCCGGCCCTGTGGCGCTGGTGGGGGAAGCGGAATACCGGCGGCAGATGGAAGTCAACGTCTATGCGCCTGTTGAGATGATTCGGTTAGTGGCGCCGATCATGCGCTATCAGGGCGCGGGGCGCGTCGTCAATGTGTCAAGCGCTGCGGGCCGTATGACGGTGCCGATGATGGGCTGGTACTGCGCCAGCAAGCATGCGCTGGAAAGCCTGACTGAGGCTTTGCGATCAGAGGTTCGCGCGTTTGGTATTCATGTTTCGTTGATCGAGCCGGGGCCGGTGGCCACGGAGTTCGCGAGTGCCGCGACGAAAGCGGCCGACACGGTGGGCGGCGACCGGGAAGCTTACAAAGAACATATCGAGGCGTTTACAGCGACCTACACCGGCGATGATCCGCTTCGTGGCCGCGCGCATCCCGACGCAACGGTGGGGGTGATCGTTCACGCGCTGACGGCCCGTTGCCCGCGATTCATCTATCGCACCACGGCGCTTGGGAAATTCGCGCTGGTCGCGGGCTGGTTGCTCCCGCGCTCATGGTATGAACGCGTTATCGCGCGCGTATACGGCATGCCGGGGCGCGCCAAAAAATCGTGAAGATTTGCGGGTTCCCGCTTGTCTTGCTTTCACGCCCATCGGAAAATGCGGCTTCGGGCAGGGAGGCCCAACGTCACCATGGTCGTACGGTCAGCCAACATCGCGGGCAGCGGGCTCGCCACCAATGCCGTGGCTCAGGCGATCCATGCCCACAACGTGGCGAACATCCTCACGCCGGGGTTCGAAGCAGGCCGCGTCGAGATGACCGAAATGGCCGGGCGCTCAGGCGTAGCGGTTGGGGCAGCGACGAAGCAGCCGCACACCGGGTCGCTGATCTTGACGGGCAATCCACTCGACCTCGCCATCGGTGGGTCGGGCTTCTTTATGGTGGAAGGCGCAAACGGTGTCGAGTTAACCCGCGACGGACGTTTTCAAGTAGATGCAAAGGGGAATCTTACTGACGCCGCCGGACGTCTGGTTCGCCCGGCGATCAGTGTTCCAGCAGATACGGTTCGTATCGGCGTGAGCCGTCACGGCGACGTCGTTGCGGTGCAGAACGGCGGCCAGCGCACATTCCTCGGAACTTTGCAGCTTGCCACGGTGGGAAACCCGCGCGGATTGGTGGCGTTGAGCGATACGACCTTTGGCATGAGCGCTGCTGCCGGTCCGCTCTTGCGCTCGCTCCCGGGCGTGGCGGGTTTCGGCTATATCGTTCAGGGCGGCTTCGAGTCGTCCAACGTTGATATGATTCAGGAGACGGTAAGCCGCGTGGTAAGCGCGCGCGCGTTTGACGCTAACGCCAGCGTGTTCCGCATCGCATCCGCCATGTCGGCTGAATTGAATGAGATTGGCTCACCAGCGCGGCGCGATAAAAAGCGAACCGAGCAGATCGATTTGAGCCGCACGCAGGCTTCGCGTCTGGTGCGAATTTTTGGCGACGATATTCACGAGGATGTGACGACTCCGCAAGCGGAGGAGTTAAGCCCTGAGGTTCGAGCGCGTCTCACAGCCCGACGTTTGAATGCGCCGGAAATTGCCGAGATTTACCGAGTGCGGGTCCGCTACGTTCCGGAGCGATTCAGCGAAAGCGCGGGCGGCCCCGTGTCGTCGAAGCGCCGAAGCACGATGACCGACCGCATCGTGATGGAGCAGGAGCTTCGCATCGCCCAGCGTCAAGCGGCAGAAGCCCATAAGACATAAGAGTTTAGGACGTTATACCTGCGCCGGATTCCCGGCGATCAGGGGTATTCCAAAGTGGATTTTCGCGGCCAAAATGCCGATAAAGACCTTAGCAGGCCGTCGAAAAACGGCCTGATATCCGAACCATGGATGGTTCGGCGTTTCGCGAGGTTCGTAAAACCGAGCGAAACGGGAGTTATGGCGAATTCACTTCGCCATAA
>JABWBM010000174.1 GCA_013360495.1 Planctomycetaceae bacterium
CTCACGGTGACGAGAGCTACCACAAGTACCCCGACAACGACACCGATGCCAAGCCCCCACCACTGTTCTGCGGCGCCACGCGAATCGAAGATGCGTAGCGCCGTATAGAGCGCCATCAACGCCCCGACAACGGCGGGCATGATCCACGCGATGCTCACGATTTGCCTTTCCTCTGCTGGTCGCGCTTCTCGGCACGGTTAACGGTAGCGATCACCGAGTAAATTCCCGCCGCGAAGCCGAAAACCGCCCCCACCAAGACTCCCCACGGCCCCGTCCCCTGATGTTGATCGAGGTACCAGCCGCCAATCGTGGGGAGGATCATGAGCAAGGCCATCTGCAACCCGATGCCCGAATAGCGGAGCCAGGTTTGGGCCGCGCTATCCTTGTCCGTCGCGCGCGCAAGCGCCGAGTTTTCCTTCCCCTTGTTCGCCGTCGCCTCAAGCTCTGACCGGCTCTTGCGCAAGGAGTCGTACTCATGATCCCCGACAGGGTCGGTGTAGCGAATCGGCTTCTTTTCCTGCTCCGAATCCGAAGGCATGGCTTGCTCCTGTAACGACACCAGCCTACCATATCGGGCGGCATTGTGCGGGCGTTGTGCGCGCTTGCTCCACGCCCACGGAAGCGAGCATGGCTCCAGACCTCTTTCGACTCAAGCTGGTATTGGCACTGGCGGCTGCGGCAGCTGTATGTCTGTGCTATTACGCGATCCAGCGCGTCTATTATTATTTGAAGACCCGCAAGGCCGATAACATCGACACGATCCACTTTCACGTCTACCCCGACGGTATTGTGGCGCTTGGCGGGATCGTCATGATCCTCGTCAGTATCTCCGGCCTGACGACGCTGCTTTCACTGCGGCACTACCACACCGTCGAGGCGGGAGAGACGTTGCTGGAATTCGATGCCGGCGCAGGAGAGAAAGGCGAGTTGAAGCTTTCGCTCTACGCAGGCATCGACGTCGACACGCCATTCGCCAAGCCCCTCGACATGCACGTCCTTCCCGGCGACACCTTCGAGGTCGTCGTAGAAGAAGTCCACTTTCGCTCGTTTCTTTCGGTCATCGGCCAGCGGACATTGGTAAGACCCGTGGCGCTCCGCAGCGTCATCCCCGATCCCGACGAAAAACAATCTCAGATTGTCACTATTCCGCTTTCCGCTCCGGCGCGGGAGCCTTTCCTGCCGTGGCTTTTTGAAAGTGAGGTCACGCCGCGCGCGCTTCGCGCGCCGGGCCACATCAACCCTCGCGATATCGTGGCGTTACGCGCCGACGGGAAGGGCGCGCTGGAACTGACGCTCAAGCCAGATCCGTACGCGGCGCCTTAACCGGAATCGCCGGCGCCGGCCAACGCCCGGCGGCGGCATCGCGCTTCTTGATGGCGGTTTTGCGCGCGCGCAGACCGATCAACCCACCGAAAATGCCAAGCGCCGCGAGCGTGCCGAGCGAAGGCAACATGCGCTGTATGGCGAGCGCGCGTTCGCCCTCGATGAATTCCACCATGCCCCGGGTGCTCGCAACGGCCTCTGCCTGATCGAGCACGGTGAGATGGATGCATTCGCGCCATGCCTGCGCCGGGCTGAGCAGACGCAACCCTTCAAGGTCTCCGCCCCGGATATTGGCGAGCAACAATGGCAGCACGACGAGCACCATGCCGATGCCTGTGACGATGGCGGATGCGCCGCGCGAATTAATGCCCGTGAAGGACATGCTCCAAGCGAGCGTCCCGAACACAACCACCAGAAAAAGCGTGAACCCTGCCATGCGCCATACGACATTTGCCGCTTCGGTGTAGGCCAAACGAAGATCGCCCATGGGGGCGATGGGCGCCACGCTCCTGCCTTGCGCCATTTGCCTCGCGTCGGACCGCATCCGGCGTCGAAAGTCTCGCGACGACCAGTCCTCAAGGTTGTCGCAACCTTCGTCAAGGCTTTTCATCGGCGCGCTCTCGCTCACCCGATGTATCGCAGCCGTCGACGTCGCTGAAAAACTCAATAGCACCGCTCCCGCAAGAACCACACTGAGCACGAAAGCCGACGAGCTTCCCGGGAGCAGGAGCCAGCGTAGCTGCCTTTTGCCCCCTTGGTCCGGAAGGCGTTGAAATTCCCGCGCTACCACGCGAGGGGCGAACGCCGTTTCACAGATACCTTTGATCGCGGGGATCACGGTCAGCGGAATCAGAAGCGTCGCGATCACCACCAGACCAAGGGGCAGATATTCCGCCGGCACACGGTCACTCACGGCGTAGCCGCCAACAAATAAAAGAATCACCGTGGCAGCCGTCACGATGGTGTAAATACGCAGTGCCGAGGCGCGGTTTTCGCCCGCCGATTTCAACCGCGCCACCGAGACAAGAAAGAAAAGCGCGAGGTAAAGCCCCGCCACCACAAGGATCAAGAGCATGATGAACGAGCGTTCCGAAAGTTCCAGCCGCCAGAGTGTGGCAACAAATCCGAACTCGTTAAGGCGCAGATCCGCATAGACCGCAAGCGAGAGCATGAACGCCGAAAAGCCGAAGATTTGCGCCGCGATATAGCTCACGATCAACGCCGCGATCGGCCGCCGGAAGACCACCGAACTGTAGATGCCCGCCATGCTGATGAGCACGCTCAAAAGGAAGAGCGCGCCGAGCACCAACAACAATACCGAGAGCGGAATCCCGCCGAAGGTGACCGTCAACGCGAAAATCGGAATCGCCGAGACCACGATCAATGATGCCTGCGCCAGTGCCGCCAGCAGCTTGCCATAGACGATCTCCCATGTGGCGAGGTGCGAAAGCACGAGCATGTCGAGGGCGCGGGAATCCCGCTCGGACACAATCGCCATGCCGGAGAACGCCGGGAATACGATCACCACCGTGATCAGCATCGCGATGGTTTCCGCCGTGAAGGCGTCGCGCCCGACTTGGGCAGCGTTGCCATACACACCCTGCGACGTGTGGCCGAACACCGCGATGGCCACCACCAGCGCCTGTATCAACAGCGAGATCGTCAACGCCGCGAAGAAGCGCAGGCTGCGCCCCGCCACGCGAAGCTCACGCAACACGATCGGGTTGAATATCATGCGCTGCAATACCGGCGGAGCGTCTGTCATCCTGTTCTCGTCTTGAGAATGTTCACCGCAAAGACGCGAAGAAAGATTTTAGCCGCGGATGAACGCAAATGAACGCGGATAAAGGATTCAATCATGATGATTCCAGAAGAAGACTAGAATGATGGAACTTTTCATTCGTAAATCCATGGTTCCATCATTCTCATTATCTGCGTGCATCGGCGTTCATCTGCGGCAAAATTCTTTTTTCAAGATATTGCTTTTCCTCTGCGTCCTTTGCGTCCTTTGCGTCTCTGCGGTGAATATCTTCACCGTAAACGCTGAACGATATAGAACCCGTAGCGGCTATCAATAGGATCAGTACACCACGCGCCGGGGACGAGCGAGAATGCCACGGCTTCGACTTCCGGGTACCACTTGTCGCCGCGGGGGTATGGCCCGAAGACCGTGACAAGGTCCGGCGATTCCTTCGAATCGACGTAATCGCTGATTTCGCGCGCGATCCTGTCGAACTCCGCCTCCCCACCCGGTGAACGAAGGGCCATGAGCGTTTCTTCGGCAAGAAGCCGGGCCTGTTCCTTGCTGCGGTTCGATGCCGCACTGGTCTTCGGCCACTCAAGCCCCTTGTAGCCGATCACAATCACACGAATCTGCGCCTGCTGGTTGTCCGGGCGAGGCGACTCCGGCAGACCAATCCCTGCTGGCCCAAGGCCTTTCAATTCGTCGATGGAAGGGAGCATCTTACGCGCGAAGCCCCGCTTGATAGTGTATGTGACATCCATGTCCCAGTTCGTTTTTATTTTTACGGCTTCAGTGTTTGGGATAGGGGACTCGATTTGTACTGCACGACGTGCGCCGTCCTTGAGCGTCACAACGACACACTGCCAATTCTTGACTTCCTTCGATGGATGGGGTTTGGCATTTCCGAGTACGGAGACCTCCAAATTTGTAAAGAGGTTCACGATCCAGTCCACCCGCCCTTGATGGGCGAGCCCTTCGGCACCCTTTTCAAACGCCCACTTCCGATCCTTGTTTCTTACGACCTTGGCGTAATCGCCGATTTCAACGGCCGTTACACCGTTCCGTTCCTCCTCAGTGATGAGTTTTAACGATCGAGAAAATAGCTTCCAGTCCGCGAGAGGCGGCTGCAATCCTTTTACGCGATACACGTTTGTGTTTTCGTCGCCATCAATATTGATCGTATCACCGTCGGTTACCCAATATCTGAACCGCTTGCCGTCCGAAGACATCAGGTTTACTTCGCGCGCAACCCCCAAATGGAATGATTGCCCCGCGCCAAGAAACTCGGCTTGCCCGAACTTCAAAGCCTTGATTCGATCAAGGTAAGCATTCACCCAATCCATATCTACCTGAACACTTGGCATGTCTGAGAAATACCATCTCCCTTTTTCGTTTTTAAGCGTCCAGTGGGAGTATGCAATCGTCATAGGCTCATGAAAGTTCCCTTTCTCGTCAAACAACGCGCCGAAGAAAGGCGCAGACGGGTCGGGACGCTCGGGGTCCTGATCCGTGTTGAAAATGAGAAGGTACGCCGCCACGCACACCCCAAGCGCGGCGATCAGCAAATAGACGATCTTCTGCATGCCGTCCATGCCCCTTCGATTGCGGGAACTTTTTCTGCGCCCCATACCAAGCCCTCCTAACCACGCGAATGTGTCTGTTCCTTTTTGGCGTTTCACGCCCACCCCGGTAACCGGCCATTTTCACTTGTCCCGACCCGCGAGAAAAGCCGATAGTTCTATGGGTCTGCGGATTTTTCGCGGATGGAGATTCAGCGACCATGGCCGACTTCAACACCTGCCTCGAAACTTTCCTGCGCTCCTACGAAGTAGAGCGCAACGCGAGCACACATACCCTGCGTAATTACCGCGCCGATCTCGAACACTTCGGCGCCTGGCTCGCGGACAGCGGCTCGCACCTTGCGACCCTCACCTCCTTGAAGCTGCGCTCCTATCTCGCCGTCATTCGAGACCAAAACCAGTACAGTCAGCGCACCATTGCGCGGAAAATGAGCGCCATACGCAGCTTCTTTCGTTTTTTGAACCGCCGCGGACTGATGGACACGAACCCCACCCTCGGCCTGCGCAATCCGCGCCAGCCCCACGACCTGCCAAAATTCCTTGAAGAAGGCGACATCGCCAATCTGCTCGCAGCCAGCTCGGGCGATGATTGGACCTCGCGCCGCGACCACGCGATTATGGAACTGCTCTATGACTGCGGCCTGCGCGTATCGGAGCTCGCCGCCATGGAGCTCGGCCATATCGATCGTGGCCGCAACGCGCTCAAAGTGCTCGGCAAGGGCAAGAAGGAGCGCATGATCCCACTGTTGCCCTCCGCGCTCGAATCCCTCGATAGCTACATCAAGGTTCGCGCGCAGCCACCGCGCGCGGCGAGCGTCGCGCCGTCGGCGGGAAAAGCTGTCTTTCTCAATCAGCGGGGGACGAAACTCACCGACCGCAGCGTGCGCCGCATCATCGACAAGTGGGTTGGCAACGCCGCCCTTAAGATGCACGTGACGCCCCACATGCTGCGCCACACCTTCGCCACACACATGCTCAACGGCGGCGCCGACCTGCGCGACGTGCAGGAGTTACTTGGCCACGAAAGCCTCTCCACCACGCAGATTTACACCCATGTCACCCACCGGCGTATGAAGGAAGTCTACGACCAGACGCACCCGCGCGCCCATAAACGCGGTTCGGAAGTGGAAGCCGCTCAGGAGACGGAAGCGAACGACGGTATTGGCGGCAAGATCAGCGGCCGCATCTCGCCATCCGATTCAACAGACCAGGACAACGAAACTCCTCCCAGCGGTCAAGCGGCGTAAGGAAGCTCCAGATAGCGATCATTGTCGTTCCCGTCATCCCGACGAAGTGGGTTCAGCGAAGCGTTACGGCGAGCGCAGCCCGGGTCAAGTCTTTCACCTCCCAAAAAGATTCTTATTGTCTGGTACCGGCTTTCGCCAGTATGGCGATTGCGGATGACTTTGCGCATAAGGTTGACGAGAAGCAGAGAGGAGACACCATGGCTCTCGAAGAAGGTATATCGGCGCCGGCGTTCGCGCTCGCTGACCAAAATGGCAAGAGTGTCAAGCTCGCTGACCTGAAGGGCAAAAACGTTGTGCTCTTCGCGTACCCGAGGGCGATGACGCCCGGCTGAACCACCGAGTCGCGGGAGTTCAGCGCTCTCGCCGCCAAGTTTGGCAAGCTCAACACCGTCCTTCTCGGCATCAGCGCCGACTCCGTCGAGCGGCAAAAAAAGTTCGAGCAAAAGGAGAATCTCTGCATCCCGCTCCTTTCTGACGAGGATCACGCCGTACTCGAAAAATACGATATGTGGGGGCCGAAGAAGCTCTACGGCAAATTGTTCAAGGGGGTCAAGCGGTCAACGGTCGTCGTCGGCGCCGACGGGAAGGTGGCAAAAATATTCCCCAACGTGAAGGCCAAGGGCCACGCCGAGAAGGTGCTTGAGTACGTGCAGGGGTTGAAGCATTAAGCCGCTCCAAGGTCGCAAAAAATCTACGAAATTTCGTTATGCACAGATTGCCCGCCAATGACAAAAATGAGATAATTGGCGGCGGAGGGTGCCTATGAGCCGTGTCCTCATCGTCGAAGCCGATGACAAAGTCAGCCGGCTGATGCGCGAAGTCTTCACCGAGCGCGGCTGTAACGTCGACCTGTGCTCGGACGGGCGCGACGCCTTC
>JABWBM010000175.1 GCA_013360495.1 Planctomycetaceae bacterium
CGGCAGACGAAGAGCAGCCTCCTGTCGTTGACCAGCCCGGCGAAAGGCTTCGTCCGGATGGCGATGAACAGCCCGAGCAGCCCACCGAGAAAGACCCGTTCGACGTCGCTTCCGTGCAGGACCTGCAGACGCGTGTGCTGCTCGACAAGGCCCGGCGCGAGATGACAGCGGGCAACCTCGACGCCGCCGACAAGACGCTGACCTTCGCGCTCGAGCAAGATCCCGATAACGCCGATGCGCGCACCATGCGCGACGAAGTGCGATTGCTGCTCTCGCGCGCTGGCCCCGGCGCGACCTCGCCGGTGGAGAACGAATACCTGAGCTCGATCGAAGAGTACATGAGCGAGGCCGACAAGCTGTATGAGAAGGCGACGGCGTGCGAGGAACAGGAACGCTGGGGTGACGCGGTCCATGCCTATACGCGCATCGAGGAGTTGATCCGTTTCGCGCCCTTCAAGGCGGAACTTCGCGAAAAGTACGAGGCCAAGGTCAAGGCAGGCAAACGCGCGGCTGAGATCAACGACCGCAAGGCGCGCGCCGAAGAGGAAGTGCGCCAGCGTGACGAGGCCCTGCGTCTCGCGAAGCTTCAGACCATGAGCGAGGAGCAAAGCCGCCGCGAGCAGATCGTTGAGCTGTGGCGTCAGGCCCTCTTTGACGTCGAGCTTCGCAAGTACACCCGCGCGGAGGAGTTGCTCGACCAGATTCTCGACATGGATCCGAATTTCCGTAAAGCCGCGGAATTGAAGGCGGACATTTCGTCTCTGCGCCTTGAAACCCTCAAACGTGACGCCTTCGAGCAGCGCGTGCTCGGCTACCGTCAGGCATTGATCCGGGTATCGGAAGCGATGATCCCGATGTCGGAGACGATCATCTATCCGCACGGCGAGTTGGCCCGCCGCATCCGTGACCGTGTCAACCGTCTCCCCGACGCGGTGCGCCTCGGCAACGAACAGCAAGCGATCCAGTCGAAGCTCGACACCACGATCATTCCCTTCAATTATCCCGATCCCGGCGTGCCGATCAGCGATGTGATCCAGTACATCCGCGAGAAGACGAGCATCAACATTCTTGCCGGCGAAGGCGTCGCCGATCAGGTGGTCATCATCGTGCTCGACGGCATTCCCGTCAGCGCGGCGCTCAAGCTCATTCTCGACCAGCATGGACTCACTCAAGTGTATTCCAATGGTGTGTTGATGATTTTGCAAAGCGCCACGGGAGGGAGCGGAGAACTCGTCACCCGAGTCCACGACATCCGCGACATCACCTATCAGTTGCAGGATTTCCAGGGCCCGGTGCTGAATCTCACCTCCGACAGCGCGACCGGCGGTGGTGGCGGACCCGACCCCTTCGAACCGGATACAGAGAAGAACGTGGAAGGCGGCCAGGTCGAGGAGTTCATCAAGACCGGCGTCGCGCCCAATTCATGGGCTGGCGTGGGCGATGCGAAAGGCACGACCATGCTCTACGGCGGCCAGCTCGTCGTCTACAACACCATCGAGGTGCATGCCCAGGTTCGCGAATTCCTGCAGGAAATGCGCCGGAACGCGGGCTTGCTGGTGTCGATGGAGGCGCGCTTCATCACCATCGAGGACAACTTTCTCGCGGACTTCGGCATCGACTTCCGCGGTCTCGGCGGCCCGTCATCCGTGCCGAACCAGTCGAATCTTGACCTGGAGGACGTGCGCTCGCTTGCCGACGACTTTGCCGGTGGCGCGTTCGACAACGGCAGTCTCGGCGTAAGCGCCGACAATCCGAGCGCAGGCATCTTCTTCAATAATGACAGCCCGAACGGCCCGGTCAATTTCAACCGCGATATCCGCGGGCGCTTCGAGAACATCTACGACAACGCCCTTGGCGGCGCCATCACCGATATCGGCGGCATGGCGGTGCAGGTGGCGATCTTCCGGAATCTCAGCCAGATCAACATGATCATCCGCGCGGTGGAGAAGAAGGAGAAGGCTCAAACGCTGCTCGCGCCGAGACTCTCGGCGTTCAACACCGAGCGCGTCAACATCGCGATCATCAACCAGATTCCCTACATCTCGGACTTCACCGTCAGCACCGGCGTCACCACGGCTATCGCCGACCCGGTGATCCTCACCGTCCTTGACGGCGTGGTGCTCGACGTGCAGCCGACGATCTCCAACGACCGGCGCTTCATCACACTCGAAGTGCAGCCGACAGTCGCATCCCTGACACTGCCGATCCCGACGTACATCACGTCGCTCGGCGGCACCACGACGCCCGTCACCATCCAGACGCCGGAGATCAACATTCAGGAAGCAAAGACCACCGTGCGCGTTCCCGACGGCGGCGCCATCGTCATCGGCGGCCTCAAGAACGCCCGTCAGGTGGATAAGGAATCGGGTACGCCGATCCTGAGCGATCTGCCGCTGGTCGGTACGTTCTTCCGCCACAAGGGGCGCTCGGATGAGAAGCGCAACCTCGTGATCGTCGTTTCCGCCAAAGTCATCGACCTGAATGACGAGGAATTGCGCCAGCCCGGCTGGCATTGATCCGTGCGCTCCGCAAAGCCCGTGTGTTGTCACGGCTCGACCAGCCGTCCGGCGTCCGCGTAGACATTGTGCCGCGTACGACCATTCGCTTCGCGGATGAACCCCACGAGCGTCACACCCGCTGCGCGCGCAAGCTCGATGCCGAAGCCGCTTGCCGCCCCGACGCTCAACATCATTGGTAGCCCAACTCGCAGCGCCTTGATCACCAGCTCATAACCCGCGCGGCCGGAGATCACCGCGATACAATCGCGCAAATACACGCCCCGCTGCAAACACAGGCCGATGGCGCGGTCGAGCGCGTTGTGCCGCCCGATGTCTTCGGCGAGCGCCAGCAGTTCGCCCGACGGGGAAGCGATGGCCGTTCCATGGCAGCCTCCCGTTGCGGCAAAGAGCGGCTGATTCACGCGCAGCTTATCCACCAGCCTTGCGATCTCCCCCACCGCAAGCTTCGGCGCGCCGGGGGCGAGCTTCGGCAGATCCCTCACCAGCATATCCGCCGTCTGAACGCCGCATAGACCACATGATGCGCGCATCTCGTGGGTGCGGGCGAGCAGGCCGATGCGTTCGGGCGCGCCGGAGCGCCAGAGCCGCACCCGCACTTCGTCAGCGCCTTGCCCCGAGGTCGCTTCCTGCTTCGCGGACGGCGTAAATGCCATGTCCTGCACCTCACTGCGGTCGGCGATCACGCCTTCGCTGGCGAGGAAGCCGAGCGCCCAGGCCTTGTCCATCTCCTCGCCCATGGGCGTGCGCATGGTGAGCAGTCGCGTCCCGCCAATGTCAAGAAAGAGCGGCTCCTCCCGCACGATCAGGTCATGGCCCTCACCCTCGAGCGGGACACTCGCAGCGCCAGCGGGGACACTTGGGACAGATGGAGCGGCTTTGTGCGCCATGCACCGATTATAAAGATTGTCGCGGATTGGAGCCGCCTATTTCGGGTGCGGGCCGTAGAATTCTTTGGAGAAAAACGCCGCAGGACTGAAATCCGCGGCCATGAATGCAGAAAAACGCAACATCAACCCTTTTGGTGGGAGATCACAATGAGCGACCCTTGGAACAAAGATGAAATCCGGCAGCACCCCGGCGCGAAACCAAACGGCATCCAGCCCCCTATAGCCTATCCGCCACCATACGGACATGAAGGCGGCTACCGCGCGGGCGCGCTACTGCCCGAACCGTCGAACAAGGTTGCCGTCTTCGTGCTTGGACTGCTGTCGGTAATGACCATACACCTCGGTGCGATCCTCGGTCCCATCGCCCTTGTGTTATCGGCCAAGGGGCGGCGCGAAATACGCGAGGGGCGCGCGCAAAAGGACGGCCTGCACACCGCAGGCTTTGTGCTGGCAATTATCGGAACATGCATTGGGGCATTTCTTGTGCTTATGATTGTCTTCGCGTTCGTAATCGCTGGGGTCGCAGCAACCCATATCTCAGGCTCATTTCACGATTCAAAGTATGACCGCGCGAGCGCCGAGGTCAGGCAGATCGCCAACGGTGTCGAAGCGTACCACGCGCAACAGGGCTATTACCCCGAAACCCTCAAAGACGCCGAAATATTCGCCAATGCCCGCTTCGCCTCGACCGATCCCTGGGGCCGCGCCTATGGGTATACCGTCAAGGACGGCAGCTTCGAGGTGCGCTCGCAAGGCCGCAAAGCGGGAATTTCCGGCGATGACATCTCATATGACAGCAAGCACGGGCGGCTGGTCTATGCCCATGGCGATTGCGGATTCCAAAGCGATTGCGCCGCGCACGCGGAATGGGACGACGAATAATACCGATCCTTGAAGAGATTTCGGTTTTACCGGCGTCATGCCCGCGAAGGCGGGCATCCAGAACTAACCATGAATACAAGGGTTAAGATGGATTCCCGCCTGACTTCGACGAGCTCAGTCGAGTCGCGCGGGAATGACAGAGAAACCGACATCTTTCTTGGGATTGGTATAACGCGGGGGCGCGTGACGCTACGGCGTTGCGCCGACCAGCGCGGGATCGTTGACGGGCAAGGCGTCTGGCGCCATGCCGGCGCTCACGTCACCGGGCTGCTCTCCAACCGGCGCGCATGAATCGCCAACCACCGGTTCGCCATTGACGGCTTGGGAAGCCGCAAGCTCGTCGAACGAAGCAAGGGCTGCGGCGACCGCTTTCTGCAGCCGTTCACTGTCTGCCATGGCATTTTCGGCATTGGCGATGGCCTTTGCCTGACCGTTCGACGGGACGGCGTGAGACCCTTGCGTGGTCTGAGGCCCGTTATGGCCTGTAGACTGCGCCGTAGCTTCGGCCTGAACCCTCGCCTCGAACCTCTCGATGCGTTCGCGGCAGATACGCTGGAGCAGGATGCCCGATTGGACATCCGCATTGGTCAGTAACGCACCCGCGACCATGGTAAGGCGTGCTTTGGCGCGCTGATTATTTTCCTTGAGCAACTTGAGAAGAAGCTTATCGAGAGACTCCGCCTCGCCATCATTGGCGGCCACTGAACGGGCCTTGCGGATAACACGCATATCGGTGGTACGGAGCAGCGCCATCGGGTCGTCAACGAATTTCTTGCGCATGGCGTCAATGCCAAAAAGGCAGAGGTCAAACACCTCGCGCTCGGCTGCCTTCTCCTCGGCGATCAAGGCTTCGAGGGCCTGACCAGCGGGAGTATTCCCCGGAGAGGTCTTCGCGGCAACAGCTTCATCGGCAAACTGCTTGTACCCATTATCCGGGGCTGACGGTTTGGCATCGCGGCGCGCTGCAATAGCCGCCGTGACCTCCTTTAACAAGACCTTGGCCTCGCGCATGACATCGCCAGCGTTGGACGCGTTCTTGCCCGCGTTTGCCGCATTGGCGGCGTTCGCCTCGCGCCGCAGACGCTTCATTCTGCTCTTCTTTCCCATCGGTATCTCCCGGGTTCTTATATTTGTATTTTTATATAGTAACTTATGGTTCAGGTTGTGGCAAGAGAAAAACGAAGACATTCGAAGACTCTCCACGTTCCGGTGTGTAGGGATTCGGATACGGCACTACGTTGAAATGAGCACGCCAGAGAATCGACAAATTGTATTCATTAACTCAGCGAAGTCGCTTTTGAAACTCCCGCCGGATTCGACTAAAAGAGTCTAGGCTGTGTCTGATAAATGGCAAAGGGCGTAATTTCTCCTAAACTCGGTTGCGAGAAGGAGGGATATGCCATGACAAGACGCTACGAATTGACTGACGCTCAGTGGGATGTGATCGAGGAATTTCTTCCTCAGAGTTCAGGGAAGGGCCGTCCTTGGAAGGAACACCGAAAAGTCATCAACGGCCTGTTCTGGATTTTGAACTCCGGAGCGCCTTGGCGAGATCTTCCGGAACGCTACGGGCCTTGGCAAACGATCTACGATCGGTTCTATCGCTGGCAGTGTGACGGAACCTTCGATCTGATTCTTGAGAAGTTGCAGGTTGTTTTGGACGAACATGGTTACATCGACTGGGAGTTATGGTGTGTGGATGGGAGCTCGGTTCGCGCTCACAAGTCCGCCTCTGGAGCGGGCAAAAAAGGGGGCCTGAAGAGCCCGAAGACCATGCCCTGGGCCGATCCCGTGGCGGTTACGGATCCAAGATCCATCTGGTATCTGACGGACGAGGAACGCCTCTCGCTGCAACAGTTTCGGCAGGGCAAGCGCACGAAACACAAGGTTTTGAACCCGTGATGAATGCTGTGGCCCTTGAGGACTGGCCGCATGCTGTTGCCGGCGACAAGGGCTACATCAGTCCATCGATTCGCGAATGGTTGAAGGCAAGGACGATCAAGGACGTGATCCCAACCCGTGAGAATCAAAAGAAGCGGCCCAAGCTCAACAAGCGTCTCTATCGCAAACGAAATGTCGTCGAGCGCTGCATCGGATGGCTCAAAGAATGTCGAAGAGTCGCTACCCGATACGAAAAGCTCGCAGTGAGGTACTTGGCCATGGTGAAACTCGCCATCATACGCGAATACCTCAAATTCGATTTATCAGACACAGCCTAAAACATTTCGAGCGAACTGGCCTTGCACCTCAACGACTGCATCTCTGCCCTTTGCTGTTACTTGGCCATCAAGGGCATCAATTAGTTCGTTTCGGAATTGTACTAGCCTAGGGTTTCGCCATTTTTAGGTAGTGGTTGGGAGTGATTCCGTGTACTGGTTTTTGTGTCGAGCAAGAACCTTTACCCGGAGATCACCCCCATGCAAA
>JABWBM010000176.1 GCA_013360495.1 Planctomycetaceae bacterium
CTTCCACGAGTTTCATCGGACGCAGAGCGGAAGTTCTGGAGCTTGCCCGCCTCTTGGGTATGAAAGACCGGCCCTTGGTGACGATCACAGGTACGGGGGCATCGGCAAAACGAGACTCTCCGTGCAGACAGGCCATGACGTGCTACCCTTGTTCTCGGGTGCGCACCACCGACTCAGGAACATCGATTGAGCATTGGTCTCATTAACCGCGCAAACGTGCAAGACCTTCGTAGTACGGAAATTGCGGCGATATGAGTAGCGGAGACGACGGCTGGCCGCGAGCATTTGGGAATGCATGAAAGTTGCACGGGTCCGACTCGCCTCGGACCCGTGTTTTTCCTCCGCTCCATGAGCTACACAGACCTGTGTAAGCCCCACTCTTCCCTCACAAACGTGTGTAACAAGCTGGCGCCGAAAACTCTGGGCGATTCGTGTGTTCCGTATAATTGACGCAGTACCACGAGCGAGTGTCACAAACCTCAACGCGGAGAAGCCTATGGAAACGCCGAACCCAGCAGAAGCTCCCAAGGAAGCGTCGAATCCGGCCGGCATTGCGTGGCCTTGCGTTTGCCTGCTCGTGGTCTTCTTCGCGCTGCCGTGCCTCTACGCCGATCCTGTCAAGATCACGACATCCAACCTTGGCGCCATGAAGTGGGGAGTGAAGTACACGTCAAACGAACTGACCGCTACAGGCGGGAGTGGCACGTACCTATGGTCGTTCGAGGTTCCGTTTTTTGGTGTCTGGGGAATCGCTGATATTGACGGAGAGAAATACCATAATTTCGGGCTTGCGTTGGACGGCAATCGCATCAGCGGCGTTCCGGCAATAGAAAGCCTCGATCCCGAATACTTGACCGATGAGTACTTCGTGAAGGCGCGAATCAACGTCAAAGTGGTGGACGCGCAAGATGAGACGAACAAGGAGGTCAAGTTTTTCGATGTCAAAATATCACCGAAAATCGACATTTCTTTCCCGCCCTATGACGGATACCTTCAAGGCTATGGCGGCCACGTCTCTAGCCCATGGCGGCCGTTAACCTTTTACGCGTTCGAAGGAGACGGAATATACGACTGGAGCGAAACGAATACGTTCACAAGCTCTCTCACCTTTCCGGACGGCGTGCAAGCGGGAATGCCCGCGGGTTTGAAGATGAGCAACGACGTAATCGTGGACGACATCATTGGCGACTTTTACGTGGGAATCTTGAGCGGCGTACCCTCCGAAGCGGGCGAGTGGGCTGTCCCATTCGTCGTCAAAGACAGCAGCGGCGCGCGGGCCATCTATTTCGAACGGGTGAAAATTTTCTCGCAGCTTGCCATGCGGGATACGATGTTTTTCCCCGACACCGTCATCGGCGACCCATATCCCGAAGTCCTGTGCTTGCCGGGAGGCGAATTGAACGCCGGCGACGTTGAGTGGGAAGCGGTCAACCTGCCGCCGGGAATGACGTTGAACAATAATCCCGACAAGATCACCGGCAAGCCCGAAGTGAGTGGCCCCTTTCCGCAAAAAGTGACGTTCACGCTCATCATGACGTCGCAGTTTGCCGAGGACGATCCGTATAGTCAGGACTTTTCGTTCTGGGTGACCGAGCCGCTGGAAGTCACGCATGACACCGGCAGCCTGCCCGACGCTATCGAGAGCGAAGCTTACGGCCCGGCGGATGTTCCGACCGCGTTTGGCGGACTGGCCCCTTATAGCTGGGAGGTCAACGTCGATACGCTTCCCGCTGGAATCGAGCTGGTCACGACAGAGGATGGCCGTCAGGTCTTGGAAGGCGTCCCGGAAGAAGTTTTCACCACCATTGATACCTACGTGGTGGAGTTCACCGCTTATGATTCATCCAATCCCAACGCGCTTACGGCTTCGATCACGCTGAATCTGCGCGTCGCACGGCCGATGGTGATGTTGACCGGCAACCTGCCGCTTGCCATCGTCGGCGCGCCCTATAACGTCGAATTTATCGTGGCAGGTGGTTTCGCGCCTTACACGTGGAGTTTCTCAGACGACATTCCGGTGGGCCTGTCATACCAGTTTGACGAGTCGAGCGGGAACTGGAGCCTGACAGGGACGCCACTTCCCGGAACGGAAGGGCCCTACGTCGTGGAGATTGAGGTCGAGGATTCATCCGGTGTCTTCTATTCGCTCGTAGAGAAGCGAGCGTTGATTGTCGCGCCCGCAAGCGAGGGCAATACACTCCGGATCGAGACATCATCGCTGCCCCGCGCGGAAGAAGAATTGCCCTATACGGCGCCGATCCAGATTGTGGGCGGGACTCAGCCCTATGCGTTGACCGCGCAAGGACTTCCCAGCGGACTGTCCATCAAGCAGCAGGAAGGTTCGTGGCTGATCGCGGGAACGGTGAGCATCGGGTATGCCAGTTCGGATCCGTATAAGATCAAACTCCTGGCTCAAGATGGCGCGGAGAATCTTGCGAGTCAGGTGTTGCCGCTCTATGTCGATCCAATGGAGGTTCCGCCAATTGACGAGAACGACTCGCAGGGAGGCTTCGTTCCACCGGCGGCGCTCGTCGCGGGCGCCGCCGCGGCGTGCTCGATGAGCCGTTGCGGTGGTTGGGAGTCGATTGTTCCCTTCATTGTGCTCTTTGTGCTTGGCACGCGTCGCGGCATTTGGGGATTGGTATCACGCAACAAATGTTCGTCCGGCGACCGGTCATGAACGCGATGCCTTGGCCGCCTGAAGGTTTTTTCAGGGACGGTTACTTAATACCAGCCCTTGAAGAGATTTCGGTTTTACGGACGTCATGCCCGCGTAGGCGGGCATCCAGAACCGACCAAAAACACAAGAGTTAAGATGGATTCCCGCCTCCCGGCTACGCCGAAGCGCTTCGCCGAGGCGAGTCGCGGGAATGACAGCAAGAACCGATTTCTTTCATAGAACCGGTATTACGTCTCAAATTCCGCCACAACGAAGGTGTGGTCGCTGGCTTTGTCCGCCATGCGCGGCGCCATATCGATCTCGCAACGCTTGAGTTTTGCCGCCAACGGCTCCGTCGCCCAGATATGGTCGATGCGCCAGCCCTTGCGGAACTTGGCCGAATCCTTCACGCGATAATCGAAGAAGGTGTACTGCTTCGCCACGCCCGGATGCAGCTTGCGGAACGTGTCGATAAATCCCCACTCACGAATCTTTTCAAGCACCGCGCGCTCATCGGGGTGCATGCCGACTTCGTTCTCGAAGAAATCTGGTGCGTAGACGTCGATATCCTCGGGCGCGACGTTGAAATCGCCGAGCAGCGCCAGTTGTTGCGTAGGTTTGTAGTTTCGATCGAGGTGCGCACGCAGACGTCCGAGCCATTCGAGTTTGTAGCGAAACTTGTCGCTGCCCACCTCGCTACCTTGCGGCACATAGACGTTGATAATATGTACGTCGCCAAGCCGCGCCGCGATCAGCCGCGCCTGCGCGTCCTCGACGCCATCGGCGAAACTGGTACACGTGGTCTCCAGCGGCTGACGTGAGATGAAGCACACGCCGTTGTAGGTGCGCTGGCCGCACAGTGAGAGATGCCAGCCCGCCTTTTCGAAAGGCTCGCGCGGGAACTCCTTATCGGCCACTTTCGTCTCTTGAATGCCGAGCACGTCGGGCTTGTTTTTCTCAATCCAGCCGAGCACCGCGTCAAGCCGCGCGCGGATGGAATTGGCGTTGAACGTCGCGATCAGCATAAAGGGGAGGGTAGATGCGTCAACGACGAACGCAAATACCTTTCAACTCCTTGCATACGATGAAAGACAGATTTCGTAGGTCAAAGGGTACGACTGGCGAAAGAGAGCATTCTCCCCGAGCGAACAGTCCATTTCAGCATTCGTCAGTTCATACTCCAGACAACCTGTAATTGCCGATTGTACCGATTGGGGCAATGTTCGTAGCACGCCGGCGAATTGTCCATCTCCAAGGTGAAAGAGGAGTTTGCCGAGATACCAGCAATGTCCATCTGCCGCCGCGGCATTGCCTCCCGGTTGATACTGCAAGATTGTTGCCAGAGAATCTAAGTCTCCGCGCCACGCCCTGGCATAAACAATGCGATATTCAAAACCCTGTTCGTATCCCACCCAAACCAAATCCATGTTGGGAGAGAATCCTGGCTCTGAGTCGAAAACATCAAAGTGCGCCTCTTGCGGACCCGAGCAAGCCACGCCAAACGTAATTGTTAGACCAAGTAGCATCGCGTGGCAAAATCTCATAATCTCTTTCCCATGCTCTTACGCCGCTAAATTCCCTGAATCGCCGCTGTCGGTGACGCCGGGCTTCGTGCGGCGAGCACCTTTGCGGCGCTCGGGCGTATCAAAGGCTTGTTGGGTCTTACGGCGCTCGGGACTCTTGCGCTTCTCGGGGATTGACTCTGTCGCCTTGCCCATCTTGCCAGCCTTGGGCTTGGCACGGCGCTCCACGTGCGGTTCATCGAGGTTGAGCGGCTGGTTGTCGCCCCCAAGGCCCTTGCGGCGCTTGACCTCGTTCTCCACGTCACCGCTGCGCTCGATGGGCGTGAACTTCTTCGGCCCGTTCCAAACCATCACGAGATTGCGCCCCTGATGCTTGGCGGCATAGAGCGCCTCGTCGCACACCTGCTTAATGTCCTCGGCGTCCTTCATGCGGGAAGGATCGAACTCCGCAACGCCGATACTCACCGACACCGGTACCAAGTCGCCGCCATCGGAGCGGAACTCAGTGTGCGCAATCCGCGAGCGCAGCCGCTCGGCGAAGGCTGCCGCGTCTTTCTCTACCGTGTCTGAGCAGATGACGCACAATTCCTCGCCGCCAAAGCGAAAGGCGACATCGCTCTCGCGCAGGCCGTTGAGCATGATGGCGGCCGTCTGGCGCAGCACGAGGTCGCCCGTGAGGTGACCAAAGGTATCGTTGATGTCCTTGAACTTGTCCACGTCGAGCATCACGAGGCAAATCGGGCGTGTGCTGCGCATGGAGCTTGCCAGCAGGCGTGGCGCTTCCGCCGTGAAATGATTCTTGTTGAACAGCCCGGTCATCTCATCCTTGATGGCGCGATCCCAGAGGGCTGAAAATTTCAGGCCAACGCTCACGGCTTTCACAAGTTGCTGCAACGACGTTTCGAAGAATTGCAGTTCGTTCTCAAAGTCCGGGTCGTCGAGCACGTTGCGCCGGATATAGACCACGCCGCGAATGCCGTCGGGCGTGGCGTAGGGGACGGACACGGCATATTCGCCGGTGTCGTGGTCGTAGTGGCGGCACAGGCGGTTGGCGAGCACACCCTCGTAAGCGACATCCATATCGACGTTGGGGCTTTTGGCCTCCTCGCCGAACCAGTTCTTGCCGTCGCCCCTTCGGGCGCGCGCTTCAAGCTCGTTATCAGTTCCGACGGCGAAGACCACCACGTCCTGCGCGCGGCTGAAATATTCGATTTGTTCGAGCACGACGGATGCGATGCGCTCGAAGCTCGTTTCCTGTTTGATGGCGAGCGTCACCTGATGGGCCGCGTTGAGCACGTCGAGGTTGCGCGCCATGCGCAGACGCTCATCAAGCATGTTGGTGAGGAAAGAATTCTGGCGGCGATAGCGGAACTCGATGCGATTGCGTTGTTTGTAAACGATCAGCAGGGCGACCGCGACGAATACGCTCATGATGGCCGAAAGGCCGCCACACAGCGCGATCAGGGAATAGGCCCAGCCGGAATTGACCTGTGCGGCTTCTCCGGCGGCGAGCTTGGTGAAGTAGTAAACGACAAGCACCACCGTCGCCATGGGCAGCAAGAGCGCGATAATCAGGAGATAGGATGTACGGGCTGAACTCATGCTGTTTCAATATTGTCGTAGCGCTGTACGCTTGCGTCTGTTTGTAGCTCCCCACGCCCCCGCGGGGCGTCCTGGCGAAACAAGAGACGTCGATCATTCATTCGCGCGCGCACACGCGCGCTTCGTCGTTATCGGCCGAAAGACGCATATGCTTGAGATGAAGCATTTTACGAGATTTCAGCCAAACCCTCGACTTGTGCCGCCCGTGCGTTAAACTGCACGCGGCACAAAATCGCCCACCTCTCGAAGGAACCCATGGCCACCATCGACAAGATCAATGTCCCCGACTTCGAGCGGCCCATCGTCGAGCTCGAACTCGCCCTCGAAGAACTGCGCAATACCGTTCACCTCGCCCGCACCGACGAGGAACGCGAGGCCAAGGAAGAGCAGATCGCCGATCTGTCCAAGCAGATCGACCGCATGATCGACCAGACGTTCAGCAGTCTCAAACCCTGGCAGATCGTCCAGCTTGCCCGCCATCCCAGCCGCCCGCTTTTCACCGACCACGTGCAGAACATCGCCGACGACTGGCTCGAACTCTACGGCGACCGCGCCTATGGCGACGACCCGGCGATCGCCTGCGGCTACGCCTCCATCGACGGTCGCAAGGTGATGATCGTCGGCAATCGCAAAGGCAAGACGCTGGCCGAGCGGGTCAAGTGCAACTTCGGCTGCGCCCACCCCGAGGGGTACAGGAAGGCGATGCTTAAAACCCAACTTGCCGAGAAAACCGGCACGCCGATCATTACCTTCATTAATACCCCCGGCGCCTACCCCGGCGTCGGAGCCGAGGAGCGCGGCCAGTCCATGGTGATCGCGGAATCCATCCGCAACATGACCGG
>JABWBM010000021.1 GCA_013360495.1 Planctomycetaceae bacterium
AGGATGCCGAGGTGCAGCACGCCGCGTCCGCTCACCTTGAATTGTTCGGGACTCGGCCCCGGCTCCATACGTAGCGCGACGTCGGCTTCGGCGGCGCGCTCGAGCCGGTCGGCGATCTGGCGCGACGTGACGTATTCGCCCTCTCTGCCAGCGAAGGGAGAATCGTTCACGAGGAAGATCATGCTCACCGTCGGCTCGTCGATGGCGATGGCGGGCAGCGGGTTCGGGTGATCGACATCGCAGATGGTGTCGCCGATCTCCACGCCTTCGATGCCGACGATGGCAACGATATCGCCGGCTTCGGCAGATTCCTTTTCGGCGCGGCCAAGGCCCTCGAAAACGTGCAGTTGTTTGACCTGCGCCTGACGCACGCCCTGCTTGCGCATGCCCACGACGGCAACGGGCATCCTGCGGCGCACGGTTCCTGCGACGATGCGTCCGATGGCGATGCGCCCCACGAACTCGTCATATTGAAAGTTCGTCACCATCACTTGCAGCGGCTTGTCCGGCTCCACTTCCGGCCCCGGAACCGCTTCGAGCATCGTGTCGAGGATGGGAGCGAGTGTTTTCTCCAGCTTGTCGGGGGTTTTCCCGCTGATGCGGTTCCGGCCCGATGCGTAGAGAACGGGGAATGCAATCTGCCCGTCGTCGGCCCCAAGGTCGATGAAAAGATCGTAGACGAGGCTCACCACGTCCTTCGGACGGGCGTCAGGGCGGTCGATCTTGTTGACGATCACGATCGGCTTCAACTTCAACGCCAGCGCCTTTGACAACACGAACTTGGTCTGCGGCATCGGCCCTTCGGCTGCATCGACCAGCAAGAGCACGCCGTCGGCCATTTTCAGAACGCGCTCTACTTCGCCGCCGAAGTCGGCGTGGCCCGGTGTGTCGATAAGGTTGATCTTGATGCCGCGGTGTTTGATGGAAATGTTTTTGGCGAGGATGGTTATGCCGCGCTCGCGTTCGAGGGGATTGGAGTCGAGCATGGCTTCTTCATGCTCGCCCTCGACGAGTTTGCCTGCTTCGAGGAAGCCATCGACGAGCGTGGTCTTGCCGTGATCGACGTGGGCAATGATGGCAATGTTGCGGATGTCGTCGCGTCGTGTCATAGCCCTTCCAGCGCCGAAAATCAGGCTGCCATTGCAAAAAAGGCAGCAAATTGGAACGGCGTTGTGCCTTGCATTTCCTGTATACACAAGGGGGTTGCCGCCATGTAGCATGACGGCAGTCGTAAAACCTCCGAATAATCGAGAAAGGACATGGGCCTTATGAAGCAGTGTACGCGTGGCATGAAACTCTGTGCGCTCGCCGTGGTTGCGCTGTTGTGCGCGATCGGGCTTGGCGCGTTGTTCCCCTCCACGGTCAAGGGACGTCCCGGCGACGAGGGTGGAACCAGCGCAGGCACGACTTCAAGGCTCGCGCACGTCGTCCCCGCCGATACTATGATGTTCTTCGAGGGCGCCGACATTCACGCGTTTGGTTCCACCGTTCGCACACTTCACTGGGTCGACGGAAGCAAGATCGACGGGTCGGTGATCACCAAGACCATACAGGACGCCATCGCGCAGGCCTTCGAGGTCAGCCCCGAGGACGCCGCCCAGATTTTCAACTCGTTCAGTTCGGCGGCTGCTGCCGGACGCAGCCCGAAGCTCTCGGGTACGATGAAAGAAGGTGGCGACGACTTTGAAGGCGCAGTCCTTTACCGCTTCAGCGACCCGGCAGCGGGCGCAAAGCTGATCGCCAGCAAGCGTTTCACCAAAGGCGAGGCGATTGGAAGTGCGGGTGCGTTCTACAGCGTCAAGCGCAAGGGCGATCTGCCGGACGGCCCGGCGGAAGCCCTCGGAGAATTCGAGGCCGATGCCACATCGAATTATGAGCGTTTCGCCTGGTTCCCGGCTTCGGGAGTCGCGGCCTTTGGCCATCCTGACTATATCAAGGCCGTCGGCGCCACCATCGAAGGCGCAGCGTCGCTGGTCACCAGCCCGGCCTACACCGCATTCACCCGCAAAGCGCCGGCGGGGACCCTTGCCATGGGATTCGTGGATACCAGCAAGCTCGGCGAGATCCCCGACTTTGGCAAATATCTCGCGCAGGTTTTCGGTTCGCCTGAGCCGTTGAGCTTCTTTCACTCGCACAATAACGGCGTGATGAAGACGTCATTCAACATGCCGCTCAAGGGCGAGTTCATCCCACCCAAGGAATTGTGGGCCGAAAAGACCGAGTTAAAGCTCGCTGCCCGTCTTCCCGCTTCGACGGTCGCTGCCATGAGCTTCAGCGGAAAGATGAGCGTCGACGGCGCGAAGTACATGGAACTCTATATCCAGTACCTGCAACGTATCGCCAATTTCATCCGGAAGAGCGCCCCGCCACAAGAGGAGGGAGGATTCTCGATGGAAGGCATGATCGCGGATAGCATCGAAGAGGGCATCAGGCAAATGGGTACTGTCGAGGGCGCGATGGGCTTCAAGCTCTCTGATTTGTACGACGCCGTCGGAGACGAGGCGGTGATCGGCTGGGTGACCCCCGGCGATATCGCCGCCATGTTCAAGTCGCCCGACACCATCATGCAGCAAACGGCGGTCGTCATGCTCGCCCACGTCGGGAGCAAAGACGCCCTCGACAAGGTGCTTGGCGGCGCCAAGGCCGCACTGACCCAGCAAATGCAGGCCATGGGCATGGAGCAGAAATTCGAGGAAATCACCGGCGGCTGGAAGACTAACATCATGGGCATGGGCGATCTGCGCGTACAGTACATCGACAACAACCAGCACTTGCTGGTGAGCTTCGGCGGTCAAAAAGCCGTCGATAGCGCGATCGCGGCGTTCGGCGGCACGGAGAAGACGCTCGGGCAAGACCCGGCCTTCGTCAAGGCCAAGAGCAATGTCGCATCGGTCAATCACGGCCATATCTGGTTCGACACGGGCCGCTTCCTCGACGGCGCGATCAAAGAGATGAAGGATTCCGATAAGGAAGAGATGAAGAAGGCCGTCGGCTTTGGGCCTGAGGTCGTTCGCGTCACCGGCGACGAGCGCGTCACCATGATGATCGGTATGGGCGTGGACGTGCAAGGCGACGGCACCGCGACGCTCTCGTTCGAGGCGACCAACTTCTTCATCGGCATTGCCGGAATGGCGATGCCGGCGATGGCCTCCGCCGAAGAAGTAGAGGCGGTGCCTCTCATGCCGAAAGAAGAATAGCCAACACGCGTGTGTATCAATCACGAGGGCCGGCATAGCGCCGGCCCTCGTTCGTTCCTGGAAAGATTGCAGACGCCGGATCAGTCGCGCCGGCGCGGACCGCCGCGGCCTCCACGGTCGCCGCCGCGTCCGCCTCTGCCGCCGCCGTCACGGCCTCTCGGCGCCCTTGGCGCTGGTGGGACGTACTCCTCGCCGCGCTCCTCGAAGATAATAGCCTTCGCGGAGAGCTTGATCTTGCCCGAGACTGGGTCGACATTGATGACCTTGAACTTCATCTTCTGGCCAAGCTCGACGACATCGTAGGGGTTGTCGACGTACTGGTCGCTCAACTCGGAAACGTGGCACATGCCTTCCGTGCCGGGCTTGATGTCGGCGAACACGCCGAACTCCTTGATCGAACTGATCGTACCCTCGAAGACCTGGCCTTCCTTGACCTCTTCGGTCATGGACATGATCTCTTCCTTCGCCGCGATGGCGCCTTCGCCCTCTTCGGAGAAGATCTTGATCGTGCCGTCATCCTCGATGGTGATGGTGGAATTGGTGCGCTCCTGCAGCCCGCGGATGTTCTTGCCGCCCGGGCCGATGACCATGCCGATCTTGTCCGTCGGCACGCGGCACGTTTCGTAGCGCGGCGCGTAGGGGCTAATTTCGCTGCGCGGCGCCGGGAGAGCGTCGCTCATCACTTTAAGGATATGCAGGCGACCTTCGCGGGCCTGATTGAGCGCGGTCTCCATGATCTCGCGCGAAAGCCCGTCGATCTTGATGTCCATCTGCAGCGCGGTGATGCCTTTGTCAGTGCCGCAGACCTTGAAGTCCATGTCGCCGCAGTGGTCCTCGTCGCCGAGGATGTCGGAGAGTATGCGGATCGTGCTTCCTTCCTTAACCAGTCCCATAGCGATTCCGGCCACAGCCTTCTTCATCGGCACGCCGGCGTCAAAGAGCGAGAGCGAGCCGCCGCACACCGTTGCCATGGAGCTCGATCCGTTGGACTCGAGGATCTCGGAGGTGATGCGGATAGTGTAAGGAAATTCGCTTTCTGGCGGGAGCATCGGGCGCAGAGCGCGCTCGGCGAGGGCTCCGTGGCCGATCTCGCGGCGACCGGCGCTGCGCATCATCTTCACTTCGCCCGTCGAGAATGGCGGGAAGTTGTAGTGGAGCAGGAAGCGTTCCTCGCGCGTTTCGGTCAGGCCGTCGATCATCTGCGTGTCCTCGGCGGTGCCGAGCGTGCAGTTGACGTAGCCTTGCGTCTCGCCGCGGGTAAAGATGGCGGAGCCGTGGGTGCGCGGGAAGGGCTGGATCTCGCAATGAATCGGGCGGATCTCGTTCATCTTGCGGCCGTCGATACGGACGTTGTCCTCGACGATGGTGTCGCGAACAGCCTTGTGGGCGAAGTCGGACATGACAGCCTTGACGGACGCCGTGCGTGCGGCGAAGTCTTTGAGCTGCTTCGGAGTGGCATTATCTCCGGGCTCCTTAAGCAGGGCGTCAATCGCCGCCTGCTTGGCTGCCTTGAGCGCGTCTTTGCGCTCGTGCTTGCCCTTGATCTTCACGGCCTTCTTGAACGCGGCATAGTATGGCTCGCACGCCTTGGCCACGTCGGCGGGGATCTTCTCCGGCGGAGTGAATTCGGCCGGCTTGACGCCGACCATGTCGCGGAGCTTGAGCTGGGCCGCGCAGATTTCGCGGATGACGTGGTGGGCGAGTTCGAGTGCGTTGACGATTTTGTCTTCGCTCAACTCGTTGGCGCCCGCTTCCACCATGACGATGGCGTCTTTGGTTCCGGCGACGACCATGTCGAGATCGGTGTTCTCGCGCTCGGCGTAGGTCGGGTTGACGATCACTTCGCCATCGCGCATGCCGACGCGGACGGCGCCGATCGGCCCGCTGAATGGCAGGCCGGCGAGCACGACCGCCATCGACGCGCCGTTGATGGCGGAAATGTCGGGATCGTGCTGCTTGTCGGCGGAGAGCACCGTGCCGATAATCTGCACCTCGTCGTTGTAGCCCTCAGGGAACATCGGGCGCAGCGGCCGGTCCGTCAGGCGGCAGGTGAGAATTTCCTTGGTGGTCGGACGTCCTTCACGCTTGAAGAATCCGCCAGGGATTTTCCCGGCCGCGCCAGTCTTTTCACGGTATTCGACGGTCAACGGGAAGAAGTCGATCCCGGGGCGCGGGTCGGCGCTTTCGCAGGTGACGAGCACCGCGGATTGGTCATAGCGGACGAGAGCCGAGCCGGACACTTGCTTGGCAAGCCAGCCGGTCTCGAAGATCATCGCGCGCCCGCCGACGTCGACGGCCACGCTTTTACGGAGTTGATCAGGCTTGAGTTGAGACATTTTGAAACTTTCTAACGTAAACACCGCGCACCGTCGCCCTTGAGGCGTGGCGCGCACAGACAATAAAAACATGGGAAGGTCATGCCCGGTCAAGGCGAGACGGGCAGAGAGGTTTACCGCCGCGTAACGGCAGCAAACCTCTGTGACCGCCTCTTCGACCCCGAGATCCGCTCGGGTTCTTAACGAGTCCGGTGTCCCTCACATGCCAAAGGCGGCCAACCGTTGGCCACCAAACAGGGGGTTGAAAAAGGCCATCCACGGCCTTTTTCAACTGGGTTCGCCGGAAGTGAATTCCGTCGAACCCGCGAAATGCTTCCCCTCCGGGGAGTGCATTTCGGCGATCCATCCTGGATCGCAGTATCAGGCTGTTTTTCAAACATCCTGATACAAAAAACATCAGGCCCGAAACATTCCGGGCCTGAAATCCTTACTTTCTCAATCCGAGGCGGCCGACCGTCTCGGTGTATCGCTTCTCGTCTTCACGCGCCAGATAGCGCAGCAGACGATTGCGTTGGCCGACCATCAGCATCAAGCCGCGGCGGCAGTTCGTATCCTTCGGATGACGTCCGATATGCTCGTTCAACTGACCGATGCGTTCGGTGAGGAGCGCGATCTGTACTTCGGGCGAGCCGGTGTCCTTTTTGTCGCGCTGGTTTTCCTTGACCAGCTTCGCCTTCGTCTCTTTGGTGACCATAGTCTTGTTCTTTCTTTCGCCCTCGCGGAAGCCTTAGCCGTCACGGGGTAATAACAGAAAGTGATTAACCCTTCTTCTTCACTTTGCCCGGGACCTTGGTCTTGGGCAGCCCGACAACGTTCTGGCCCTCCTTCCAGCGGCCGTCTTTGCCCAGCAGCTGCAGGCGCTCGTCGCGCGTAAGCACGTTGCGTCCGCCGGACGCGAAGCTTGACGACTTCAATGAACGATGACGTGACATAAGCTGTCCCTGACGGTACCCAAGCGTCTCAATTCAACGCAATGCGGGGGAGGTTAGTGGCTGCCACGTGGATGTCAAGGGCGAAGTCGATGGGTGCGCGTAATCCGCGAAGCCGCATAAAAAACAGCCTGATAGCTGCATTAACTCTGCCGTGGCTGTTTTTGTCCGTCTTCGCCGGGCGTCTGGCTGTCCGGCTCGTCCCAATCCTCGTCCCCGTCGAAACCGGCTTCGAAATCTTCGGGTTCGTATGACCATTCCGGGTCGGGCTGAAAAAGTTCATCCTGCTCGTTCCAGTTGTCGACGATCAGTTGTTCCCTCCGGCGTTTCTTGCGCAACGCAAGGAAGAGAAAGAATGTCGCCACGAGAAAAATCAGCGCGAACCAGTACTGCCCGACGAAGCCGAGCGCGTCCATCCAGAACGATCGCTGGCGGCTCGCGATGAAGTCTATCTCCCACGCCGCGAAATTGCGGGGCATGGTACCGTCGAACACCTGTTCGAAGCCGGTTTTCGCCGGGCTGGTGGTCGCGTGTTTGAGAGCGTCGCAAAGCGCGCGGACGTTCTCGGGGCCGAAACGCGATTCGAGATCGTCGATGGCGGCGAGCGCGTGATGGTAGCCCGAAGTCATATACGCTGGGTCGCGCGCCATATGCGAGATGTGATCCATGGAATCGGGCTTGACGTCAGTGCCGCTGATGTAGCCGGTGGCGGAGAGGGCGGACTCGAAGGGTGTCTCACTGACCCATTGGGCGAGACCTTCTTCGAACCAGAGGGGGCGCAGATGCCGCGCGATGTTCGCGCCGAGCACGAGGTGGCAGAGCTCGTGCTTGTAGACGCTTTCGGGTGAAGTCCCCGCGCGCTGAATGAGCTCGAGATTGAGGGCGACGCTCTCGCGCTCGGCGATGGCCACGCCGAGGTATTCACCTTGCGCGCCATATCCCGAGAGATGGCGGAGGAAATCGTCGTTCCCGCCGCACAGTACAAGGCTGACGTTGCCGGTGTAGGATAGACCCGTCTGATGTTCGATCTCTGCCAGTAAGCGTTCCGTGTCTCGCTCAAGCGAAGTTTTGACGGATTGCGGAACGTTGCCGATCGATGTGACGACGATGCTGCGGTGAAGAGCGAAGAGCGGGCATGCAAAGAGCAAGAGTGCGAAGACTAAAACGTTGCGTTGCCGAAAGACGCGAGGCCTTTGAACGTCATCCCCGCGTAGGCATGAGGCAAGCGAGCGAATAGCGAGCGTTACGCCGAATGATCGGAGATCCAGTTTTCTCTTTGCCAATTCTGGATTCCCGCCTTCGCGGGAATGACATGGTGGGCATGGTCGCCTCTTCACGGCTGCTCCCGTGCCGGCGCCTCGCGCACCAGCGGAAGCCACGCGATGGCCGCGCGCCGAACGTCGAAGGTATCGCTGTGCGGCGGCTTCAAGAAACCGGGATCGGCGGGAATGGCGATGACCGAGCCATTGCCGTATTCCCCCGCGTAGAGGATCCGGCGAAACAGTTCCTGATACTCGTCGTCCATCGTGTCGATCACGCCGCTCAGTTCTTTGGGAGACATGGGAGAAAATTTCAGGGGCGTTCCGGCTTTGATGTCATGCAACAGGCACACACCGCTCGATGTTTCATCGAAAGCGGTAACATCCGAAGCCACGTTCGAAATGAGCGCGAATTTCAGGTCGGCTGAACTGACAAACGACCCATCGCTTCGCAGCGTGAGGCTCAGCGGCTGCTGGTCCTTGGCCGGCGGCGCGTCGATCACCAGGTTCGTCGCCTGCCACTCGCCAAGGCCGGAGTCCTTGACCGACTGTTCCGCTGGCGTCACGGACAGGACCAGTGGACGAAGGCGCGTGTTATCGCCTATTGGCGTAATCGCGTGGGAATTGGGGCGGCGCAAATCGATATTGCCCGCGCTCATGATCGAATGCACCTTGGCCGGAACGCCATCGGCGCCGAAGACCGTGACGTCGATGACGATGGCATCGGGCGCCAGCGCGCGGCGCACGTTGATGCCTATGAAAATCAGAATGACGGCCACAAGGCAAAAGACTATGCCCATGGGAACGAGCAACGCCGGCGCGCGCTTACGCAGCACAAAAAAGAGCACCGGTCCCGCAAGGGCGACATACAGCAATAACAAGAACGTCACCGCCATCGGTCCAAAGACATACTCTTGCGCGAGGTTGGCCACGGGAACGAGCATTCCCGCGCCCGTGAGCACCGAAGGAAGATCAGGCATAGGTTCAAATGATTCAAGTCCTTCACAAACATCTTTCGGCTGAGTATTGGCATTATCGACGAGGATAACCAACCCGGAACCGATGGCGTAGGCGATATCACCCACACGATGATGCTGCGCGCGAGATTCGCGTGTCTCGTCATCGTTCGATTCGTTTGCTTCATTGTTGTTGAGTTCGTTCGATTCCTCAATGTGAAGCCTTCCACCTGTACCGTAAACGACTTGAATAAAATATCTCGACATGTGTGGCGTTATCACACGTCCTTCGACAGTACGAAAGTACGGCACCTCATCAATGATGGACAACTGCTGCTGAAAGTCTTGATCTTCAAGAAAGGCTTCCGCGTCGTATCCCACTCCGAACAATTTCGCGAGCAATGCCGGACACGAACTCTCCAGCGTCGGCGCGCTGGTAATCAGCGTCGCGCCCGCCTTCACCGCGTCGGCAAGCAGCGTAATTGTCTCCGCCGGAAGTTCACGCCGGCCAAACACGATGATCCCGTCGCAGTCGGCAAGGTAGTGAATCGATGTCGGCAACGAACGCATGGTGCCGCTTGCCGTGCTGAACGCGATATCGAACTCTTCGCTGTCCTGATCCGTGACGGTTATCCAACTCGTCGGGATTTCGGAAATCTCACGGCGTCCATACCGGGGATGAGAGCTCGGCGCGTCGATGGCGCAGGCGGGTTTCGCGTCCTCCGGCGCGCCCTCGGCCCGCAATGTCGCGCCAAGAAATGTCGCCTGCGCGGGCAAGAGCACATCGAAAAGCTGGCTCGCTTCCTGACTCACGTAGACGGCGCGCTCGATGCGATAGTCATCACGCTGGCGGCGCCAGTGGCTTTGAAGATCAAGCTCGACCCAAAGAACGCCGCGAAAGGGAATCGCGCTTTCCGTCGAAATCTGCACACGCAGCAAGTCCCAGTTGTCGCCGCCCGGGTACCACATGGCCATAACCGATGGGGCATCAGGTTCCGAGTCGGTGCTAAGATTAAGAGGCTTGTTTCCAGGTTGCGCCGAAAGAATGGGCGCGAGGAGAAGAAGGAAGAGAAGCGTAGCGCCATGCAGAACAACGGACGTTCCAACCATGAACAGCGGCGCAATGTCATTCCCGCGCAGGCGCGAGGCAAGCAAGCGAACAGCGAGCGTTACGCCGAGTGACCGGGACTCCAGTCCCCGCAATAAGTTTTGGTTAGCTCTGGATCCCCGCCTTCGCGGGGATGACGTTGCGTAGTGACGATTTCTACAAAACGTGCGCATGGGCGAATAATCCCTGCAAATCCCGCATCACTTCTTCGTGCGGTGTTCCTTGCCCACGGGGCAAACGCGCATGCACTCGAAGCACTGCGCCTGACTCTGCGCGGCATAGGTGATCGACCAGAGCGAGCGCGTGAACAGGCTGCCGTAGAGCATCATCTTGCGCTTGTCCTTGTCCGGCTCGTTGAGCGTCGCTTCGAGAATCTTCTGGAAGCCCGGCACCCAGTGCGTGTGGACACGTGTGCCGCAGCGCGCGCGGTTGAAGTCGCGCTCGACGACCTTGCCGTGCTCGATCTTGCCGCCGAGGCAGCCCCCCTTGTTGATCGGGCAGATGTCGAGGCAGGGGGTCGTCCCCCGCTCGTTCCACATGTCGAGGCATTCCGGCGCGGGACAGGCGGCCTCGGCCAGCGCATCGCCCTTCAACGGCAGCGTGGTAATGACGGCGGCGTAATACATGAAGCCGTAGTCCTTGTGCAGCACCGGGCCGGCGAGGCTGCTCGAGCCGCAGCCGGCGAGCAGCGCCGCATATCCGATGCTCAGGAAAGGCTGGTTCGCCCTGTTGACGCCAGGCGGCACAAAGAGCGCGTAATAACCGTAACGATCCTCGACGGCTTTGGCGATTTTGAGAGCGAGCGAGTTGATACGCTCGCTCGTCCCCATGGTTTCCATGTGCTCGTAGACCGGGCTTTGCCAGTCGCCCGCGCGCGGCTGCGCCCCGCCCACAACGATCACGGACTTCGCCTTGGGAAGAAGGTCGGCGGGCCGGAAACCTTCCGGCGCGTCAACGAAGGCCTCGGCGTCGGCAATGCCGGCCACCAGCGCGCCGTTCTTCAAGGCGTAGGCCTTGATCTCGGCCTTGGCCTTGTCGAAATCGATCTCTGTACTCGCTTCAGCCATGTGAATCACCAAGATTTTTCACCGCAGAGGCGCGGAGGAAGATTCTTACCACGGGGGACATGGGGAATCACGGGGACAGGAACGAAAAAAGTCAGATTCATAACGTGGAGACATGCTCTTTGCCCCGATTTCCCCCGTGCTCCCCGTGGTGAAAATTCTTCGTCTTCCTCCGTGTTCTCTGTGTCTCTGTGGTGAATCTTATTTCAAGATTTTCTCTTTGCGGCCTATAGGGCAGACGCGCATGCACTCGAAGCACTGCGCGACGCTCTCCTTGTAATAGCTCAACGCCGAGGAACTATTGAAGAAGAAGTCCGAGTAAATCTTCGACTTCCGTACCTCCGCGTCGTCCTCGCACACGATGTCGGTCAGCGCCTTCTGAAAACTCCCCACGCCATAGTTCATCGCGCGCGTATGGCATCGCTCGCGGTTGTAATACGAAGAGGCGATCTTGCCCTGTTCGTCGATTGTGCCGTCGAGGCAGCCGCCTTCGTCGGCGGGGCATGCCGCCATGCACGGCGTCTTGCCAGACACCTGATAGAGCTTGACGCACATGGGGTCGGGGCAGACGTTTTTCTCAAGGCGCTGGTCGGGCTCAAGCTCCATCGTCGTGATCAGCGCCGCGTAATAGAGCAGCCCGTATTTCGGGTGCAGGATGATATTGGCGGCGAGTGAACGCGTGCCAAGGCCCGCAAGCACGGCGGCGAGCATCATGCTCATGGGCGGGTGATGGCCCGCGACGGGTAAGGATGGCGCCTGAATCGCCTGATAGCCGAACTCGCGTTCGATGAAGTCGCACATCACATGGACGGCGACGTTTTCACGAAAGTCGTAGCCCGTGATCTCCATGACCCGGTGGTCGGTGCTACGCCACGCGCCGGCGGTCGGGCCCTGATTGCCCGCGACGACGACGGACTTTGCGTTGGGCAGGATGTCTTGAGGCCGGTGGCCCTCGGGAACGAACTCATTGAAGGCGTGAACGGGCGCCACGCCGACAACGAGCGCCCCGCCGTCCTTGACGCCAACGTCCTTGAGGCGCTTGGTCGCTTCGATTCGTTCGGAATCGGTCATAGACGTGTATTATGCGGGCAAGGCGCGTCTATCCATAGTGATTTCCGCACGTCATTCCCACGAAGGCAGGACGCATGTGCGCGAAGCAATCCAGAGCCGAAAAAACCTGCCTGAAGATATGCCCCACGGATGAGGAACTGACTGATAAAAGTGGCGAGGGCGACGGGACTTGAACCCGCAACCTCCGGCGTGACAGGCCGGCACTCTAACCAATTGAGCTACGCCCCCGCATTTATTGAACCGATCATCCTTCTTGTCGTAGCGTCACGCGCCCTCGTGTGACGTCGTTCCAGTCAAATGCCCCGTCGAAGCCCGCCATGCGAGAGCGCATGGCGCTCCAAGGCTTCATTTCGCTCTTTTGTGAGAGCCGCGACACTCTAAATCTTCCCGTTTTCGGCGCAAGCGCTATTCTCCTCTCAAAGAGTCCGGAGTGCGGAGTCGTGAGTCGAAAAACTTGAAGAGAAGACTTTGGACATCGTCACCGCCATCATTCTCGGCATCGTTCAAGGGCTCACGGAGTTCCTGCCGGTCTCAAGCTCCGGCCATCTCGTGCTCGCCGAAAGCCTGATTGGCAACCTCCCGTCGGAGCAGGACGCCGCGGCCGTCAATGTGCTCGTCCACCTCGGCTCGCTGCTGGCGATTCTGCTGGTACTGCGCAGGGATATTGTCGCGCTGGTCTGGCCGCGCATCGACTGGCGCGTGGCGTTGCTCCTGATTTACGTCTCGATTCCGGCCGCCATCGCCGGTCTCTCGATCAAATACGCGCTTCCCGACGACGTCGAACACACCTTGCTCGGCTCGCCATGGGTGGCGTGCGCGGGCTTGCTGGTCACATCGATCATCCTCTACATCAGCGAGCGGCCGCGCGAAGAACGCGTGGATCTGACAACGGTCCGCGGCGGTGAATGGTGGCGCGCCGGGTTGGTGGGTCTCGCTCAGGCTGTAGCGATCTTGCCCGGCGTATCGCGCTCCGGCTCGACTATTTGCTCGGCGCTTCTGCTCGGCTGGCGCAGACCGGCAGCCGTGACGCTGAGCTTTCTCATGGGCAGTGTGGCGATCTCCGGCGCCGGAATACTCGAAGCGCGCACCATCTCTGAACTTGACCCCGCTTCCGCGCTGGCGGCGTTCGGCGCGTCACTGGTGTTCTCTCTACTGGGCTTGAAGCTGGTGCAAATGGTGGTGATCGGCAGGCGGCTACGCTGGTTCTCGCTCTACACGGGGATTGTCGGCCTCGGCGGCCTGATCGCGTTCGCCCTTCTTGGATGAGCTGGCAGCAATTGAATTTACTGCACAGGAGCAGGCGTGGGTTCGGGCGCTGGAGCCGGTGTCGACGAGGAAGAAGACGGTCTCGATGCGGGTTGCAGGTACGCGCGGCGCAGCTTGTCGAGGGCGGCGCCCTTGTCCTTCAATTCCTGAGCCATGTTTTCGCGCGTGACGGTGGCTTCGGGTTTTCGGAATTCCTCGCGGCCAACACTGGCGCCAAAACGCCCGTCAGGCTTGCGGATGAGTTCCATGCCGGGCGCAACGGGCTCGCCAGATCCGGCCACGACCAGCCAGTGTTCCGGTGAATAGTACCCTGGATCGCTTGGCGGAATCGGTGTGCTGCCACTTGAAGGACGCAGGGGGAGTTGGCTGAGTTCGGTCTTTTCCTTCATGCCCGCGGGCTTGGAAACCATGCCGTAGCCGAAGGACGCGATACCGAAGAATTCATCCTTCGCGCGGCCGCCAAGGGTGGCGAGCGCCACGACAAACATGAACGCGAGAAAAAATCCCGCGATAATCTTCGTCCAGACAGGTTCCGACGGCAGGATTTCGATGTACTTGACCTTCTCCTGCACCTGAATTTGCGGCGCCATCATCGGCGGCGGCGCCATGGTGGCGAAGCTGCCCATGGATGTCTGGCCCAGCGCGGTCTGCTGGCCAAGGCCGGTACGGACGGCGGAGCCGCCCGTCATGTCGAGCCCCTCGTCGCCCGTAAGCGTGATTTCGTCGTCGGCGGAAAGCGTGATCTCGTCGCCGCTCTCGATCATCGTCGCGTCGGCGTCGGGTCCGGCCAACGGCTCGGTCTCGAGGCCGAGGTCGTCGTCGCCAAGAGTCATGCCGTCCATGGCGAGGGTTGCGTCCGCGCCGCCGGCATCGCCGCCTTCGATGTCCTCGAAGACCAGTTCGTCGGTGAGGGTCGCATCGGCCTCGCCGCCGATATCGAGTTCGACGGTGGGGACGCTGGTGGCGCCGGTGTCTTCAAAATCGACGTCGCCGGAGAGGTCGCCGACGTTGACGAGTGTTTCGTCGGTGTCCTCGACAACTTCGAGCGCGTCGGCTTCTGAGAGTGATTGGATTTCTGCGTCGCTGGCGCCGCGCTCCTTCGTGCCCTTGGCAAGGGACTCAAGGCGGCCGCCGGAAATTTTCAACGAGTCGATATCGTCGCGGCGGAACTTCATGCGGTCTTCGTCGCGGTAGGCGCGCAACGCGCCCTCTGAAACGAGGCGTTTCAAATCGCTCTCGTCGATGTTGAGGTCGTTCAGGACGTCTTCAAAGGATTCGTACTCAACCATAGCGGTAAGCGCTCTATCGCGCCCAAGTTGCGTCCACAGCGGGGGTTGCTGTCAGGCTCATAGTATATGACGCACGGATAAGCCGGGGCAAGGGTTTCCCCGGCAAGTCACAGGGTCGTCACGGCAGTCAACCCGTGGATTTAGCACCTTAATGGGCTATAAGACAAATTGAGCTTTTCTTGCTGACCCCTGACCCCTGACCCCTGACCCCCTATACTGATGCGGACGTAATTTCGGAAAGAATACAGGAGCGACCCATGGGCCTGATGCCGTTCAAGAACGAACCCTTCACCGACTATTCCAACGAAGCCAACAGGAAAGCCCAGGAAGACGCCATCAAGCGCGTGCGCAAGGAGTGGCTTGGGCTTGACCACCCCCTCTATATCGGCGGCAAGGAAGTCAAGACCGGAAAGTTCCTCGAACGCTGGAACCCGGGCAAGACCGACGAGCTTGTTGGCCGCATCCACATGGGCGGCCAGAAACACGCAGGCATGGCGGTGGACGCCGCCGTCAAAGCCTTCGAGTCATGGCGCAAGGTTCCGGCTGCTGCCCGCGCGCGCTATCTGCTGCGCGCCGCGCAAGTCATCCGCAAGAACAAGTTCGACTGGAACGCCTTCCTGATGTTCGAGGCGGGCAAAAGCTGGCCAGAGGCCGACGGCGACATCGCCGAAGCCATCGATTTTCTTGAGTTCTATGCGCGCAGGATGATGGAGATCGATCAGCCTCACCCCACAAGCCCCTGGCCCGGCGAGGAGAACAACGTCTATTGGATGCCCATGGGCGTCGGTCTCTCGATCCCGCCGTGGAATTTCCCGCTCGCAATAGCCGTCGGCATGACGACCGCCATGATGGTGGCCGGCAACCCGGTGGTGCTCAAGGCCAATTCGAAAAGCCCGATCATCGCGGCCCTCATCGGCAAGCTTTTCCGTGAGCTCGACCTGCCCCCCGGCGTGCTCAACGTCGTCGCCGGACCGGCAAGCGAGATCGGCGACTACCTCGTTGATCATCCGAAGGTCCGGCTGGTTTCCTTCACCGGTTCGAAGCAAGTTGGCTGCCGCATCTATGAGCGCGCGGCCAAGGTCAACCCCGGCCAGCGGTGGTTGAAACGTGTGGTGGCCGAGATGGGCGGGAAGGACGCGATCCTTGTTGACGAATCAGCCGATCTCGAAAAGGCCGCAGAAGCCATCGTCGTTGCGGCTTTCGGCTATCAGGGCCAGAAGTGTTCCGCCTGCTCGCGCGCCATCATCCACAAGAAAGTGCATGACGAGGTGCTCGAGATGGTGATCGAGCGCACGAAGAAGCTCAAGGTTGGCCCCGCGTGGGAGCAGTCCACCAACGTCGCCTGTGTGATCGACCCGAGCGCCTACGACTCCATCATGGGCTACATAGCCCACGGAAAGAAGGAGAACGAACTGGTGTGCGGCGGTAAAGCCGCGGAGGTGAAAGGCCACAAGGGCTATTACATCCAGCCGACGGTTTTCAGCAGCGTCAAACCGGGCCACAGGATTCACTGCGAGGAAATCTTCGGGCCGGTGCTTGCCGTATTGAGTTGCAGGAATTTCGAGGACGGTTTACAGATCGTGAACTCGTCGGAATATGCGCTCACGGGTTCGGCATTTAGCAACAAGCGCGAGCACCTCGAACTTGCACGCTCCGACTTCGCGGCCGGCAACCTCTACCTTAACCGCAAGTGCACGGGTGCGCTGGTAGACGTACAGCCCTTCGGCGGCTTTAACATGTCCGGCACCGACGACAAAGCCGGCGGCCGCGAACACCTCTATCGCTTCCTGCAGGCCAAGACGGTGTGCGAAAGGTTATAGGGAAGGCGTTCGATCCGCGAACTACAGCGATACAGGGCGAAGTGCTTCGCGGCGCCACCGCAAGAGCCGCGCTACGGCCTTTCGTTTGTTGAGCGTACTCGGCAACGCGATGGATGACTTCAATGGCACGCTCTCTTCGCCTTGCACCATTCCGCGAATCCTGTTATGAGCTTTATCGATACGGGAACACCATGGCCGCGATCACATACATTCAGGCGATCAGTGACGGATTGCGCGAGGAAATGCAACGCGACGACTCCGTCTTTTGCCTCGGGCAGGACATCGGCGTCTACGGCGGCGCGTTCGGCGTCACCAAGGATCTGATCACTCAGTTCGGCGAGGAGCGCGTCTGGGACACGCCGCTGTCCGAAACCGCCATCATCGGCAACGCCATCGGCGCGGCTCTCTACGGCATGCGCCCCGTGGCAGAAATGCAGTTCGCCGATTTCGTCGCCTGCGGCTTCAATCAGATTGTTAGCAACGCCGCCAAGATCCATTATCGCTGGGGGCCGAAGGTGCCTATGGTTGTGCGCCTCCCCTGGGGTGGAGGCGTGTCCGGCGGGCCGTTCCATTCAGGTTGCATGGAGGCGTGGTTCTTCAATGTGCCGGGCTTGAAACTCGTCTGCCCGTCCACGCCGACGGACGCCAAAGGTCTGATCAAGGCAGCCATCCGCGACGACAACCCGGTGCTCTACTTCGAGCACAAACACCTCTACCGCCTGCCTAAGGTGAAGGAAGAAGTCCCTGAGGGTGACTACGTCACGCCCATCGGCACGGCGCGCATCGCGCGCGAGGGCAAGCACGCCACCATCATCACCTATGGAATCATGGTCCACTATTCCGTGGAAGCCGCCGAAACGCTTGCGAAGGAAGGCGTCGAAGTTGAGGTGATCGACCTGCGCTCGCTGCGTCCATTCGACAAGGAAGCTGTGCTCGCCAGCGTGCGCAAGACGAGCCGCGCGATGCTGGTCACCGAGGCCACCATCACCGGCAGCATCACGGGCGAATTCGCGGCGCTGATCTCGGACGCCGCCTTTGAACACCTCGACGCGCCGATCAAACGTGTCGGCGCGCTGGACACGCCGATCCCCTATGCCCCGCCGCTTGAGCAAGCCATGCTCCCCGATGTGAAGAAGATCGAAACAGCGCTCAGGGAATTGCTGGCGTATTGATGGCCCGGTTGAAATCATTACGATGATCCCATGGCCGCCAAATGGTTGAACATGCTGCCAAAGCCCGTTCGCGTGGTGCCGGATATGGAAGTCCGTGCAATATATTCGGCTTCCTTTCGAATTATGGGTCGATCGTTGGACCCGGATGAAATTTCAAAGACGCTGAAACTCAAACCCACTCAGGCGCATCGACGTGGCGATAAGAACATTGGGAAAAGTGGTCGTCGTTATAGTGATTTTCGGGAGGGGCTATGGTTGTTGGAATCTGGTATTGATGAAAAGATGCCGGCACCAAAACACATCAAAAAGCTTGTGTCTATCCTGCTACCAAAGCGCCAAAAGCTGCATACTATCGCGGGACAGAGGGGCGTGCGCATGGACATCTCATTGGGGATATTTGGGAGAAACTACAATTGGGGGTTCTTTTTGGAAAAACAGTTACTTGCCAATATTGCGAAACTTCCAATAGATATTGATTTCGATATTTACGACACTGGTAAGTGATCACCTTTATGGAAGACAATAAAATACTGACATTCGAACTCTCCGACGACGGCGACGAGCTGCACGTATTTGGCAACCAGGAAGGTCTCGAAGAATTGCTTCATAGCATCAACTCAGTCTTAAAGAGTCGAGATCACGATCACCTCATGACTCCAGAATGGGCCGGACAGGAATTGACGAGTGAGCCAATGCTAGGAGGAGGCACGCTACTTAATCACGTGAAAATTCACTTTGTTAAATATCCATAGTGCGACCCATCGAATAAGCCAAGACGCCCTGCGTGCGCGCAGGGCGCTACACCCCCGGTAATGCCAGGCTCAAAAGGCAACGAAGTGATTGTTGAGAGACAAAGACGCCACGGCATAGCCGTGGCGTTACATAAAAATTGAATTGCAAGAGAAGACTGGATTCCCGCCTTCCGCCTTCGCCAAGGCTTCGTCAGACGTGTCGCGGGAATGACGCCACGGCATAGCTGTGGCACTCGACCATGATCACTGCCTACCTCGCGTATTCCGTGCAGCGGGTTTCGCGCAGCACCGTGACGCGGATTTCGCCGGGATACGTCAACTCGTCCTCGATCTTCATCGCCATGTCGCGGGCGATCACCGCTGCCGTCGCGTCGTCCACCTTCACGTGGTCGACGAACACGCGCACTTCCCTACCCGCTTGAATGGCAAACGCCGCCTGAACGCCCGAGAAGCTCGTTGCGATGGCTTCAAGCGACTGCAGACGCTGAACGTAACGGTCGAGGCTCTCGCGGCGTGCGCCGGGGCGCGACGCGCTGATGGCGTCGGCTGCTGCTGCAAGCGACGTGTAAGGGAAGGTGTGCTTGAGCACGTTGTCGTGGTGGCCGGCGGCAGCCTCGATCACCTCCGGTAGTTCGCCGATCTTCTTCAAAAACTCGCCGCCCACGTGCGGGTGGCCGCCCTCGACCTCGTGGTCGATGGATTTGCCGATGTCGTGCATCAGGCCGCAGCGCCGCGCGAGTTTTTCGTCGAGGCGCAGTTCAGCGGCCATCATGCCCATGATCTGCGCCACCTCGACGGTGTGTTTGTAGACGTTCTGGCCGTAGCTGGAGCGGTACTTCATGCGGCCAAGCAGGCGCTGGGCGCGCGGGTCGATATTGAGCACGTTGGCCTCGAACTGGATGCGCTTGCCGGCTTCGATGACTTCCTTCTCGACGTCCTTCTCGCTGATGCTGAACACTTCCTCGATGCGAGCAGGGTGGATGCGGCCGTCCTCAATCAAACGTTCCATGGTCCGGCGCGCGACTTCGCGGCGCACGGAGTCGAAGCAGGAGAGCACGATCGTGCCCGGTGTGTCGTCGACGATCACGTCGACGCCGGTGATGCGCTCGAAGGAGCGGATGTTGCGGCCCTCGCGTCCGATGATGCGGCCCTTCACTTCGTCCTTGGGCAGTGCCAAGCTCGAAGTTGTCGTCTCGCCGGTGTATTCGGAGGCGAGGCGGCAGATCGCCTGTGAGATCACCCACTTGGCCTTTTCGTCCGCGTGTTCGGTGATGGCCTTTTCGACTTTTTCGATGCGTTGCTGCTTCTCGCCGGTCAGTTGGCGGTCGAGCTGATCGAGCAGGCGGCGCGTGGCTTCTTCCTGCGAGATGTTGGCGAGTTCGAGCAGCTTCTTTTTTTCCTGCTCGAGCAGGGAGCTTATTTCCAGGTTGGCCTTTTCGGCGGCTTCTTTCAGCTTTTCGATTTGCTGCTGGCGCTCTTCGAGTGTGCTGGCCTTTTTGTCGAGCAGTTCGAACTTGGAGACGATGGACTCCTCGCGCTTTTCAATGCGCTTTTCCTGCTCGCGCATTTCGTTTTTTTGCTTTTGGAATTCGGCCTCGAGCTTTTGGCGCTGCTTGTCGGCGGCGTTGCGCGCTTCGGCCTCGGCCTCGCGCAGCACGTCCTTGGCTTTGAGTTCCGCTTCGCGGGCGGAGCGTTCGGCGTCGTCCTTGATGCGCTTGGCCTCGAGCTCCGCTTCGCGGACGTTGGTGGCTTTCTTTTTGGATACGATCAAATAGGTGACAACAGCGCCTACGAGCAAGCCGGCGGCGACGCCGATGGCAATCATGGTTGGGTCGATATCAAGGAGCGTGATCATCGTGGTGCCTTTCGTGTAATAGCCGGAAGTCCGGAGTCGCGAGTCGAAAGTCCTGGTTTCGTAGCGTCACGCCTATGGCGTGACGGCCCTAACACATCGTTCATCCGAAAACGTCACGGCATAGCCGTGACGCTACAAAATATAAGTAATCACCAACAAACAACGCAACCTTTGCGTGTTTGCCTGAACGGAATTTGACGATGCGGTGAATCAGCCGATGAGCATAACGCACTCAACCCATTGCAAATGCAATGGTTGTGATTGTTGAGATGCCGGGTATCCAGTCACGATAACCCTTAGTCTATAACGCTGGGCAAGGCCGCAGCGGCTGGCTGATTGCATGTCAAACCGTTCTATCTCGCACTTGCCGGGACAAATGCCCGCGCGGCAAGGGTTTTACGTCGCCGAGGCGCGTCTTAAGGGCGGCGCATCGACGAGGCAGGAAACAATGTAATGGAATGATGCAGCCGCGTCAAAAGGAAAAGACGATTGCACAAAAATTACACGTGGTCGCTTGGTAGCGGTTCCGTTTTGAGCAGGGAAAGAGTAATATCGCGCCACTCGCATATCGCGTCATTCCCGCGCAGGCGGGAATCCAGTTCCTGATTTGCGATGCCAGTTGCCGCAGCAGGCGTGATGCGAGGTGTAATTTGAGAGCAAGCACGGGGAGCTTCGTATGCCGCAGGGAAAAGTGAAGTGGTTTGATCGCGTCAAGGGTTACGGATTCATCACCGCCGACGATGGACGCGATGTGTTCGTGCACTACTCGTCAATCGAGGGCGAGGGCTATCGTTCCCTCGAAGAAGGCGCAGCGGTAACGTTTGATATCAAAGAGGGCGAAAAAGGCCCACAGGCGATCAACGTCAAGCCTGCGTAGTGCTCTTGCCCGACTCCTTTTCAGGAAGCCTTGCTTCCGGCTTCTTGTCTCAAGATTTCTTCGATCAAAGGCCGTGGTATTCCAATGTCAACGACGGACAGCCGCCCACAATACTCCGGCCCCGCTCCTTTGAGCAAGCCGTGCTTGGCGATAGCGAAGGTCACGGTGATGTCGGCTTTGACGGCGACGCCGAGTACGTTACCGGCATTAGCATCGAGGCCGGACGGAATATCGACGCTCACGCGGATGGCTTTCGTGGTGTTCATCGTTTCGATCGCCTGACGAAAGAAGTCCACGACCTCGCGCGTCAGGCCGGTGCCGAAGATGGCGTCGACCGCCACTTCACAAGAGTCAAGCGCTTGTCGCAGCTCTGCGGCATCCGATTCCGCCATAACATACCGGACGTCGTGACCGTAGCGCTTGAGGAGCGCGTGATTGACGCCCGCGTCGCTTCCGGCGCGAATATCCGCCTGCGCGCCGATGAAAAATGTTCGAACAGCCACACCTTGGTTGAGCAGCGCGCGCGAGACGACGAATCCGTCGCCGCCGTTGTTGCCAGGGCCGCAGATGACGCAGACCGTACCGCCCGCGCGGGCGAGGTCGCGCTTCCATGATTCGATTTCCTTGATGTTTGACGGCGCCTTCGAGCCGTTGCCCCCGGAGTCCGAGTCCATGGCGTTCGTCACGGCGCGTCCGACCTTCGCGGCGCGGAGCACGCGCAAGGCTTCCTGTGCAACAGCGCGCCCGGCCGCTTCCATCAGCAGCCGGCCCGGAATTCCCCACTCGGCGATGGTTCGCCGGTCAAGCTCTTGCATGGCTTCGCGCGAAACGCTGGGGGTCGATGGCGCCATGAAGGTTACCCATGGATTTTGCGCAGCATCGCGACGAGCGCCTGACTGAGGGCGTGGATCGACTTGCGCTGCTTCTCGTCTTTAATCGAGCCGTCCTCGGCGAATACTTCGTGGGCTTTGGCGAGCGCGAGCTTGTTCGGCAATATCGTGACGCCGATGCCGTTGAGGATCGCCGCAACTTGAGGCAGCGCGCGAATTCCGCCGAGCGCGCCCGGCGACGCGGCCATCACCACGGCGACTTTCCCCTGATATGCGACGAGCGGCGGTTCGTTGCCCTCCTTGCGCGAGACCCAGTCGATGGCGTTCTTGAGCATAGGCGTGACGCCGCCGTTGTATTCAGGGCTTGAGATCAACAGCCCGTCGTGTTCGATGAACAGCTTCTTCAGCTTCCGCGCGTTCTCCGGTAGGCCGCTTGATGCTTCGAGGTCTTCGCTGAACAGAGGAAGTTGAAAGTCATTCATATCGAGCAGCGTGACGGTTGCGCCTTCGTTGCGCGCCCCGGCAGCGGCCGCCGAGACGAGAGCGTGATTGAACGAGCCGCGCCGCGCGCTTCCCGCAAACGCCAGAATCTTCGGTGTGTAGGCCATGGATACCTCACGTTGAACAGAGATTACCGCTTTGCCTTCGGCAAACGCGGGGCTTTCAGACTCGGGCGGCCCTTGAACTCGGGCACGCGCGGCTTCATCTTGCGGATGAGCTTTTCCACTTCCGCGATGCCGCACTCGAGTTGGGGGTCCTTGCCGCGCGCGAAGTCCTGGGGCGCAATGTCCACTTCGATGTCGGGATCGGTGCCGTAGTTCTCGATGCCGTAGCCGACGTCACTGAACCAGAACGAAAACTCCGGCTGTGTCGTCACCGTGCCGTCGACGAGTGCGTGACGCGGCCAAATGCCGACCACGCCGCCCCAGGTGCGCTTGCCGATCAAGGGACCCAGCTTGTAGAGCTTGAAGCAATGGCTGAACATATCGCCGTCGCTGCCGGCATGTTCGTTGGTGAGCGCCGCCATCGGCCCCATGGGCGCGTCGGCGGGGTAGGACATGGGCTTGCCCCAGCGGTTGATGTCGTAACCGATGCGCTTGCGCAGCAGACGTTGCAGCAAGAGTTGCGAAACGTGGCCGCCGCCATTGAAACGCACGTCGATGATCAAGCCCTCGCATTCGACTTCGCGCGGGAAATAGCGGTTGAACTCGGCGAAGCCCAGCGGCCCCATATCCGGGATATGGACGTAACCGATGCGGCCTTTGGAGGCCTTGTGAACTGCCGCGCGATTGCCCTCGACCCAGTTACGATAGCGCAGCATGGCCTCGCTCCGCAGGCAGCGCACGACGACGTCGCGTTCCTTGCCGCCTGAACGCAGGCGCAGCGCAATGTTCGCGCCGGAGGCGTTTACCAAGCATTCAAACGGGGAGAGCGACCTATTCACCTTCGCGCCGTTCACCGCGACGATCTCGTCGCCATTTTTGACATTCACGGCAGGGTCGGCGAGCGGTGAACTCACGATCGAATCCCAGCTATCGCCTCGCACGATATTGACGATGCGCCACGCATTGCCGCGCAGTTCGATGTCGGCGCCTAAAAAGCCTTGGTGGTAGCGGGGTTCGGGGCGGTAATCGCCGCCCATTTCATAGCAATGCGACGTGCCGAGCTCGCCCTGCATTTCCCACATCAGGTCGGAGAACTCCGCACGCGAGGCGCAGCGATCGACGAGCGGCAGGTAGCGGTCGTGGACGTTCTGCCAGTTCACGTCGGACATGGCGGTGTTCCAGAAGTGATCGCGTTGCAAGCGCCATGCCTCGCGGAACATCTGGCGCCATTCGGCGCGGGGATTGATCTCCACCGATACGCGATCGAGATCGATCCAGCCCGACTCGCGTCCAGCGCTGTCGCTCGAACTCAGGGAACTTTTCGACAGGCCGGATGCGGAGACGGCGCGCAGCCGCCTGCCGACAGTGACCAGCAAGTGCTTCGCCTTGAGCGAGGTCTGAACATCGGAGATGCCGTTGACCAGCACTTCGGTTTTTTCGGTGTCGAAGTCGTGGACATGGAGCACGTCTTTGGCGGAATTGTCCTCGGTGACTTCGTCCATCCACGATTCGTATTCGAGGGGCGAGGACGTGAAAAGCGCCTTGCCCTCGACGCCGAAGACCATCCCGTAACGCGCGATGGGAACGGGGAAGGCGACGACGCGGTCCGATACGCCATCGAGGTCGATCTTGACCGGTTCGGGCGTGTCTTTCTTCTTGTCGTCCTCTTTCTTCTTCGCGTCCTTTCCGCCCTTGTCGTCTTTCTTGTCGGACTTCGCGCTATCGTCGCCGGGGGCGCGGGCTTCGCGCTGGGCGGAGGCGAATGGCGAGGGGATATCGAGACGCAAAGGGATCAGGCAGGGTTTCGCGCCCGATGGGAAAATGTAATCAAAATTCTGGCTGTCCATGATCGGTTCGAAGAAACGATTGGACAGAAAATAGAGATACTTGCCGCCCGGATCGAACGCCGGCGAATAGTCGGCGAAATCGGCGCCGGTGGCGGGCGATACCTTGCCAGTCTTGACGTTATACAGGTGGATCGACATGGAGCGCGCCGTCTTCGCGATGCCATAGGCGAGCCACTGGCCGTCAGGCGACCAGGCGAGACCACGGATACGGTCATACTCGCTGCGTTCGACGACCTTCGATTTTCCGCTGGCGAGATCGGCGACAACGACTTCGTAGCGATGATTGCACAGTGCTACGTTATCGCCGCCATGGGGGGCGACGACGAGGTCGATGGCGCGGCCGACGTCGGCCTTGATGGGGCGTGGCGCTTTGCCCGGCTCGACCACTGCGAGCGATTCTTCGCCGCCCTCGTCGCTCACGGCCACCATGCGCTTGCCATCGGCGAGCCAGCGCGCGAGACGGTAGCGAACGGAGGACACAGTACCGTAGCGCATGGGCGCACCGCCCCAGTTTTGCGTTGAAAACAGGCCGCCGCGCGCGATCAACGCGAGCGAATGGCCCTTGGGGTGCAGGTCGGCGCTTTCCGCCACGGCGCTCGCCGGCGTAAAGCGACGGTTCACTTGGGCCTGCGGGCTGTGAATGCGGATGTCGACCTTGTAGGCCTCGTCATGCTCGACGCTATAGCGCCAGATGTCGGCGCCGGCGTGATAGACGATCGTGTGTCCATCGGTGGAGGGGAAGCGGGCGTAGTATTCTTCGTGGTGCGTGTGGCGGCGGACATCCTTGCCATCGGGTTTGCACGAGTAAATGTTGCCGTGGCCCTCGTGATCGGAGAGGAAGTAGATGCGCTTGCCAAACCACATCGGCGCCGCGAGGTTGCCTTTGAGATGATCGAGGAAGGGCGCGAAGTTCCCCTTGCCGGTGCGGTCGATCCAGAGCACGCCGGCGGTGCCGCCGCGATAACGCTTCCAGCGGGCGGGGTCGCCGGTGTTACGGCCGATCACGATGCCTTTGCCGTCCGGTTGAAATGAAATGGCGCGCGCGGGACCGGGGATCAGGCTTTCAGGATTTCCGCCGTCGGCGTTCACGGCGTGGAGGCGGTCGGCATGGCGCATGGCCTGACCGTAGTAGCTCGCGAATACGATATTTTTGCTGTCAGCGGTCCAGGCAGCCGTGCGCGCCATGCTGCCGAACCAGGTGAGGCGCTTGGGAATGCCGCCATCTGCGTCCATCACGTAGATTTCTGTCGGGCCTTCATCGCGGCCTGTGAACGCGATGCGCTTTCCGTCGGGCGAGATGATGGGGAACGACACCGATCCGGGGTTGGAGGTAAGGCGGCGCGCGATGCCGCCTGTGGCGCTCACTGACCAGAGGTCGTCCTCGCAGATGAAGACGACGCGGTCGCCGTGAATCGAAGGGTGGCGGTAGTATCCGGATTGGTCGCTCATGCTGTTGTCTCCAGTCGTCGTTGCGGTCGATCAAAACGGCCACCCCTTGCGAGGTGGCCGTTTCAGCGTTGTCAAAGTCTGGCGCTACTTGCCCTTGAAAGCCGGCGTGCGCTTGGTGTTGTAGGCGTTGAGTCCTTCCTTCGCGTCCGAGCTGTCGAAGAGTTGCTTCTGCAACTCGCGTTCGAGCGCCAAGCCATACTCGAAGGCCATCTCGGTCCCGCTCTGCACGCTACGCTTGATGTTACCGACCGCCTTCGCCGCCTTGTTCGGCAGCGTGAATTGCTTGGCGTAGGTGTGGATTTGGTTCTCGAAGTTTTCCGGCTCGAAGACAAGGCTGAAGATGCCGAGGTCGCAGGCTTCTTCATAGGAAAGCAGGTTGCCAACGGTCATCAGTTCGATTGCCTTCGCCTTGCCGACAATGCGCGCGATGCGCTGCGTGCCGCCGGTTCCCGGCAGCACGCCGAGGTTCACTTCAGGCAGCCCCACGCGACCCGAATCGCGGCAGCCGATGCGAATATCCGCGGCCATGGCGATTTCCAAACCGCCGCCGACGGTGTGGCCCTGACAAGCGGCAATCACGAGCTTCGGTGTCTGTTCGAGGCGGCTCAGGGTTTCGTTGGCATGCAAGCAGAAGAAATACTTCCACGTCGGGTCAGACTGTTCGAGCATTTTAATATTTGCGCCGGCGCAGAAGAATTTTCCGCCCTTGCCGCGCACCACGATCACGTCCACATCAGTGTCGAAACGCGCTCTGAGCGTCGCGTCGTCGAACTGACGGAACATCTGATGGGTATAGGTGTTGGCCGGGGGATCATCGAGCGTGATGTAGGCGACGCGTTCCTTGGTCTCGTACTGGACCACTTTCATGGTCTCGCGCTCTTTGTCGATTCCGGGCTGCATGATGGGCATGGTTTCTTCCTTACTGTTGTCGTCCACAAACCCGGCCGCGAGGCCAATCGCCCCCTGCGACCACGAACATTCCTCTGATGCCGCCCTTTTACAAGGGGGGCATGAAACTTCAAGATTGCGGCGCGTCCCCGGCCGGCGGCTCCGGCTTTTTGCGCGCGGTCCTGCGGCGCGTCACCGGGCGTTCGCCCGAGGCGGCTTTGCGAGTCGTTTTGCGGCGAGTCTTCTTCGCTGGCGCCGCCTCTTCGCCAGATGCTTGAGAAACTTCGAGTGCCGCAGCCGTTACTTTACGTGATGCGCGCTTGGTGCGCGCTCCACGGGTCGTTTTCCGTGTTTCCGGAGCCGCCGCTGGTTCCGCTGCGACAGCGACTGTCTGCGGGACTTCCTGAGGCGCGACACTCGTCATGCGATTGGAATCGGACGCCCCCTGCTGAACCGGCGCGAAACGGTCGGAACCGCCGCCCCGCCGGCGCCCGCGACCACCGCGCCTGCGACGCCTGTGACCGTGCTCGCCGCCGTTAACGGGGGATGCTGTGCGGACGATGGAATACCGGCCTATTTCAGCGTGATGGTCAAAGGTGGTGCGGTCGCCGCGGTAGTTGATGAAAAAGAAGCGCAGTTCCTCGGACCCGAGGTCGCCGGCCCATTCGAAGCTCACGTGCTTGTTGTAGGACGTTTCGATGTCCGCTATTGCCGGCCGAAGCTGCGAGTGCAGGTGGGAGAGCACCGCGGGAGGGGCCTGCACCACAGCGCCGAGCGCGGCGTCGTTGGCGAAGATCAGCTTGATCACGCGCAACACGTGAAGCGCCTGCGTTTCAGGGCTTTTGATCATGCCTGCGCCCTGGCAATGCTTGCAGGTCTCAAAGGCGAAGTTGCGTAGCGATGGACGCACACGCTGGCGCGTCATTTCGATCAGGCCGAAGGGCGAAACGTGGGACACTTTGACCCGCGTGCGCTCCTTCTGAAGCTCGTTGCGGAGCTTGTCCTCGATCTCACGTCGATGGCGCGGGTTCTGCATGTCGATGAAATCGTTGACGATGATGCCGCCGAGATCGCGCAGGCGAAGCTGGCGCGCGATCTCCGGGATCGCCTCGAGATTGGTCTTGAAGGCCGTTTCCTCGGCGTCGCGTTCGGACGTGAAGCGGCCGGAATTGACGTCGATCGCCACCAACGCCTCGGTCTGTTCGACGTAGAGGTAGCCGCCGGAGGGCAGCGACACCCGCTTGTCAAAAATGCGGTCCACTTGCGGCTCGACGCCCTCGGCCATAAATAGCGGAACCTTCCCGCTATAGAGTTTGACGCGATCGCGGTAATCCGGCATCAATTCGTCAAAGAACGCCAACACGCGTTTATATACCGATTCGTTATCGATCACGATTTCACTGACGTCATGGGTGAAGTAATCGCGCACCGTGCGCATGGCGGGGTCGCTGTCGCGGTAGGAACAGGACGGGGCGCGCACGCCGGAGTTCAAGTCGCTCAACACTTCGTTCCAGGTTTTGAGCAGATAATTCAAGTCGCGCTGCAATTCCTCGATCGGCCGGCCGGCTGCCGCCGTGCGGATGATCACGCCCATGCCGCGCGGAATTTTCAGGCGGCGCAGCGCCCGGCGCAACTCATTCCGCAACTGATGATCGAAAATTTTTCGTGAGACGCCGCACTTGGTCGTGTTCGGCATCAGCACCATGTAGCGGCCTGGGAGCGAGATATAGGTCGTGACACCGGGGCCTTTGCCGCCCTGCGCGGCTTTTAACACCTGCACAAGCACTTCCTGTCCGCGCCGGAAGAGGTTTTGCACGCGCGGGAAGTTTTCTCGGCGGAAGTAACGGACCGGACCATCGCCATCGTCCGTTCCTGGAGCGTCGCGGAAGCCGTTCGGTTCGCGTGCGCCATCGTTCCACGATCCCTGTGAGAAATTCCCCGGCTCGGACCGCGGGCTTTGGTTGCCGTCGCGCGGCGACCAGCTCTGCGGTCCACCACCATTACCCTGCCCGCCACTGCCTCCCCGGCGTCCCCGGCCGCCGCGACCCCTGCCGCGTCCTCCACGGCGGCGCGGGCGGCGTTGTTGATTCGTGTTATCGTTGTCGCCCTTCGCATTGAAATCCCGGTCATCGTCGATGCGCGGCGGAGGCGGGTCGTTGGCCTCGTCGGGCTGCGCCTCGAAAGGCGCTTGCTGAATCCGCGGAACACGATCGG
>JABWBM010000022.1 GCA_013360495.1 Planctomycetaceae bacterium
GGCGTCTCGCGTCTCAAGGGCAAGCACAGGACAGAATACGCCGATATCAAAGACGAACCGGTGATCGAATTCATCCGGCGGCAAGGATGCGACACGGCCGTGTGCGGCCATATTCACCGGCCGCAGGAGCGGCGCTATATGCTGCGCGGGCGTGATGTGCGGATGCTGGTGCTCGGCGACTGGAAGGAAGATGGCGCGGTGATTGCCCGCGCGACGGCAAGCGAGCCGTTAACGCTGATGCAGCTGACTTTCGACGGCATTGAACCCTGGCGGCACGAAGTTCCGTCCTTTCGCATCGAGCGCATCGATGATGGGGAGTGAACGCGTCTTTCACCGGGGCGATATTATTTCGAACGGTAGTTCGTGAACTTGACCGGTGCTTGGAGGTTCAAGCCACGCACCATTTCCTGAACCTCCTGGAGTTCGTCTTTGGACTTACCGGTGACGCGGACGGTTTCGCCAAGGATGGAAGCTTTCGCCTTGAATTTCGAGGCTTTCAGCGCCTTGGTGATTTCCTTGCACTCTTCCTGCTTGAGGGTATCGCGGATGGTGAATTTCATGGTTACGCCGCCCGACGGGCTGGCCTCTTTGCCTGTTTCAGACAGAGATTTGAGACTCACGTTGCGCTTGGCAAGCTGCTCTTTGAAAATGTCGACCATCTGCCCGACGACGTAATCGTCCGTGCCATGAGCGACGACGGTCTTTTCGGTTTTATTGAAGTCCAGTTTGGCGATCTTGCCCTTGAAGTCGTATCTGTTCCCGATCTGTTTGAGCGCGATCTGGTGCGCGTTTTGCACCTCGTTGAGGTCGACTTCCGCCACGATATCGAAGCTGCTTTCTGACATGGGCGGCATTGTTGCGCGACATCAATGCCGCTGCAAGAGGTGATTTCGTTCGCGTAGGAGCGAGTGATGCTACCGGCAATGGCCCTCCTTGTTGAAGGGGGCGGTATTCGCCTATCGTGCTACTACCGCGCCGGCGATTTCCTTCGCGCCTGCGCGTTTAAGAGCAAGAGCTGCCTCACGCAACGTCGCTCCCGTGGTCATCACGTCGTCCACGAGTAATACACGCTTGTCTTCAACCATGCCTGCCCGCCGCCCGGTCTTGAACGCGCCGCGCACGTTACCTGCTCGCTGTTCCTGCGCTTGCTGCGCCTGCGGGGGAGTTTCACGCGTGCGTTTGAGCACGCCCGAAGCATATGGTTTGCCGATTCGCGCGGCGAGTTGTCTGGCAATCAACTCCGCCTGATTGAACCCGCGCCGCCAGAAGCGCTCGCGACCGAGCGGGACGGCCACGACGATGTCGGTTTCCACGCCACGATCAAGCACGAGCTGCGCGAGCCATGCGGAAGCAAGTGTTGCGAGCGCGCGCCTACGCCCAAACTTGAGGGCCTTGACCAGCTTGTCGAAGCCTTGCTCGTACATGCCGGCGGCAACGACTTGATCGACGCCGAAACCTTTGGTTTCGCGCTCGCAATAATGACAGGTGGAAATCACGCCCACATACTCGCCCTGAACCGCCCCGCACCGGCGGCAGTAGTCCCGCCCCACAAGCGGCATGGCAGCAATACATGGGACGCACACCGGCGAGGCGCGATCCACGAGCGGTTTGTGGCATATATCGCAATGGGGCGGAAACACCAGCGATACCGAGCCCTCAACGAGCAGGCGGACGCGTGGCCAGATGGTCGATCGACCTTCACCCATAGCGGCGCGATTATGCCACGCCCGCCCGTTGTGTTCCCCTCACTACCGGGTAAACTCCTCGCGCGGCTGTGCCGCCGGAACAACGCATGAAAATTCTCGTCGAATGTCTTTGCGGCGCGGCCTTCGAAGCGGCCCCTGAACTCGCCGGCGGAACCGCCGACTGTCCTTCGTGCCGCCGCGAACTGCGCGTCCCTTCGCAGGAATGGAGCGATAAATACCGCGCGGCGCTCGCAAGCGCCAATTCCGATCAGGATGGCCAACGTCTCGACGGCTATCGTTCGATCATCGCGCTCGGAACGGAATCGGCGGTGCCGGGATTGATGCGCGGCCTGCAAGATCCATCCCGCGCCTGTGTCAACGCTTGCCTGCGCGGCCTAATGATGATCGCGCCGAAGGGGCAGGAGCAGATCATCGAGCTTGTCCGTAAGGATGCGCTGCGCGTGGGACGGCTGGTGGCGATGCTGCGTGAGGAAAACTACGCCGAGGGCTCCGACATACTCTGCGACTGGATCGACGGCAGCATCTTCACGCAGGGACAGATATCGGAGATCATTCCTTTGCTTGGCGAGATGCGCCGCAAACGCGCGCTCGCGACGTTGAAGGCGCTGCGCCGCGTGTATCCCAATTTGTCGGTGTTGACGGACGACGCTCTTTCGCGCTTCCCGAAGGAGGCAGGCGAAGTCGACGATTCCATCCCCGACGAAGCCCGCAAGGTTCAGTCGTCAGCCGTTGCCCGTGTTCAGGAAATGGCCGAAAGCCAGCGAACGGCCAAACGCAGCGGCTGCCTCGGCATGGTGATCTTGCTGCTATCGCCCGCTGCGGCGCTGCTTGCCTGGTTGTTGTGGTAGACAATGGCTTTTGGAAAGATCGCACCCATGAATATCCCGCTCGTCAACCTTGAAGCTCAACATGCCCCGCTGCGCGCCGAGATCGCGGAAGCGATTAAGCAGGTTCTTGTCGAATGCTCGTTCGTTCGCGGCCCGGCAGTGAAGAATTTTCAGGCCGAGGCGGCCAAGTATCTTGGCGTGAAGCATGCCATCGGCTGCGCCAATGGCAGCGACGCCCTTGTGGTGGCGCTGATGGCGCTTGGCGTCGGCCCGGGCGACGAGGTGGTCACGGTGCCGCATACCTACGTCGCGACACCTGAGGCGATACGGCGCGTGGGCGCGAAGATCATCTTTTGCGACGTGGAGCCGGTGGGCTGGACGATGGACCCGGCGAAGCTCAAGAAGTTGGTCACGCCGCGCACCAAAGCGATCATGCCCGTACACATTTTCGGCCAATGCGCGCTGCACGAAGAACTGGTGAAGGCTGCGGGCAACATTCCGATTGTTGAAGACGCCGCGCAGGCTTGGGGCGCTACGCGCAACGGCAAGCACGCTGGCGCGCTCGGCGCCATCGCAACCTTCAGCTTCTACCCCACCAAGACCCTTGGCGCCTGCGGCGACGGCGGCATGCTTGCGACCAACGACGATCGCCTCGCGGAATTGATCCAGAGCGTCTGTCTGCACGGCGAGAGCAAGGATCGCTATTACAACGACCGGGCAGGTATGAACAGCCGCCTTGATTCGGTGCAAGCTGCCATCCTGCGCATCAAGTTGAAACATGTCGACGCATGGAATACGAAACGCGACGCGATCGCGCGCTATTATCAAGAGCGTTTCGAAGAATCGCCCATCAAGGCGCCGAAGGTGCTGCCGGGCAACACCCACGTATGGCACCAGTACTGCATCATGACGCCCGAGCGCGACGCGCTGGCAGCCCACCTCAAGAGCAAGGGCGTCGCCACGGGCGTGTACTACCCCATCCCGCAGCATCTGCAGCGCTGCTTCAAGGATCTCGGCCATAAGGCCGGGGACTTCCCCGTGACCGAGAGCATCAGCAGCGATAGTCTCTCGATCCCGTGCTGGCCGGAGATGAGCGAAGAGCAACAGGCGTACGTCGCCGACGAGATACTCGCCTTCGCCGGAGCAAAGGCCAATAAATGAACGCGAAGCAGGCGAAACTCCTTGATCGTTTCAAGAAGGGCGACATCACCGTCGGCGTGATCGGGCTTGGTTACGTCGGTTTGCCTTTGTCCCTGGCGTTCGTCGACGGAGGCGTGCCTGCCATCGGGTTTGATATCGACGACGAGAAGGTGAAGGCGCTCGCCAATGGCGAGAGCTACCTGAGCACGGTCAAGGCATCGCTTATCAAGGCGGCTGTGAAGTCGAAGAAGTTTCGCGCGACGACAGATTTCTCGAAGCTCAAGGATTGCGACGCGGTCATAGTCTGTGTGCCGACGCCGCTTGGAGAGTTTCGCGAGCCGGACCTCAAGTACATTCGCATCACCGGCGAACAGATCGCCAAGACCCTTCGAACCGGCCAACTCGTCGTGCTTGAATCCACCTCGTACCCTGGCACAACCGAAGATGATTTGAAGAACGTGCTTGAGCGCAGCGGCCTTGTCTGCGGCATGGATTTTCATCTCGCCTTTTCGCCCGAGCGCGAGGATCCGGGCAACCCGGACTTCACCACGTCGCAGATCCCGAAGCTCGTCGGCGGCATGGATGAGTACTCGAGCGAGCTGGCTTTGGCGCTCTACAAACATGGCTTCAAGCGCGTGATCCGCGTTTCCCATGCGCGCGTGGCGGAGGCCGCAAAACTGCTCGAAAACATCTACCGCGCCGTGAACATCGCGTTAGTCAATGAGTTGAAGGTCGTGTTCGAGGCCATGAATATCGACATCTGGGAGGTGATCGAGGCGGCCGCCACCAAACCCTTCGGCTATCAACCCTTCTATCCCGGGCCGGGCCTTGGCGGCCACTGCATCCCGATCGACCCCTTCTATCTCACATGGCGCGCGAGGCGCTATGGTATGAGCACGCGCTTCATCGAACTTGCGGGCGAGATCAACTCCGCCATGCCGCACCACGTCGTAACGCGTGTTCAAGACGCGCTCAACCAGGCGGGCAAGTCGATCAAAGGCGCGAAAATCCTCGTGCTCGGCGTCGCCTACAAGGCAGGCGTCTCCGACACGCGTGAATCGCCCGGCGTCGAGATCGTCGATCTTCTGCTCGGGCGCGGGGCGAACGTCCGCTATCACGATCCCCTGGTGAAAAAGCTCGGCGCAATGCGCAAGTATGATCTCTCGCTGTCCAATACACCGCTCGACGCGAAACTGCTGCGCTCGGTCGATCTCGTGCTGATGATCACCAACCAGCCGGGAACGGACTTGAAGCTCGTTGCCGAGCATGCGCCGCTGATTCTTGATACACGCAACGCGTTCCGCGATTTTCCGAAGGCGAAAGTGCTGAAGGCGTAGCTCTATGGGTCTGACACAGCAACAAGGTTGCCCTTGCTGTCATTCCCGCGAAGGCGGGAATCCAGTTTTGAGCTTGTTGAACGTGGCGGTTCTTCTCATTGGCTTATTTTCAATATCCACCACCGGCTGCAAGGAAACCGGCGAGGAATTCTCGGGCCTTGTTGGTCGCGTGGGCGTCTCGCCGATCGCCAACGTCACGATTTCGGTCTATGACGGTGTTGCCTTCCTCGGCCTCGATTCTGATTCAGGCCTTATCGACACGGATGTCAGCAACGAGCGCGGCGCGTTCACCATCGCCATTCCGGACAGCTACATCGGCCACACCCTGATCGTCGTCGCCGAATTCCCAGAGGATGACGGCCTGACGGTCGAGGACGACCGCGCGTTCTATGTCGACTACAGCGATGTGGGGGAGAATGTCCGCCTCGATCCCGAAGACGGCCCGTGGATCGCCATGGTCAATCTTTTCGAAGGCTTGAGCGTTCCTGTCTCCATCACGCCTTGGACGACAGTTGCCTTTCACTCTCTCGCCAACCTTCCCGATGACGAGGTGGGCGTCGGCAATCTGCGCTACATCAAGAACTTCGCCGACCAGACCCAGCGAAGCGTGGCCGTCAATCTTGGCCTCGCGGCCGATCCAGCGCGGGTGTTTCCCGCCGTTCCCGATCTTGGCGGCGATCACCCAGCCGAATCGACCAACAGCCTCGAACGGACGCGGGATTCGGCGGCGCTGACCTATACGTTGATGCAGCTTGACCGTGCTGCCGCCGAATACGTCGAAGCGACGGATAATGCGGGCGACGACCAGACGGATTTCTTCAACGCGCTCTTCGATGACGCCAAGGACGGATTGCTGGACGGCATGCTCTTTGGCGAAGACGTGGCGTATTTCGTTAGCGACGGCGCGCCGGATGTGAGTGGTCAGGAGGCGGGCGGCGTTTCGAAGATTCTCGCCTACATCACTGACAACGGTGTGGTGGACGCCGACGAGCTTGAACTGCTCGAAGATGTCGGCGGCGGCTTTACACCGGACGAGGGAGACCTTCTCGAACGGCAATCGCTCGCCACGGGTGCTGTGCGTACCATACGCGTCGATAGCACGGAAATCGCCATCGTGCCGGAGTCCGGCGGCGTCGAAGTGACGGTCATTGGCGAAGGTTTGCTTTCTGATGTGAAGGCGATTCTTGCCACTAACACCGATTCGACCACGTCACCGCTCGGCACGAACTATACGGTGGACGCCGATTCCACGGGCGATGACGGCGAAATCATGGAAGCGCGCCACGATCGTGTCGTCATTCTCTATCCTGATCTCGACTCACCCAATGTTCCTGCCGCCTTCCGCGTCAATGAGGACACGGAGGAGCATCATCTCTTTTTGCGCTTTGATCTCGATGGTCCGGACCGGAACGCGTTGACGGCTACGCGCTTCGCGGGAGCCATGACGGTGTTCACGGAAAGCGGCCTGCATATCCTCGATGCGCGCATCGTCTGTTTGGGCGAGGGCGTGGAAGTGACGGGCGCTATGAATGTCGAAGCCGCCGTGCTTGATCCGGCGACGCTCGACCCAGCCGCTGACGATGTGTACGCCCTCGAGCTTTCGGTGCTCAACGCCTCCGGGGACGATATTGACGACATCACGCTCGACCTCGACGCTCTTTCGATATTCATCGGCAGCGACGAACTGGTCTTCGACACTTTCGGCGGCACGGAAGACGGCCCCGTGGTCGTGTTCCCCAGCGCCGCGCAACTGGCTGCGGACGCCATCGCCGTCGCGAGTGGCGACGTCGGCGCGTTGACCGTCCGCTTCATTCTCGATGGCGCGCAAGTGGGGGACGCCTTCGAAACCGGCGACTTGGTGGAGATCGTTCCCGCCGTGGTTGGCGATGCCGGCGGCGACGAGGTTTCAAGCGCGGACGTGGCATTCCCAGATGTGAGCGCGGAGTTTACGATTCTCGATCGGGACAATGCGCCAGTTATCACTACCGATGCTGTCGCCAACGATGCGGAAGTCGAAGCCGGCGATACCATCACGTTGACTTGGACGCTCGACGTCGCCGGACGCGTGACGGCGACCCACCGCAGTTGCGAATTGAACGCCCTTGTCATCGCCATCACGCCCGACGGCGGCGAAGAACAGACAATTCGCGTGACGCGGACGCTCACGACCTTCCCCGTTTCGATCAATGGTATCTTGCTCACGGGCATAACGGTCACAGAAGACGGTTTTGACGCGAGCGGCCTCCCGCTGGAGATTGTCGGGGATACGATCACTGTTTCTGTCACTCTTAGGATGGGGAATATCGAGGGCGACGTCGATGTAACCCTCGACGCCGAATGGGGCGAAGCTTTGAGCGGCTTTTCCGGTACAGCATCCGACACTGCGGTATTTACGGTCACCGAAGCGGATACCCCGCCGTAAACTGCCCGAAATCCAGCAGTGCATGGACAATCGCTTGCGTGCGCCGCGCCCCCGTGTCACGCTGCCGTCGTTCCCGCGAAGGCATGAGGCAAGCGAGCGAATAGCGAGCGCTACGCCGAGTGACCGGGAATCCAGTCTTGGGCTGCCATGCAACGATATTGCTTCATATTCGTTCTCCTTCTCGCCGCCTGTTCGGCCACGGGCGGCGGAGCGACGACACGTCCGTCCCCCGTTGGCGAACCGGTGATGCTCAACGTCGCAGCCAAGGCCGGCGACCGCGTGCGTACGAGGCGCGAACTGTCCGTAACCGAAATCGACATGACCGGGCAGAAGCTTCTTGTCAAGCTTGATGAGTCCTTTGCCACTGAAGTCCTTGATGTTGATGCCGCGGGCAACCCGATGCGTGTGTCGCGCGCCTACGAGCGCTCCTTTCGTAGCCTGCAACATGCGGGAGGCGAGGAGAAAAACGAGCACGGCGCTCTCGAAGGTTGCAGTTTCGAACTCACGCAACTCGCCGATGGCGTGACCATTAAGCTGCTCTCCGGCACAGCAAAACCCGAGGATTACGGCGACCTGCTGATTCAGGGCTTCGATACTGTGATCGTGCCGCGCGGGCCGGCGAGGAAGGGCGACGCGTGGGAGATCGACATCAACGGCAATCCCTACTTTCGCGGACTGTTGAAGCTCGCTGGCCTCGAAGCCGAGCGTAACGTGCTGCGCGCGGAACTGTTCGATGTGAGCGGCGATATCGCGCGCATCTCCCTACGCTGGAGAGTGAGCGGCACTCTCGAGAGCGGAGTCCCCATGGTCTTCGAGCTTGCGGGCGAACTGCGCGTGGACAGCGCGCAACGGCTCGTCACCGAAGTAACGCTTTCGGGCGGCAAGACCGACAGCAGCGGCCGCCCATTGCAGCAGATCGCCATGAAGCTGAACCGTGAGCACGTCAGCGGCTGGTATAGGTGAAGAGTGCGGAGTGCTGTGCGCGGGGTACAGCGTGCGAACGGGAGAACATGATCTTTCCTTGCACTTTGCACCTTGCGCCTTGCACGTCTATGCTACGCATCCATGCCTGAATCCAAAGACCCAGACGAACAGTTCATGAAAGCCGCGCTGCGCGAGGCGCTCGCAGCCTATGAGCGCGACGAGGTGCCGGTGGGGGCGGTCGTCGTGCGCGACGGGCGCATCATCGCGCGGGGACATAACCAGCGCGAACTCTTGAAAGACCCCACGGCCCACGCCGAGATGATCGCGCTCACGTCTGCAGCCGAGGCGTCCGAAAGCTGGCGGCTTGACGATTGCGACCTCTACGTCACGCTCGAACCTTGCCCGATGTGCGCGGGCGCGCTCGTCAACGCGCGCGTGCGGAGGCTGATTTACGGTGCGACTGACCCCAAGGCGGGCGCTTGCGGCTCACTTTTCAATCTGGTACAAGACCGGCGCTTGAATCACCGGATGGAGATGCGTGCGGGTGTCCTCGAGGAGGACTGCTCCATGCTCTTGCGCGAGTTCTTTCGGGCGAAGCGCAAAACCGATCCGGTTGAATAAGACAATGAATTCTGTAGCGTCACGCGCCCTCGCGTGACGAACGCGAACAATCTTGAGGAGATAGGCATGAACCCGCAACGCATGAAGACGCGCCATAAGATCAAGGGTCGCAAGACCAGCAACCGCCTGCCCAAGCACAAACGCCAGACCAAGGGCGGCAACCCGCGCTAACGCTCGAGCCGTGCGGCCCGACAGTGAGTTCGTCGCACGGTGCCGCCGTTCGTGGTTGACGTTGGATTGCCGGCTCACATCGAATTGACGCGGAGAGGTGGCAGAGTGGCCGATTGCGTCGGTTTCGAAAACCGATTTACCTTCACGGGTAACGAGGGTTCGACTCCCTCCCTCTCCGCCAGATCTACGACATGCTAAAGAATCAAAGTGCGCTCTGACCCCACGGTGCTCCCGGCTACGCCGTAGCGGCTTCGCCGAGGCGAGCGGCTTGCCTTAGTCCCCCGGACTTCGGCTGGTCAATCCCTCAGTTCCCAGCGCGAGATCGTGAGGCGTTGGATTTCGCTCGTACCCTCCACCAGCTCCATCAGCCGCGCGGCACGGAAGAACTCCTCGACACGGTACTCTTTCATATATCCGTAGCCGCCGTGGATTTGCACAGCCTCGTCGGTGACGCGGCACGCCATTTCCGATGCAAATAATTTTGCTTGAGCCGCAAGCGAGATGAATTCCGGGTCGCGTGCGCCGCGCTGTTCTTTGAGCCAGGCCGCTTTCTGCACGAGAAGTTCGGCGGCACTGATGCCGACGGCGCAATCGGCGAGCTTGAAGGCGATGGCCTGAAACTCGCTAATCTTTTTGCCGAACTGTTCGCGCTCTTTCGAGAACCTCTTGGCGCGTTCGTAGGCTGCCTTGGCGATGCCGATGCACTGGGTCGCCACCGAGAGGCGCCCGGCATTGAGCGTTGAAAGCGCGATTTTGAAACCTTCGCCCTCTTTGCCCATCATGTGCGATGCCGGCACGCGGCAATCCTCGAAGATCAATTCCGTGGTGGGGGACGCATGCACGCCCATCTTGTGCTCGATCGTTCCGGTACGGTAGGGCGATTGCTCGCGGTCGACGAGGAAGGTGGTGATGGCGGCTTTGCCATCGGGCTTCGTGCCGGTTTTTGCCCAGACAATGGCGAGCTTGGAGACTGAGCCATTGGTGATGTAAATTTTGGTGCCGTTGATCACCCAGTGGTCGCCGTCACGCTTGGCCGTGGTTGCCATTCCGGCGGGATCGCTGCCCGCGCCGGGTTCGGTGAGGGCGAAGCAGCCGAGCCACTCGCCGCTCGCGATCTTGGGGAGGTATTTCTTTTGTAATTCCTCGCTTCCGCATTCCATCAGGGGGATGGCGACGAGGCTGTTCTGGGCGCCGAGCGTCATGGAGAGCGAAATGGAGGCACGCGCAATTTCCTGCTCGACCAATAAATAGCTCAGGTAATCCACGCCCGCGCCGCCGAATTTTTCCGGGATCACGAGGCCGTGGAAGCCCATTTCGGCCATCTTGTTCGTCAGTTCCATGGGGAACTCGTGGCGTGATTCAAGCTCGATGGCCTTGGGTTCCACCTCGGACTGCGCGAACTCGCGCGCCGTGTCGCGGATCATGATCTGTTCTTCGGTCAGGCTGAAATCCATCGCACCCTCACGGCAAAGTCCGCCACACAGGGACGCGTGGCGTTACATCGAACTCCTGTACATTGACCCGCATTGTGCCGCCGAACAGATGGGAACGAGGTGGTGGTCAGAGCCGGGATCGAACCGGCGACACGTGGATTTTCAATCCACTGCTCTACCAGCTGAGCTATCTGACCACGTTGGGCCTCAACATCATCGTCAGGCGCATAAGGCCAGTCCCGACGTTCCCTGCCTCGCAGGTCTATTCCTGCCTTACGGGAGGATAGAAAGCCAGTCTAGCGCCCTCCTTAACACGGGCAAGAGGCAATCATGGGTGAGCTGCGTGCGTTCTATGAACAGACTCTCATGCTTCAAAGGCTGATGCGTGGCGGCATACGCTTCGTGCATTCAGAACTCTTGCATCGGACAACCATTCCTTATGGTCTGTTTTCCCCGTGATCGAAGATAGACTCATGCCCATGGGACCGCTGATCCTCTCTCGCGATCAGTCGCTTTACTCCACGCGGAGGCTGGTTGAAGCCGCGCGCGCAAGCGGGCGCGACCCGCTGGTCGCCGACCCCACCCTCTGTTCCGTGCAGGTGGGCAAACCCGCCCGTGTGACGTATGAAGGAGCGCTGCTGGAGGGCATCAGCGTGGTGTTGCCGCGCCTCGGCTACTCGTCGCTCACCGCTGGAATCAACGTGCTTCGCGCTCTCGAACTTTCAGGCGTGCCGTGCCTCAACTCGTCTCAGGGCATCGAACTCGCCCGCAACAAGTACGGCGTGATGATGGCGCTCGCGGGTGCTGGGATGTTTGTCCCTCGCACGGTGTTGCTTAACCGGCCCGACGGCGTGGACATGGCGTTCGAAGCGGTGGGTGGGGCGCCGTTGCTATTGAAGTTTCTCGACGGCAGTCAGGGGGTCGGCGTCGTGCTCGCGGAGTCAGAGCGGAGCGCTCGCTCAATGGCCGATGCCATGCTCGCCGGCGGAAAGCCGCTGCTCGTGCAGGAAGGTCTGCGCGCCGCGCGCGACGTGCGTGTGCTGGTGATCGACGGCCGCGCGGTCGCGGCGATGGAGCGGTCGGCGAAGCCCGGCGAGTTCCGCGCCAATATTCATCGCGGCGCTACGGCGCGAAGCATGGAACTTGATGCGCCGTTGGCCGGGGTTGCAGCACAGGCAGCGAATGCCGTTGGGCTTGCGGTCGCGGGCGTCGATCTGGTGCGCGGCGAGCGGGGAGACGCGGTCATCGACGTGAACGCCTCGCCGGGTTTGGAGGGCATTGAGCAAGCGAGCGGCAAGGACCTTGCGCGCATGATCGTCGATAGTGCAATATCGCTGAGCCGGTAGCGCCACGCGTCCCCTTGCTCCGTCGAAGCTGCTTCGCGAGGGCGAGTCGCGTGAGGGCCGGTCGATACACGTCGCGGGGATGACGAGAGAGAACACCATGCTTGACGCGCAGCTCTTGACGCAATTCAGTCACGTGGCCGAAATGGCCTTTGTCGAAACTGGCCTGAAGGACGGGAAGCCGGGGTATTGGTTTCAGGACCGAAAGCTCGTCCGCGTCTTTGTCCCTGAAAATGAAATATACGAGCGCCTCGAAAAGCGCAAACACACGCTCTTCGGCCAACGGTAAAGCGCCTGACCACCTTGATCACGCCGGATATTTGAATTCCAGGAAATGGTGCGGGACAACCTGGTGCAGGTGGTGGCGCAGGTGCCGCACGTAGTCTTCAGCGATCCACTGGAGCGTCACGCCCGAACCATCGGCGGCATAAATCAGCGATATCCAGCGCCGGTTGAAAGTCTCCGGCTTCGCCCGGCGGCAATCGCTCGCGAAAAGACGGTTGAGCCGCGCCCATAACTCGATCACGTCGTCCCACGGCATGTCGTGGTAGCCGCCAACAGTCACCCACTTGTCGGCGTCGTAGCCGGGGAAGGTGGCGGGCAGGTTCTGATCGATCTGGAGGCGAATGATGCGTTGCAGGTTGTTGAGCGCGGAATCGATCAGATGGCCGAGGAATTCCTTGCGCGACCACTTGCCCGGCGCATAGCGGATTTCCGCGTCTTTGGCCGTCATGCGTTTCAAGACCGGCAGGGCCTCGGTGATGATCGCATCCAGTTCGTCGGCAACGTGTTTCATGAATCAGCCTTGTTTGGCAGCCTTCGAAGGACATCCGTCAGTCGGCGACCTATGAAAACGGCCTACTTCTTCTTCGGCTTGGGCTTGCCCTTGGCGGGAGTTTCATTATCGCCGTCGTCTTCATCGGCGTCTTCAACCTCTTCATCTTCCTCAGGCTCTTGATATTTCGCGGCCGTCTCGGCGTTCTTTTCCTTCACCGCTTTGGCGCGGCCGGAAGTGCGCTTCTCGAGTTCGGCGAGGCCGCCGGCTTGTAAGGCGTCGACGACGCTGTCAGCGTGCTGTTGCTCGCTCTTCTCGAACTCCTCGTCCTCGTTCATGATCTTTACGACCGAGACGATTTCATCGCCCTCGCCAACCCGCATTAAGCGTACGCCCTGCGTCGCGCGGCCGATGGCTCGGATAGATTCCTGATCCACCTTGGTACGGATCACCGTTCCCTGACGCGTCATCATCATCAGCTCATCGCCGTCGAAGATCGACTTCGCCGCGACGACGTGGCCGTTGCGCTCCGTCGCGCGAATATTGATTAGCCCGATGCCGCCGCGCTTCTGGATGCGGTATTCGTCATAGGTGGTGCGCTTGCCAAAGCCGTTGGCACAGACCGTGAGCAGTGTGCCGTTACGATTGACAACGGCCATGTCGACGACTTCGTCTCCCTCGCGCAGGGAGATACCACGCACGCCGCCGGTGACGCGGCCCATGGGACGGGCATCGGTCTCGTTGAAGCGGATGGACATGCCTTGCTTGGTGGCGATGACGACTTCGTCCGAGCCGTTGGTGACGGCGACGTCGATCAGGCGGTCGCCTTCGTTGAGTTTGATGGCGCGGATGCCCTTCTTCGTCACGTTGGAGTAGGCGGGCAGTGCTGTCTTCTTGACCAACCCGCGCGCCGTGCAGAAGAGTAGGTTCTTGCCTTCGCTGAACTCGCGCACCTGAATGCAGGCACTCACTCGCTCCACGGTGCTGATGTTGAGGATGTTGACCAGCGCACGGCCCTTGGCGACCTTGGAAAATTCGGGGATGTCGTAGACCTTGAGCCAGAAAAGCTTGCCGAGCGAGGTGAACACCAGCAGGTAATCGTGGGTCGACGCGATGAAGAAGTGCTCGATGAAGTCGCCCTCCTTCGTCTTTCCGCCCGTGGCGCCTTGGCCGCCGCGGCGCTGCGCGCGATAGGCGGCGAGCGGCACGCGCTTGATGTAGCCCTCGTGGCTGATGGTGACGACCATCTCCTCGTCGGGGATCAGGTCCTCGACGTCGAACTCCTCGATGGCGCCCTCGATCTCGGTGCGCCGGTCATCCCCATAGCGTTTTTTGATCTCTTCCAAATCCTCGACGATGATCTTGAGCACGCGCGACTCGTTGGCGAGGATGTCCTTAAGGTCGGCGATCTCTTTGATGACCGCCATGTATTCCTCGTCGAGTTTTTGCCGCTCAAGACCGGTGAGACGCTGCAGGCGCATTTCCAGAATCGCGTTGGCCTGAATCTCCGTGAGGAAATCGCCTTTGCCCGGCGTGACCTTGACCGCTTCGGCTTTGGTGATCTGCACGTCGGCCTTGACCTTAGCCATCAGGGCTGCGCGCGCCGTGTCGGTGTCCTTGGCTTCGCGAATGAGCTTGATCACGAGGTCGAGCTCGCCGATGGCTTTGATCAAACCTTCGAGGATGTGGGCGCGCTTCTCGGCCTTGTCGAGCAGGAAGAGCGAGCGGCGCCTGATCACTTCCTTGCGGTGATCGCGGTAGTACTCCATCAACTGCTTGAGGTTGAGCGTTTCGGGGCGGCTATTCACCAATGCAATGTTGATGATGGAGAAGTTTTGTTGCAGCGCCGTGTGCTTGTAGAGATTGTTGAGCACGATACGCGGGTCTTCATCGCGTTTGACTTCGACGACGATGCGCATGCCTTTGCGGTTCGAATGATCCTGAATATCCGAGACGCCCTGCAGCTTGTCATCGCGCACCAGCTCGGCGATGTGCTCAATCAGCGTGGTCTTGTTCACTTGATAGGGAATTTCGCTGATCACGATCTCGTGCTTGCCGTGCTTGGTGGCTTCAACGCTGACTTTTCCACGCACCGTGACGATGCCGCGCCCGGTTTTGTAGGCTTCGATTACGCCGCGCCGCCCGCAGATAATGCCGCCCGTTGGGAAGTCGGGAGCGGGAACGATCTTCATCAGTTCGTCGACCGTGATCTCCGGCTTCTTCACCAGCGCGATGATGCCGTTGCAGATTTCATTGACGTTGTGCGGCGCCATGGAGGTCGCCATGCCAACCGCGATGCCGTTGGTGCCATTGCAGAGCAGGTTTGGAAACTTCGAGGGGAGGACGGTGGGTTCCTTGCGCGTGTTGTCGTAGTTGTCGACGTAATCCACCGTGTCCTTGTCGAGGTCCTCCATCAGGTCGGTTGTGGCGCGAGTCATGCGCGCTTCGGTGTAACGCATGGCCGCCGGCGGGTCGCCGTCAACGGTGCCAAAGTTGCCCTGACCGTTGACGAGCAGATAGCGCGTGTTGAAGTCCTGCGCCATGCGCACCAGCGTCGGATAGATCACCGATTCGCCGTGGGGGTGGTAATTGCCGGATGTATCGCCGGCGATCTTGGCGCACTTTCTATGTTTGGCGCCGGGCCCGAGGTTGAGATCGTTCATGGCGACCAGAATGCGGCGCTGGGATGGCTTCAACCCGTCGCGCACATCGGGCAGCGCGCGACTGACGATCACGCTCATGGCGTAGGTCAGATAGCTTTCCTTCATGTCGTCTTCGATGAGACGCTCGAGGACGTTGCCGCTGCGGGGTGCTGGAGGTGTGGTTGTGGTTGCCATAGTCGCTTGGTCTTCTGTAGCGCCACAGCTTGCTGTGGCGGATGCCTATTGCTGTAGCGCCACGCGCCTTCGCGTGGCGAACCCTTCGATCATTCGCTTTGTCACGCACCATCGCGTGGCGAAGCCCTCGGAATGATCCGTGCGTCGAGTTTTATCATGTTTTGGAGTGCCTGCAACGCGGGGAAACGGGCTTTCTCCGGTCAAATTCGGGCGTCTCAAAAGAGCTTGAGAGAACGGTTTATGGCGTTATAGTAGGCCGCTCTCGGTATACGAGATTTCCGGTCGGTCGCGGCGACGCGGCCATTCTTGGCGGTTCTTCTTGCCCGATGGTGTAATTGGTAACACAACTGACTCTGGATCAGTCATTCCAGGTTCGAGTCCTGGTCGGGCAACCACCATATCTCCCTTGTAAATCAATGCTTCCGTGGCACCCGCAGTTCTGGCGGTACTCTGCCATGGCCTTCAGCCTACCCTGTACGCAGTTCTTCATCACCGCGCGGCGAGGAGCACTACAAATCATCCGCTCCGCTCATGCCGTAGCGTTCCATTTTTTTACGCAGGCCGAGGCGCGAAAGACCGAGTATTTCGGCTGCTTTTGACTTGTTGCCTTCCGTGCGTTTGAGCACCTCGTCGATACGCCGCTTTTCCACGAGTTCTACCAACTCTTTCAATGGAAGATCGTCGTCAGCGTCCATCTCGACCGCGCTCGCTGCCCCGCGCAGAGCGGGCGACATGCCGTCGACGCCGACCTTGTCGCCGTGGGCGAGCGCCACCATACGCTTGATCTCGTTCTCCAGTTCGCGCACGTTGCCGGGCCAGGCGTACTCCATCATGGCGCGCATCACGCCGCTGCTCGGGCGCTTGGGCTCTTCGCCCGCCTCGACCGCTGCCTGATTGAGGAAGTGTTCGACAAGCAGAGGAATATCTTCGCGCCTATCTCGCAGGGGGGGGAGTTTGATGGTGATGACGTTGATGCGGTAATAAAGATCCTGACGGAACTTTCCGGCCTTCACCATCTCTTCGAGCGAGCGATTCGTGGCGCAGACAAGGCGGAAGTTGGCGTGCTTCACCTTGTTGCTGCCCACCGGCCGGAAGATGCCGTCCTCGAGCACGCGCAGGAGCTTCGCCTGAAACGCCGGGGTCGTCTCGCCGATTTCGTCGAGAAAGATCGTGCCGTTATCCGCGGTCTCGAAGAGCCCGACCTTGTCGCGGTCGGCGCCAGTGAACGCGCCTTTGACGTAGCCGAACAGTTCCGATTCGAGCAGCGTTTCAGGGAGCGCCGCGCAGTTTTCCGCGACGAACTGGCCCGCTATTGCGCGCCGCGAGTTTTCATGCAGCGCCTTGGCGATCAAGTCTTTGCCTGTTCCGGATTCGCCGATGATCAAGACCGGGACGGCTTGATCAGTCACTTTATCGATCATGGAAAACACATCGCGCATCTTCGCCGAGCGGCCAATAATGCTGGAATAGTCGTGCTTGAGCTGCTGGCCGCCAAGAGAAGCCTCGCGTTTTGAGAGGTCGGCTGTTTGGAGATCGATGCGCCGTTGCAGATCTTCTTTGAGTTTATCGAGCTCGCGTTCCAGACGGGCAACCTCTTGTTTGAGCAGGATACGTTCTCCAAGCGCTGTCTTCAGGCCCGCCAGTGCGGCCACAGGATGCACGATCGCTCGGACGGCTTGTTGGTCGGCGTCAGAAAAATCCCGGCTCTTGCTCTCCGCCTCGATATAGAGCAGCAACGCGCTTTCGTCGTGGAGTGAAACCGGCAGGTAGGCGCGGGCGGGCGCCGTATCGGATTTTTCGAGTATCGGCGCCTTGCTATCGAGACAGCGCGCGGCCTTTGCCTGAAAGTCGCGCGGGACTTCGTCGAGGGGCCGGCTCGATAGGAAATTCCGGAACGCGAGTACTTTGAACTCCCCGCCATCGCGGGCAAAGAGACCAGTGCGGACATTGCCAATTACCTTGGCGGCGAACTGGCAGGCGGCATCAAGAAATTCCTGCACGCCCGGTTTGCGCGCGGGGCCTTCGAAGGCGCCGAGAATCTCGCGCCAGTCCGCCGCATGCACAGTCAACATCGTCCCGGAGACAGAGTCCTCGGCGTTTTCGGATACCGGCTCGAGGGGGGTATGCGCGGCCGTCTCGAAGGCGGTCGACTCTTCGGTCTCAAGGAATATCTTCGCGTTTCCGATGGTGACGCAATCGCCGAAATCGAGCGGTTGCTCCTGGATTCTCAGGCCGTCAATGAAAGACCCATTCTTGCTTTTGAGGTCGCGGACGAGAAACGATCTTCCCTGCTGTTCGATCACAAGGTGATGGCGGCTCGACTTTTCGTCGGAAATCACCACATCGTTGTCCGGCGCGCGGCCTATGGATACACGGGCGGCCGCGATGGGGTGGTGCCGCTTTTGTCCACGCTCCTCAATGACAAGGAATGCCATGCTTCCCGATTACTTCGATTTCGATGCCTGATGGAGTTTCAGTATCAACTCGCTACAGGCGAAATGCCGGTCGTCGACGTCAAGCCGCACGGAATGGCTTGCGAGCATCGACGAATCCTTGCCGAATTTCAGAATCTCACCAACTTGAGGGAGTTTGGTGTTTTCATAGACGAGTTGTGTCGCGTAGAGATAGCGCTTGTAATCCTGCGCGGCCTGCGAAACGTGATCCTGCATGCGGCGCTTGGCTTCCACCACTTCTTGAATCAGCTTCAAGCGGTCCTGGTTCATATTGGCGAGGCGCGAGGCGAGCGTCTGAATCAGCTTCTTGCCAACGGCGGGCGAAACATCGATCAGCGAATCGAGCTTGTCGCCTTGGACGACCATAAACTCGCATTCGGTCACGCACTTGATCGTGGCGCTGCGAGGTTCCTTTAAAAGGTAGCTCATCTCGCCGACGTAGGTCATCGGCTCGTTGAGTACGGCAAGTTGCTTTCCGCCCTTGATGACGGCGATCTCGCCTTTGAGCAAAAGGTACAACTCGGTGGTTGTGTCGCCTTCATTGAAGACGATCGTGTTCACTGGGAGCGTCTTGGTGTTCTTGGCGAGGGCCGCTTTCTGGGCCGTCGACATCTTCGCTTGGGGTGCGGCGTCAGCCATGACCATACCTTTCACAATTCTCCCGCAACCCCGTTAGGCGCGGTTTTGATCCGAATGTGTTTTCCCCGCTTGCCGCTTCACTTCGAGCGGAATGCAGGGAACAAACATACAAATTTTTTTGGCTGGTAACAGAGTTTACATTCCCGACTTGGCATCTTAATGACATGACCGAACCTTCGTGCGACCGTAGCTTGTTACCAGCCCGCTAATGAAGTAGACTTTTCGCACACCCCAATGCACCGAGGCTCGCCATGGCCGCACACGAGATTTTGATCGTCGACCCCGACAAGATCGAGGTTCAGTTGGTCAGCCAGCAACTCAAGGAGCTTGGTTATGCCCCGCTTTGGGCTGCCGACATCGATGAAGCCTTCGTCATTTTGAATGCGCGCGCCATCGTTGCGGTGCTCTGTAATTATGCCTTGCCATCGGGCAACGGCGTCGAGTTTCTCAAACAGATTCGCCAGCACGAACGTTTCCTCAAGCTTCCGGTGCTCCTGATGACCCACGCCGCCAGCAGCCGAATCGTCCATGAAGCCAAAGAACAGGGGGTGAGCGATTTTGTGCTCAAACCGCTCGATGCTAATCGCATCAGGAAGGCACTCGCCATGTTCATCGCCAAAGGCCCGGCCCCGGCATGAGTGTTCTGGCTACCCGATCTCGATCAGTTCCGGCGGGGGCGCGCAGTTGAGCGAGTCGCAGCCGGTCTCGCCCACGCTGACGATATTTTCGATACGCACGCCGAACTTGCCGGGGAGGTAAATGCCCGGCTCGACAGAGAAGCATTGGCCAACCACCAGCTTCGCTTTGCTCCCCTTGACGATGTAGGGCGGCTCATGACCCTGCACGCCGATGCCGTGGCCCGTGCGGTGCATGAAGTATTCGCCGTATCCCGCGTCCTCGATCACCTTGCGCGCTGCAGCGTCCACGTCCTCACACGGCACGCCGGGGCGAACGGCATCGCAACCCGCCGTATACGCGCGATACACGATCTCATACACCTTGCGCGCTTCGTCGGACGCCTTGCCGACGCAAAACGTGCGCGTGGTGTCGCTGTTGTATTTTTCATGCAGGCAGCCGCAGTCAACAATCACGACTTCGTTGTTCTTGATCACGTAATCTGACGTGGCGTGATGAGGCTCGGCGCCATAGGCCCCTGCGGCGACAATACAGAACGTCGGAGAGCAACCCTGCTTGGTCATGGATTCGCGGATGATGACCGCGCATTCGCTCTCCTTCATGCCGGGCTTGATGCGTCGCTGGAGTTCGAGCTGCGCCTTGTCGGCCACATCGGCTGCATGGCGAAGCTTCGCCAGTTCGTCCTTCGACTTTGCGCGGCGCAGTTCGCCGATCACATCGCCGCCCTTGACGAAGCGAAGCTCTGGACAGGTTTCCTGCATCGTTAACAGATACGACGCAGGCATGTCATCGTCAGCAGCGGCCGTATGCAGCTTCCACTGTTGCACGAGTTTCGCGAAGAGTGGAGCGGCATTCTCGCCGTCGCGCCAGCCGCGAATGTCCTTGATGCCCTTGGACTGGGCATGAGTGACACTCAACGCGGGACAGATCAGCGCTGGCTCGCCCTTGGCGGGGATGGCCATGACGAGGAAGCGCTCGTAGCCGCCTTCGTAGAAGCCCGCAAGGTAGCCCATAGAGATGGCCGTCGACGCGAAGAACGCGTCAATCTTGCGCGTGACGAGTTCCTTTTGCAGGCGGGAGATGCGATCGAGATCGAGTGTTGGCATGGCGGGGCTTTCTAATAAGTAAGCGGGTATTTCACCGTGGCTTGTATCTATTAGCAACAGAACAATGCGTCATGTTTTTTTGCATTTTCTGCGGCGCCTTTTTCGCTCCAACCGGCATTAAAGCGTGGTATGAGCATGCTCGGCATGGCGCCTCGGGCGGATATCGCGCGGATCGTACGCACGCATCAGGCGGGCCTGTGGCGCTATTTGCGTCTGCTTGGCTGCGATGACGCATTGGCCGACGACCTCGCGCAGGAAACGTTCGTCGTCATTCTGCGGAAGGGTTTTGACGATTACGACCAGGCCGCGACAGCGCGATACCTCCGAACCACGGCGCGCTTTCTTTTCCTGAAGGCCAAGCGCGCTGGCCGGCGTATGGTCGCATATGCTGAGGTGGCAGACCTTCTTTGGGAGGAGCAGGCCGCACGTGACGATGGCGAGGGATTGGTGCAAGCACTCAAAGGCTGCATCGACACGCTCGACGAGCGGCAGCGCCGGCTGATCGACCTGCGCTATTTCAAGCAGGCGGGGCGGGGCGAAATCGCCTCGGCGCTTGGGCTTTCGGTGATGGCGGTGAAAAGCTTGCTGCGCCGCGTCAAGGACACCTTGCGCGCGTGCGTCGAGACGAAAAGGCGGACACCATGAAACGATTGCGCGAACGAGCTATGGACAAGCTCTACGACGTCGCCCTCGACGAAGCGGCCGGCGGCAAAGCGCCGCCCGACCTCGTGGAGCGCGTTGAACAAGCGCTTGAGGAAAACCCTCTGCCGCCGCTGGAAGACGATATGCCGCCCGCCCGCTGGTGGTTTGCGCCCTTCGGCACTGCGGCTGCGGCAGCCGTCATTTTACTGGCAGGCTATCTGGTGTTCACTCAGACGGTTGGACGCGACGTCGCGAACGTAAACTCCGCATATTCACCCGCAGACAACAACGCCGCGCCGGCGATGAATTCGAGCGTCACCCCTCGACCCGACACCAACTATGCCATCGTTCGAAGTGTGAGCGACCTGCGGGCGCTCGGTGACGACATCGCTGCCATCCAATGCGACGGTGTGGGATTGGCGGAAGTGAGCGAGATCGCGCGGCGCTCGTTCCCGAGCCTGACACAGTTGCATTTCGTGCGCTGCGATTTCGACGACCGAGCCATGGATGAAATTAAGACGCTTGGCGCGTTGACCCAGATCGTTTTCGAGGCGTGCAACGCCATCACGCCGCAAAGCCTCGTGAAGCTGGGCGAAATGCAAAACCTCAAAACGCTTGTCTTCAGACGCTGCGAAAAGATCAGCGAGGCGGACGTCGCTTCGCTCCGCGCCACGCGGCCCGACATGGAAATCACGGTTGACACTGATATGTCTGCCGAACCGCCTGAAAGAGAATAGTCACGCCGCGCCCGAATCCGCCATGGTGACCGGGTGTGAGTTGGGTTTGGTTTTCCTCGAAAAGATATGGCGTTTGAGCCACCCGGCACTTCGATCAGCGACGACAGAGAACGCCGGAACCGCGAACGGGCATCGACGCGACACCCGCTGGCTCTGTACTTGCCGCCGCGCGCGTCGCTAACTCAAACTCATTCGCGTTGAATGAGACCGGGTTTTCCTTGCCCGCGTTTTCGCGGAGTATAGATCGAACCGGGCACGATGCGAGCGGATCGGCGCCGGGCGGCATAGAAAATAGGGGAATTACGGATTTTCCGCTGGCAGCTTTGGCGCGGTGTTCAACTGCATTCCCGGCCCGGAAACGAAAGGGATGCCGGAGACCGAGCCAAAAGCATTGCCCTTGCCGATACGCAGGCCTTCGCCAAAAAGCGCTTCCGGCGCGTATTCGGGATGGTTCGCGATACGCTCTTTCAGCTCCGGCGCACATCGTATATGCACGCCACCGCTTTCAACGGCGCCGCCAAGCAGCGCATCGCCCTCTTTATTGCCGGCGCCACTTGCGCCACCGTTCGCCATTTCTGGCAGTTGCCCCGCGCGCAGGTAGAGTTCGACGGCTTCATTGATCGTGAGCGCGAAACCCCCAACCATAATGCGGCATTCGCGGTCTTTCGCCTCGCGCTGCACGACGATTTCGCCTGAAACCAGCTCGATGCGCGCAATGTCTCCATCCTCGCGGACAGAAAGCTTTGCCTTCTCCTCGACGATCAAACGCGCGCCGCCGCGCGCCACAAGCACGGCAGGCCCGAGTACTTCGATGTCATTGACGTTCCGGGAGACGTAGCGTGAGGCAACGCCCTCGTAATTCATCTTGCCGCTCTCGGCTTCGAGCAGGGGCGCTTTGGCAAAGATCATCAGCGGGGCAATCAACACGCCAGCGAGGATCAAGAGCGCGAAAGTCGCTGCAGTGAAGCGCATCCAGAGCGGCGTCTTCGGTTCTTGTGGAATGCTCATTTCGTCCATGGGATTTCACCCCGTTCAAGCTGTCGAGATTCGATTGGCCCGCGTCTTAAGTCCATAATTTTCCCATATTTAGCGGCTTTTGCGGTTGCTCTATACACCGCATCCCCATGCCCGTGACAATCGCTTTTCTTTTGAATATTCAGCCCCTGCCGGCCGATGAAAGATATGAGGTACTATCGTTTAATCCGGGTCACGGGGCGGATGCGCCCTGAAGGACGGTGAGAACCATGAGCATGTCTATCCACGCGGCTACGATCGTTCTTACGGTTTCGCTTTTGTTCGCGCCCATGCTCGTGGCGCAGGAGAATGGCACGACGCCGCGCCGTCCCGACGGAACGCCGATCTACAGTTCTCAGCGCGTTCAACTGAACAAGAAAGACTGGGCGCGCCCGGGCATCACGAAAGAAGTTCTCGAGAAGGCGACGGTGTATTACACGCTCGACGGCGGCCAGAGCTGGATTCCTTCCAGCGCTGGCATGCAGGAGGCGAACGCGCAAGTACCCTATCCCCATTGCGTGTTCAAAGCCGCGCAGGACGGTCAGCACGGATTCTATTTCCGTCTTTCGGGCGACCCTGCGCCGGGCGTCGGCACTATGCCCGACAAGCAGCAGGTCTATATCGACACCACGGCTCCGGGCCTGCGGATCATCGCGCCCGATGGAACGACGACGGCGAAGAACGGTCAGCCCGTCACCATCGTCTACGAATACGACGACCCCAACCCCGCTCAGGGCAAGGGCATCAAGATCGAATACTCCCTCAATGAGGGACAAAACTGGTCGCCGATTACCACGGACAGCGCGCCTACCGGAAACTATGTCTGGACGCCGACGGTCACCGACACGGTGAAGTGCTGGATCCGCATCACCGCTTCGGACGTGGTCGGCAACACCACCATGCCCGTGCGGTCGCAAGTACCCTTCACCATCGAAGGCCCACCGAAGAATGAGTCGGGGCCGATTGTCGAGGAACTTGACGAGCAGGAGATCAAGGTGTTCTTCGTAGGTCCAAAACACGGCAGGATTTTCTTCGAATACACAGATTTTTATTACAAGGTCACCAACAGCACGAAGTCAGCAACTAAGCTTGTGCGTGTCTGGTACTCCATGGACGGGGGGATGACGTGGCAGGTGGGCGGCGCCAATCGCACGGGCGAGAACGAGGGCAAGGTAACGGTATATTTCCACGAAGGGTTCAGGCGAAACGGCTCGTTCGGCAACTATCAGAAGATCGATTTCTATTACCAAGTCGTCACAGTGGACAACATTAAGAATGTTCCCGACCCGGCGGAAACGGCCATGCATTTTTCTATGGATAGCTACCTCGTGGACATCGAGGGGCCGAGCCTCGCCGTTTACACTCCGGCCTTCGGTGACGTGCTCTATCGCGGCCAGATTCCAAACAACACCGAATCCGGCAAATACTTCATCGAGTGGGACGGCGCTGATCGTAACCTCATCCCACACGTCACCATGGCGGGCTACGAGCGCGGCCCGGTTGCCATCTACTATTCCAGCAACCCGGACGCGCGCGAACCGCTCTGGACGCTGCTCGCTGACCGGCTTCCGATCGACGGGCGCTTCATTAAGTTCAACGACTTGCCGCTGGGGCGCTGCCAGATCAAGCTCGTCGGCATGGACCAGATGGGCAACACCTCGACTCGCATGACGGGTATTTTTGACGTGCGCGATGGCTCGGGCTACAGCAACCCCGTACAGCCGGTGAACGACATCGAGATCGACCGTCTCTGGTCCGAGGCCCTCAACCTTTACCAGCACAAGAAGTACGCGGAGTCAGTTGACAAGTACGATCGCGCGCTCGCCATCGCCGTCGATGTGTCGAGCGAACGCTCCGACCCATTGCGTCACGACAAGGCGGTCGCCCTGTACGCCAAGGGACAGGTGGAAGATGCCCGCGCGTTGCTCGAAGGCGTCGTGGCGCGTAACCCCGATGGGCTAAAATATCGCTACACGCTCGCGAGTGTCTATCTCCGCTCGGGCAGTCGCGCCAAGGCGCAGAGCCAGTGCGAAGAGATTACGAAGCGCGACGAGGTCGAGCCTCATGTTGCGGCGCGCGCCATGCTGGCATCGATCCATTATCAAGACGGCCAAACGGCCAAAGCCGAGGAGCTTTGGAAATCGGTCGTCAAGCACGGCTCGCCCGCCAGCGCGGAGTATAAAGAGGCAAAGATGCAGCTTGAGGCGATGGAACAGCGCAAGAAAAAGTAGCGCAGTTTCGGCTCACGCCTGCACACCAAAGCGATTGCCGGATTCGTAACGGCGTAAGCCCGCGCTGAAAACCCAGATGGCGAGCAGGCAATAGACCGTAGTCGCGCCGACGAGCGCCGCGCCCATTTCCCATCGCTTGTTAGCGATCAATTCCAGCGGCAGATGGCTGATAAAACCCGCCGGCACAATGGTGAAGAGGATCACCTTCACCACGCCGCTGAACATGCTGCCCGGATACACGGAAAACGAGATTAAAAACTCCGTGAACTGGCGCGCAAGGCTGCCGATCGGCCCGGCCCAAAACGCAACGCTTTGTGCGATGATGCCCGTGGACGTGTAGATTAACGACGCACACGCCACGCAGAGAATCACCAGTGGGACCTCCCATGCCCCAATCACGCCGGAAAAGCTCAACAGGCCGATACCGGTGATCAGATCGCCCCAGCCCGATCCCTGCATGCGCGAAGCTACCGTCCGCACCAACGGATTTTTCGGCAACGTCAGATAGGTATCGAGGTCGCCGTCGGAGATCAGCTGCGCCATGTCGCGCACGCCGCCCGCAACGACAACCCATACGCCGAACGCCGTGCATGAGACGCCGTAGAGCACGGCCATGTGGCCAAGCTTCCAGCCGTTGACCGAGTCATAACGGTTGAAAAAGATCGGCCAGATGGTGAAGAACACGAGGTTGTTAACAACCATCAACCCCGCTTGCAGCCAGAACGCGACGCGCAGCGCGAGCGTCGCCTTGAGGTTGGTGACGAACAATGCCCCGAGATACTTCAACGATGGAACGAATGTGTTCATGAGCGCAGCCTTCAAGAGGTTTCCCCGCAGAGAAGAAGATTTTAGCCACAGATGAACGCGGATATACGCTGATAAAGACCAACTCAAGACAGTAAGTCACAAAACATCATCATGTTCGCGCCCTCATTTCCTGGTTTTCATCGTTCACTTTTCTTATCCGCGTTCATTTGCGTCCATCCGCGGCTACAATCTTTCTCTGCGTCCTCCGCGGTAAACATTCTTCACCCGCCGCTGATCGTCATCACCCTTAGCGCCTTGCGATAGACCCACAGCGCAATCCACACAAACACCGCACACCAGAACAGCAGCATCCCTGCGCTACCGAGTGCCACCATCGGGTCGGGTGTATACGCCAGCCGTCCGACGCCATAGAGATAGGCATAGAATGGCGTCCACTCGCTAACAGCGCGCAACCAGTCCGGGTAAATATCCATCGGAAAAATCAACCCGCCGAGGATGAAGCTCAGTTTTTGCCAGACGAACACCAGCGGATTGATGTCCACGATCCACACCGCGAGTAATCCGATCGTGATGTTGCTGATCAACACCGCGCAGCACGCCAGGAACGTCAGCGGCAACGCATACAACAATCCCGCCGGGTTCGAGGGCAACTCACCTGTCAATCCCCACGCCATCAATGCCCCGCAGAGTGCCACCGCCGGAAAACGAACGACCAGTTGACCAATGCCCTGTGACACCTGCGACCAGAGGTAGGACACCGGGCGGGGGAGGTGGTTGGCCACGTCGCCATTGCGGATATCTTTCTCGATATCGAGATGCAGGTACGGCGTAGCGATCAGCACCGTCTCGGTGATCAGCAAATACCACACGAGGTCGGCTACGCTGTGCTCGCCGCGCTGGCCCATGGACAACACCGTTTTCCACAGTTGAGAAAAAATCAGCAGGAACAAGCCGATGAAAACGGCCCGGCCCAGCAACACCGCGCGGTCAACGAGCGTCTGGCGCGCCGCAATGGCGCCAAGCGCCGCGTACTTGGCGAGGGGATGGACTCTTTGGGCTGTTGTCGGATTCATGGTTGCTCTCGTCTTGTGTAGCGTCACGGCTACGCCGTGACGTCTTGTCCTCAAGTGGTCGAAGACGTCACGCCATAGGCGTGACGCTACGGCGCCAATGCCGGCTCCTTCTCCCGCGCTTCGGCGTAGATTGTCTTAATGATTTCCTCCATGGGCGGGTCTTCCACGGTGATGTCGTGCAGACGTGACGCCTTCATCGCTGCCTGCATCACGGCCTCAACAGGTGTGACGGTGACGTCCACCTCGACGACGGTTCGGTATGGCTTGCTCTCGATCACCTCTACGCCAGGCAACGTAAGGTCGATCTTTTCCTCCACCGTCGCGAGCGTCACCATCTTGCGCCGGATGTAGCCGCGCCGCAGTTCTCCTACGGGCTTATCGAGCAGCAAGCGCCCGTGATTGATGACAATCACGCGGTCGCACACGCGTTCCATATCGCCGGTGTCGTGTGAGGTGAGTAGCACAGTACTGCCATCACGCAGTGATGTATCGCGCACGAGGTCGCGGATGATCGCCTTCGCCGTCACGTCGAGGCCGATGGTCGGCTCGTCGAGAAACAACATGTGCGGGCGGTGCAGCAAACTTGCGACCAGTTCGCAGCGCATGCGCTGGCCGAGCGATAATTGCCGCACGGCGCGGCCAAGCAGGTCGCCGATGTCGAAGGCCTCCACCAGCTCCGCGCGGCGCTTGCGGTACACCTCCGGATCAAGCTCGTAGACCTTCGAGAGCAGGTCGAAGGTGTCGCCCGCAGGCAGGTGGTACCAGAGCTGCGAGCGCTGGCCGAAGACGGTGCCGATGTGATAGCCGAGCTTGGTACGGTCCTTCCACGGCACGAAACCGAGCACGTTCGCTTCGCCGGCGGTGGGGTGCAAAATGCCGGTAAGGATTTTGATCGTGGTGGATTTTCCGGCGCCGTTGGGACCGACGAAGGCGACGCGTTCGCCCTGCTTGATGTCGAGCGAAATGCCTTCCAGCGCGCGCACCTCGCGGGTCTTCGCGCTAAAAAGGCCCTTTACCGCACCAAGAAAACCCGGCTCGCGCTCGCGCACGATGAAGGTCTTGGTCAAGTTCGTCACGCTGACGGCGTTATCGTTGTTCTTCTTCATAGCTCTGCCTGTGTCGCTCGCGTCTCTTCCGTAGCGTCACGCGCCCTCGCGTGACGTCATTCTAGCGAAGGCGGGAATCCATCTTCGTCTTCGTTCGGCGTAACGCGCCTTATGGCGCTATCTCCATCAAAACAAAAAGCCCGCTTTCTCGCGGGCCTCTGCAGTACGCACATCATTTGATGCCACCGCTTTAGCCCGCTCTCCCCCAAATATCGAGGTACGACGGTTGACCACGCATCGGATTACCGACGCCGGTAGCCGTATTGAGGGCGAAAAACTGGTGGTAACTCTTGTTCACAGACGAAAAGGTACAGGGCGAAACCCACGACGTCAAAGGGATTCACAAAAAATGCGCAGCGAATACCTCGCGCGCAACCATCGTGGTATCATCCCGCTATGACCGGCGATATCCATCCGCTCGCCTTCACGCGCGGCGAAAAGATCGTTGTGGCATTGTTCATTCTGGTGGCTGGACTATCGATTGCGATCGCGTCGTTGAACGCCGATGACCCGGCGACCCCGGTGGAACTCGAACGCTTCAATTCGAAGGTAAAAATTCCGGTCAACTCCTGCCCGGCGGAGTGCTTTCTCGTAATCGGCGGTATCGGAGAGAAGCGCGCGCAACAGATCGTTACAGCGCGCGAACGAGACGGACCGTTCGTTTCCATCGACGACATGATCGCCCGCGTGCCGCAACTCAAGCACACCAAGGTGAAAGAGTTCGAACGCTATCTTGAATTCGCGGTATCCGAGCGCACTGCGCCAAGCAGCGCCATTCCGAATA
>JABWBM010000023.1 GCA_013360495.1 Planctomycetaceae bacterium
ATTCGTGCTCCTTCGACTTGGCGGTTGAGGTTCACTGCTAACCCATGCAGCTTACCTAACCTCAATATCAAAGTTGCACTTACGAGTTGAATTCACCCATACCAAATGATTTCCGATTCACGAAATCCATCCATACGCCTCGTGAACTGAAACCATGCGGCGATACTCTCGGCACCTTTGATGGCTACCGAATGTTGAAACCCCTGAAGGCCATCGTGGTCTATTGTTCGCCACCATAAACGATCAACGATCTCATTGACCGAGCGCGGCTTCTCCTCGAGAATCTTTCTGACTGTGGATGGAGACAACGTCGATAGCCAGAGCCATACAATGAAGATGAGCGGTATCGCTGCGATCACAACCACAAATCGAATGAGCGTTCTCTTTAAGCTCATGCAGCACTCTGTTTTGTGTAAACTGCTTTGATCGCTTGCCTGCCGTTTCTAATTTGACTCTCCATTACCGTACTGCACGCAGCTTCTTGATCGGATCGGCGAGATCGCGGGCTTTGAAAACGTACGATCCCGCCACCAGCACGTTGGCTCCCGCGTCGACCGCGTCCCGGGCCGTGGCGTCGTTGATGCCGCCGTCGATCTCAATGTCCAGTTGTGGCGCTAGTTCACGGGCGCGTTTGATCTTGTCGAGCACACCCGGAATGAACGACTGCCCGCCAAATCCCGGCCAGACGGACATCACCAGCAGCATGTCGATTTCAGCCAAAAACGGTTCTGCGGCTTCGATTGGCGTGCCCGGGTTGAGCACCACGCCGCAGCGCAGGCCTCGCTTTCGGATGCGCTCGAGCGTCGGCTTCACCGGCGACGTCGCCTCGACGTGGATGGTGATGATGTCGGCGCCGGCGTCGGCAAAGGCGTCGATGTACTGCGCGGGGTCGGTCATCATCAGGTGGCAGTCGAGCGGGCGGGTGGCGTATTTCTTGATCCACGCCACCACGGGCGGGCCGATGGTGAGGTTCGGGACGAAGTGACCGTCCATCACATCGACATGGAGCAGGTCGGCGCCGGCGGCTTCGACGCGCTCGACCTCGCGGGCGATATTGGCAAAATCGCAGGAAAGCAGACTCGGGGCGATCTTTATTGGCGGCATGGGGGCATTGTGATGCGGACAGCCGACGGAATCACGCCGAAAATGGAGATGATCTATTGGCCCGTAGGTTGGTCTTTGACAGGAGTCGCGCCACATGTCTCGTTGAAAACACGTTCGAGGTAGAGTTTGCGGCGCCTGAGTTCACTTTTTTCCAAGCTTTTAAGGTTCGTGATACGCTCAATTTCCGTATCGCCGGGCGCGATCGGCATCAACTCCTGTTCGCCTTCGTCTGACACTGGGATGGAAATAGATCCAAGTAGACGGTTCATCAGTAGAAACGCTTTCGCTTTTTGATCTGGGGAATCCTGTCCTTTCGCCATTGTCCACGTGAGGTGACGGCGCCACGACGCGAACGTTTCGTTGTTCTGTTCGACGTACCAGGTCCAATAGGTCTCCTTGGCCTTCTTGCGCGCGGCGTAATCCCGGTATCCGAGATTGGCCCCGTTCGGCTCGCGAAGAAAGAGCCATTGATACACCTTTTGCGCCTGCGCGCGGCGGTCTTCCATCTGGTTGTACGACTTCCAGCGCTGTTCGTCCTCCGGCGTGAGCGGCTTGAGTTCTTCCGGATTTTCGCCGGGCTCCGCGGATTCTTCTCCAACGCCCCTCGTCGCTGCCTTCCGCGCCTCCGTTTTCGCCCGCTCGGTCATTTCCACCAGCCACATCAAATCCTGGGGCGGCTCGTCACCAACCAGCATGTCGAGCAACCCCTCGGTGAATTCACGGAACGCGCCATCGCCGCCATAGAGGTCGACGAGAAGCGCGAGCGCGATAACATGGTGTTCCGCCGCGACGTCGATGACTTTCGCCTCGTTTCCTTCCGAGTCGTAGGTCGTTTGCTCCAGATCGCCCTGCGAGCACAGATCGATCAAACGCTGGCGCGCCGCGACGATGATGCGCCTGCCGGTGACAAGCCGGTCGAGCAGCGTCGATTCGACCCTGTCGGCGGACTCGCGCAGCTTGATGATGTCGGTAAATTCGAGGGAGGTGAGCGCCTGCAGGCTCTGCGCCGCGATCATGGCGTTGGGCGATTCGATCCCGAAGAGCACGGACGCACGCACAAAATCGTTCGGGCTTTCCGACAGATGGCGGATCAAGCGCCCCGCCGTGTGCTCCGGCATTTCCTTCAACCGCTCGCCAAGGGCGCGGCATGTGTCGGCGTCGGCGGCGTCGAGCGCGGCCTGCGCCTGCACCGGCACGAGCGACCCACGGCTCGTCAATTGGTCGACAAGTTCCTGCGCGCGGGAACTGGCGCTCGCTTGAGCGAATACGGACGCCGGAAGCAGGAGTGCTGCGCAGGCGAATACGGCACGAAACCCAACCATGAACGGCCTCCCGGGGAGCAAGCAGGGGCGGCGATTGCCAGCGGGTATGGCCTTTAAAGGAAGAGCCCAATCCTCCCGGCATTCAGCGCGCCCCCATTATAGATGGAACACCTCTCAAGGGTAAACGGAGAAGTGGCTCACAAGGTTGGGTTTTTCGGCGTTTTCGGGCGGCGTCTTTTAAGCCCGACCGTTGAGAAGCGCTCGCGCCTACCTTATAAGCGCCGTAGTATCCCCGTTGCAGCTGAGTTTCTTGAAGGACATCCCGTGGCCGCGACATCGAGCCGCCGCAAACCTGTACCGCTCACCGCCAATCGCATTCTGGTGATTGACGACGACCCGCTCATCACCAAAATCCTCGAGCGCGGACTCGAACAGCGCGGCTATACCGTCTCCATCGCGCGTCACGGCAAGGACGCATCTTTCCTCGCGCTCGAATTCAGGCCCCATCTCGTGATTCTCGACGTGATGCTCCCCGACATCGACGGCGAGGAAATCTGTAAACGCATCCGCGCCCACCCAGAGACGAAGAATGTTCGTGTCATCTCCATCTCGGCTATCGGCGATCCGGCGAAAATTCAGGCGATGCGGAACGCGGGCATCGACCATTTCATGCCCAAGCCTTTCTCGATTCAGGAAGTCGCCGCAAAGATTCAAGAACTCGTCGGTCCGATCCGCGCCGCAGAGGAGAAGCCCCAGACCGTGCGTCGCTACAAGCTGATCGTGGCTGCCGCAGCGATATGCGTGGCACTCGCGGTGGGGGGCATCATTCTGATCAACAACTTGTTTTTGAAAGACATTCCGCCGGAGATGGAGCCGCTCGCGGAATTCGCCGGATTATTTTCTGGCTCCGACGCCAATAGCGACGGGATCATCACGCCCGCCGAACTCGACGACGCTGAACGTTTCCAATCATTCGACCGTGACAAGGACGGTCTGATCACGCCGGCCGATGGGCGTGAAACTTTTCTCGCGTTGAGTCATGGTGAGGCTTATCCCCGCAGCCGTTGGATCGACCTTGGCGGCGACGAACTGGCATTTGACGTTCTCGACCGCGATAAAAACGGCATTCTGAACGAGGCCGATTTCGCCCATACGGTGAAGAGCGGTCAGGAGCCCGCCGCGCAGGATATCGTTACCGTCAAAGACCCGCATACCGGCAGGGAACTCGTGCTCGACCCGCTGCAAAAAATATGGTTCGACGCTGTTACCGAACTCGACCAGCGCGGCTATGTGCTATGGCGCGATACGAAGCTCCCGCGCCTGCAGGTCGCCACATCGGTCTGGGGCCGGATCAAGGGGCCGGATGGAACGCCCGTCGTCGAAGGCTTCGTTAAGGAGCAGCCCGACCGCAAGGAATGGCGAGTCTTCGACGACAAGGGCGCGCAGTCGGCCGTTCCATTCGAGGGTAATGTTTTCGCGCCGCTCCCGGACGCCCCTCAAACACAGTGGCACGCCAAGTACTTCGCGCTCAAGCCTGACAATGCACAGGGCTGGGCTAATTTTGCGCAGGAACTCGCGCGTCATCCCGAGATGAAGGCCGAGGCCCGCGAAGCCGCCAAGCGCGCGCTGATCTACGACCGGACGCTGGAAATGCTCTACGCCATGCTCAACGTCGAACTCCAGAGGGGCCGTCTCGTTGAGAAAGCCAAGGCCGGCCAATGAGCGATGAGCGCGACGTCATCTCCGTCTCCGCCTTGACGACGCAGATCAAGGGCACGCTCGAAGCGCGTTTCTCGAACCTCTGGGTTAGCGGCGAGCTCTCCGGCTATCGCGGCCCCCACGCCAGTGGCCACATCTACTGCACGCTCAAGGATAGCACGGCGCAAATCTCACTGGTCGTCTGGCGCACCACCGTCCAGCGCCTGCGCTTCACGCTTGAGGAAGGCATGGAGGTTAACATTCGCGGACGCGTCGAAGTCTACGCCCCGCGCGGCAACTACCAACTGATCGCCGACGCCATCGAGCCCAAGGGCATGGGCGAGCTGCAACTGGCCTTCCGCCAGCTTTACGAACGGCTCGGCAAGGAAGGGCTCTTCGACCCCGCACGCAAGCGCCCGCTCCCTGCTCACCCGCGCCGCGTCGGCATCGTCACCGCGCCCACCGGCGCCGCCATCCGCGACATGCTCCGCATTATTGCGCGCCGCGACCCGCGTGTGTCGGTGGTGATCTATCCCGCGCGCGTGCAGGGCGAAGGGGCCGCGGAACAAGTTGCCGCCGGTATCGCCTACCTTAACGAACATGCTGTTCACCTCGGCCTTGACCTGATCATTGCCGGGCGCGGCGGCGGTAGCCTCGAAGACCTGTGGGCGTTCAACGAAGAGATCGTCGCCCGCGCCATCCACGCCAGCGCCCTGCCCGTCGTCAGCGCCGTGGGTCACGAGATCGACACGACTATCGCCGACCTTGTCGCCGATGTGCGCGCGGCCACACCGAGCGAAGCCGCCGAACTGGTGATCCCCGAACTGGCAGCGCTCACGCAGCAGACCGATGAACTGGCGGAGAGGCTTCAGGACACGCTCTTGCAGTCGCTCGACCAGCGCAGGCAGGCCCTCGACCTTGCTGCCGAGCGCTTCGAGGCCCGCAGTCCCGCGCGGGTGCTAAGAGAGCAAGTCCAGCGCCTCGATTTTCTCGCCGAGCGTTACACGTTTACCATGCGCAACAGACTGGAGCGGGACAGCGTGCGCCTCACGCATCTGGGCGAACACCTTGAAGGACTGTCGCCGCTCAAGGTTCTCGCGCGCGGCTACAGCGTCGTGCGCACACCGGCGGGCAAAGTGATCGACAGCGTGAAGAAGGTTCGCTCCGGTGACGAACTCCGCATCCGCGTCTCCGATGGCGACTTCGGGGCACGGGCGACGTAGGGTAGGACGTAGCGCCATGCGCGCCCGCATGGCGTCTTATCTTTTGGTAAGTCCGTCACGCGAGGGCGCGTGACGCTACCACTCCACTGGTAATCACGCCTCAATACGGGCAAAATCGAACAAATGGCCGAGCGCCGCACGAGTATCGCCGTTCAAATCGGTTCCATCACCGTGGGAGGAGGCGCGCCGGTCGCCGTCCAGTCCATGACGAATACGGATACGGCCAACGTCGCGACCACCACGAAGCAGGTGCGCGAGTTGTATGAGGCGGGCAGCGAGATCGTCCGTGTCACGGTGAACACCGAGGCGGCAGCCGCCGCTGTGCCGGAGATCGTCGCCAAGCTCAAGGCTGACGGCATCGATGTCCCGATCGTTGGCGACTTCCATTACAACGGCCACATCCTGCTCAAGAAATATCCCAAGTGCGCCGAGGCGCTCGCCAAATACCGCATCAATCCCGGCAATGTCGGGCGAGGCCAGTCCCACGACACCAACTTCAAGACGATGGTGGAAGCAGCAGCACGTTATGAGAAGCCCGTGCGCATCGGCGTCAATTGGGGCTCGCTGGATCAGGACATGCTGGCGACAATGCTCGACGAAAACCAAAAGCGCCCCAACCCCGAACCGCTCGAAGAAATCCAGAAGCGCGCCATCGTGCGCTCCGCCGTGCAGTCCGCCGAGATGGCCGAATCCTATGGACTATCGCGCAATCGCATCATTCTCTCTGCCAAGGTCTCGGACGTGATGCAACTGGTGGACGTTTACCAGCGGCTAGCCAAATCTTGCGACCACGCGCTGCACCTTGGTCTCACCGAGGCCGGCATGGGCGCCAAGGGCATCGTCGCCAGTAGCGCGGCACTCGCTATCCTGCTCCATCAGGGTATCGGCGACACGATCCGCTATTCCCTCACACCTTCGCCCGACGGCGACCGGCGCGAGGAAGTGCGCGCCTGCCAGTACCTGCTGCAATCTATGGGGATGCGGAATTTTCTGCCGCTGGTGACGGCTTGCCCGGGTTGTGGCAGAACCACATCGAGCTTTTTCCAGCAACTTGCCGAGGACGTGCAGACGCACATCCGCGCGCGCATGCCGCAGTGGAAAGCGCAGTATCCCGGTGTGGAGGAACTCAAAATCGCGGTGATGGGCTGCATCGTCAACGGCCCCGGCGAATCGAAACACGCCGACATCGGCATCTCGCTACCCGGCGACCTTGAGGAGCCCAAATCCATGGTCTACATCGACGGCGAGCTCACGACGACGCTCTCCGGCCCCACCATCGGTGTGCAATTCAAAACCATCCTCGACGACTACGTCACGCGGCGTTATGGATCGGTCGCAAAAACATAACAAGTCCCCGTGCCAGTAGAATCTGCTATAATGGTCACATGAATTGGCAGGATCACATTTCCTTTGATCCCGAGGTTTGTCACGGCAAGGCCTGTATTCGAGGCACGCGTGTGCTGATATCGGTGATTCTCGATAATTTAGCCGCAGGGCTTACCCACGGCGAGATACTCAAGGAATACCCGTCAATCACCGAGGAGCATATTCGCGCGGCGATGGCCTATGCGGCAGACCTTGCCCATGAGCGCGTGCTTCCCTCTTCACAAGGTGCGGCATAATGCTGCGCTTTAAGATCGACGAGAATCTCCCCGCTTTGGTGAAAGAAGTTTTAGTTACGCGCGGACACGACACGCATACCGTCGAAGACGAAAGACTTTCCGGCACTTCGGACGGTCATATTGGCCGTATATGTGTGGCCGAGAACCGCGCATTGATCACCCTCGACACTGACTTCGGCAATATTGTGAAATTCCCTCCACAGCGTTTTGACGGAATTATCGTACTGCGGCCATTGCGGCAGGATCGCGACAGCGTCAAAAAACTCCTTCACGATGTTCTGTCCCGGCTTCAGTCGGAGCCGGTCGCCGGAAAGCTCTGGATCGTGGAGCCAAGACGAATCCGAATACGGGAGTGAAGGTTATCACGGCCCGGTGCGCACGTAATTCTTGCCCGGCAACTGATGGACGAGCTTGCGCATTTCGAGCGTCATCAATGTCGCGTTGACTTGCGCAGCCGGCATGCCTGACGACGCAATCAATGTTTCGACGTTCACCGGGTCCGATGGCTTGAGCAAGGTGTAGAGCGCCAGTTCGGCAGCGGTCCCCTTGAATGCCTGCTTCTCCCTCGGCGGCGCGGCCTCAGCGGGCAATTGATCCAAGCCGTGCAACTCAGCCAGCACGTCGCCGACGTTCTCGACCAGCTTCGCGCCTTCCTTGATTAGCGCGTGGCAGCCTTCGTGCTCGCCGGAATCGATCTTGCCCGGAATGGCGAACACCTCGCGCCCCTGCTCAGAAGCAAAACGGGCGGTGATCAGACTGCCCGAGCGCTTCGTCGCCTGCGCCACGATCACGCCCGCGCACAGGCCCGAGATGATGCGGTTGCGCTGCGGGAAGTTCTTGGCATGTGCGGGAGTCGCCAGCGGAAACTCGCTCACGAGCGCGCCTTGCTTTTCGATCTCCTTGGCCAGCCTGACATTCTCCGGCGGGTACAACTCATCGAAGCCCGATCCCACCACGGCGATGGTGCGGCCACCGGCTTCCAACGTGGCTGTGTGCGCCGCCGTGTCGATGCCGCGTGCAAGGCCGCTGACGACCGTGATGCGTCGCGCACCCAAGTCGCGGGAGAAGCGGGCGGCCTGCTGCATGCCGTAGTAATCGGCGTTGCGCGAGCCGACGATCGCGACGCAAAGCTGGTCTTCGTCAGTTAACGTCCCGCGCATCCAGAGCACCACGGGTGGATCGGCGATTTCCTTCAACAGGCGCGGGTAACCAGCGTCCTCGGGCATGAGATGCGTGGTGTTGCTCGCGGCGCAGCGTTCAAGTTCTTTTTCCACGGCGCCTGAGGCGAGCGTTTCCTTCAACAGTGAGATTTTTGAGATTGTGATGCCTTTGATGCTCGTGAGTTCGCCTTTCGGGGCAGCAAGCGCCTTCCACAATGATCCAAAGCGTTTGCGAACCTCATGAAGTTGCAAGGGCGAGAACTTGCGGGCAAGCGCGGCTGCCACACGAAGACGCAACTCCTCGGTACGTTCGTTCACGGTTGCATCTCCCGTAAACATGCTGCTATGGGTTTCGTATCCTTCGTCTCCCACGTTGTCCACGTCCCGATGCGGCCGGGTAGGATAAAGCGCAATGCGCCGCCGCGGCGTTTTTTGTCGCCGGCGAGCGCCGCAACGATGGCTGGCACAGACATGCGTTTGGGTAGACGCACAGGCAATCCAAGGGAAACGAGCAGCGCTTCTTGCCGTTCGCAGGTCGCCGGTGGCGTGACGCCCGCCCGCTCGCCGATGCGCGCGGCAGCGACCATGCCGATGGCCACCGCTTCGCCGTGGGCGACGCGATAACCGGAAACCTTCTCGATGGCGTGGCCGACGGTGTGGCCGTAGTTGAGCACGATGCGCTCAGCCTTCTCGTGCGGGTCACGGCTGACCACCTGTGCCTTATTGCGAACGCATGAAAGCACCACGCGCTGCACGATCGTTGCATCGCGCGCAAGCAATGCCTGCGCGTTTCGCTCGATGAACGCAAACAATGGCGCATTGAGCACGACGCCGTACTTCACGACTTCACCCAGCGCATTCACGTATTCGCGCTCGGGCAAGGTGCCGAGCATGGCGAGGTCGGCGAACACCGCTGCCGGATGATGGAACGCGCCGATTAGGTTTTTGCCGCGAGCATGATTGATGGCGGTTTTGCCGCCGATGGCGCTGTCCACCATGGCGAGCAACGACGTCGGGATATGGACGATGCGCACGCCGCGCAGCAATGTTGCCGCAAGAAAGCCCGCCACATCTCCCACCACGCCACCGCCAAGCGCGACGATCGCCGCGTCGCGGTCAGGAGAGTGGGCGAGGCAACGGTCGTGCAGCTTTCCGAACGTCGCCAATGATTTCGAACGCTCGCCGGCGGGGATGACAGAGAGCGCATTGGTGCGCTCGAATTTCGACGCCAGTAAACGATCGACCGCTTTCGACGCGTGTCGCGCGACGTTGCTGTCCGTCACCACGATCAATGACGATGGTTGTGGCGTGAGTTTGTCCAGCGCCTTAACGCAGGCGCCTGTCAGGTCGAACCCCACCACGACGTCATAGGCGCCGCCGGGGTGATGCACCTTGACGCATCGCGTGCTCACGGCGTCCCGCCCTCGCCGCCTTCGGCGGGCGGCGCGTCAGCACCAGGCTTCGCTGCGCGTTTGCGGGCGAGGCGCTCACGGGTTTTGGCAAGTTTGCCGCGCACGGTAGCGAGCGTCTCGCGCTCGAAGCGCTCGCGCGAGTTCCGGTCGACGCGGCCAAGCACGATGAGCAGGACGATGATGCCCGCCACCACGCCGCCCACAGCCCAGATCAGCGTCCAGTTCATGCCGGACGTTCCGGAGCCGGCTGCGTCGTCGTATGGAGCGAGCTTCGGCGCGATCAGTAGCGGGAACACGAAGCTCCCGGTTTTGCCGGTTTCATTGTTGCGGCCCTCGAAAATCTGGCTGCGGTAATAGTAACCGTCCACTATGACGCGCGCCTTCCCGCGCAGATCGAGCGGCGGTTCCACCACGTCGGCGTACCATTGCAGGTCGCTGCTCTCCTCGGCACGGGTGAGCGCGTCGAGCACGTAGGTGCGGTAGACGTTGCGCTTGCCCGAGATATTGGGCGGGAGCATCAGCAGGGAATACTCGGATTGCAGCGTGCCGGAAGTTTTCATGCGCGTGCCACGGTAGGTGCTGCGGTGCGAGAGGTCCTTCAGACGGCGCAGCGTCATCTCCGTCGGACCGACGATGCCGTTGAGCGGTCCGGCTCCAGGCGTCATGGTGTGATGCAACAGGAGATAATAGCCCGCCTCGTCGAAGAGGTCGGTCTTCTGGGTCACGTGCGGATGCAATTCGTCGAACTGCGAGACGATCTCGAAACGCTGGTCGAGGGAGAGTTCCTTCGGTTGCGCGCGTTCGACGCCCTGACAGACGAGCCAGGGCATGTAGGCCTCGGTCCAGTATTCTGAGCGCGTGAAGAGCGCGGCCTCGATGTCGTCGGCGTTTTCGAGGGCGAGGTTCGCGCCGCTCAGAGGTTCGCGATACATGATGCGCCGGAACCACGCGCCCGAGAACGAGACGCAGACGTTTTCCCGCGAGAGCTTGTCGTCGTTGGACGGATGCTCGCCGGGCTTGAGGGCATAGGGTTTGAGTTCATCGGGCAACGACAACGTCGTAAACGCCACCGCCTGATTGATCCACTGATCTTCGAGGCGCGCGCCTTTTCGCAGGAACACGGCGACGCCGTACCACGCGTTCTCGACGGGTTTGCCGTCGACTGTCACGCTTGTGCGCAGCGGTTGCTCGCGTAACATCCAGAGCCGCGCCTGCGCCACGTCGAACACACGCCCACGGTAGCCCGGCACAATGTCCGTGTAATCGCTGTACATCCACGCTTCGCCGTTGCTGGCGTCCGCGATCGCTTTGGGATCGGCGGCGCCAACATCGCGGCAGAGATCGTCAAACGCGATGCGTGGCGTCTCCATCTGGAAGGGTTCGTAGAATGGTCCCTTCTTGGGGTCGGCGTCGGGAAGGGGCGCGCGCTCGGCGCTGTACCACTCGCGCTTGAGGTTGAGCGACGAGTCGTCGTAGATGATGCCGGCTTCTGCTGCGCGGCGCTTTTCTTCCTCGGTCATGCCGGATGTGTCAGAGTCGATCTTGAGGCTGATCTCAAACAGCGGGCCGTGCTTGAGCCGGTAGAGCAGGAAACGGTGGTATACGCCCTCGGAGTTTGACATTTCGAGTTGGCCCATCTCGACTTCGTCGGGAACTTCGGCTGGGGGGGCGGGTGGCGGCGTGTCTTGCGGCGGCAAAGGCGCGATATCCGGCGGGCTTTGCAGGGGCTGCCCGTTCTCGTCCTGAAACTCGACTTCCATTTCGGGGACGAAGGGGCCGGGGGGCTGGCCGTCAGAGCGGATGCGCTTGGCGTTGAAGATGACGTCGCGCGCGCGGAAGGGCTCTTCCCCGCCCCGTGGGGACGAAGCGATGTTGAAAAGCAGCGCCACCATGAAAATTCCGATCAAGATCGCCACGACGCCGATGGCGATGCGCGTAATCATGGTGTTCGCGGGGACGCGCTTTGGCCCGTCCGGGTCAAATTGAATTGAAATGGATGACGGCATTCGCGTCATAACACGCCCATACGTTACCTTAACTTGAACGAATGGACAGGGATAGGGTTCGAACAGAAAGGGCCGAAATGACAGAATTTCCGCGACGCGCGGTGGGGGATTTGGCGTTCATTGCAAGCCCGTCGAAGGAAAGCGAAGGTTGGCTCCGCCCCTAGAGTGGTTTCAAGATTGATTTGCAGAGGATTCACGACGCATAGCTCTTGTAGCACCCTGCGCCCTCGCAGGGCGCCAGGCAAGCACGCCGCGCGTGCGTTACGCCGAGCGAAGACAAAGATGGATTCCCGCCTTCGCGGGAATGACATCACGCGGGGCGCGTGACGCTACGTCCGATTCCCGAATACGAATCTGCAAGGCGCCTACTCCACCGTCACAGACTTGGCGAGGTTGCGCGGTTGGTCGGGGTCGCAGCCGCGGTTGATAGCCGTGTAATAGGCCAGAAGTTGTAGCGGCACCACCGTCATCATCGGTGAAAGCTGCTCGCGCGTCCTTGGCACATAGATCAGGTAATCGGAGAGTTCCTTGATCTCTTCGTCGCCCTCGGAGGCGACGGCGACGATCACGCCGTCGCGCGCCTTGATCTCGCGCATGTTGGAGAGCACCTTGTCGCGGATGGGCGAATCGACGCAGATCATGATGGTCGGAAACGTCCCTTCCATCAGCGCGATCGGGCCGTGCTTCATCTCGCCTGCGCCGTAGCCTTCCGCGTGGATATAGCTGATTTCCTTGAGTTTGAGCGCGCCTTCGAAGGCCGTGGCGTAGTTGTAGTTGCGGCCCATGTACATGAAGTTGTAGACGTTCTGATAGCGCGCGGCGCAGCGCTTGACGCCCACGAGCTTACTCGCCAGCAGTTTGCGCATCAAAACAGGGACTTCCTTCAGGTCGGCGACGAGCTTCTTTTCCTCGGTGGCGCTGAACTCTCCGCGCTTGCGCCCGAGCCAGGCGGCGAACAGTGTGAGCGCCGTAAGCTGCGCCATGTAGGTTTTGGTTGCGGCGACGCCGATCTCGATACCCGCGCGAGTGTAGAGCGTCGCGTCCACCATGCGCGGGATGGAACTGCCCATGACGTTGGAAATGGCCATGGTCAATGCGCCATTCTTCTTCGCCAGTTCCATGGCGACTTTGGTGTCGGCGCTCTCGCCCGACTGGCTGATGGCTATGGCGAGCACGTCCTTGTCGATCACGGGGTTTGAATAGCTGTATTCGCTGGCGATGGGCGCTTCCACCGGGATACGCGCGAATTCTTCGATCAATAGCTTGCCTGTGAGTGCTGCGTAGTGGCTTGTTCCGGCGGCGATCAGTTGGATCCGTTTGATGCGTTTCAACTGTGCGGCCGTCAGGCCCAGTTCCGAGAGGTCGATGCCGCTCTTGCTGACGCGTCCGGCGAGCGTACTCTCGATCACGGCGGGTTGCTCGTTGATCTCCTTTAACATGAAGTGTTCGTAGCCGCTCTTTTCGGCCGCTTCGAGCGTCATGTTGACGGTCTTTGGTTTGGCGGCGCGAGGTTTGCCGTTCACGTCGAAAACTTCCACGCTATCTGGCGTGATGCGCGCGGACTCGCCATCTTCGAGGTAGATGATCTTGTTGGTGTAAGGCAGGATTGCCGGGACGTCTGAACCGACGAAGTTTTCGCCCTCGCCCACGCCGATAATCAACGGGCTTGAGCGGCGCGCGACGACGAACTGGTTCGGTTGGTCGGCGCTGATGGCGCAAAACGCATAGGCCCCGGCAGCGAGCTCCTTCATCGTGGCGCGCATGGCCGCATGCAGGTCGCCCTCGCGCGCGAGCATCTTGCCCAGCAACTTCGCCGCCACTTCCGTATCCGTCTCGCTCAAGAATTCCTCGTCGGCGAGGTACTTCTTCTTCAACGTCTGATAGTTCTCGATGATGCCGTTATGGATCAGCGCCACGCGCCCGCCGCTCGCGATGTGCGGGTGGGCGTTGGCTTCCGTCACGCGGCCATGGGTCGCCCAGCGGGTATGGCCGATGCCGAGCCAACCTTGGGGCCGCGATTGGCCCACGCGGCTTTTGAGGTTAGCGAGTTTACCGGTCGCCTTGATGACGTTGATCCCGCTTTCGCCGAGGACAGCGATGCCCGCGGAGTCGTAGCCCCGGTATTCCACGCGCGAAAGCCCGTCGAGGAGGACCTGCGCCACTTCACGCTTGCCAACGTAACCGATAATCCCGCACATAGGAACTTTCTGAATGTCACAATTGTTGAGTCAAAAATCGCGTCGACTAACAGGTGCAAAGTGCAACGTGCAACGTCGCAGGCGAAGTGCTCTTTGCTTTGCACATTGCACATTGCACCCTGCACGCATTAACTAAACCTCACACCGACACCGATTTCGAAGAATGACACATGCTGGAAATCGTCACTTTCGAACCAGTAGTCCCAGCGAAAATGCAACGCTAAACCCAAGTCATCGCTCAGTCTCAGACCATCGGCGCGAAAGTCCAAACCGAAGCCCGGGAGCGACGCCGTCCGTCCGTCGAAATCGATCTCCGTCGCGGGGTAGAAGAAAAACGCGGTGCGGTAGTTCCATGTCGCGTCGAGGATATGCGCGCCGAGGCCGAAGCCCCAATTATGCTGGGTGTAGATGTCCTCTTCCTCACGCACCGTGGATTCAAGGAAGTCGACGAAACCCCCGGCGTTGGAATAGGAATCGTCCGAGGCTTCGATACGCTTCCAGCGGATGTCGTTGAGAAAGCGGTAATTGGCGATCACGCCGAGCCAGTCGTAGCGCACCTCGGTTTCCATGCCGAAGTCGAAGGAGAGCTGGTCGACGCCGAGGGACGACGGGACCTGCACCCGGTCGTCCACGGTGGCGAGCGGGAAGAGCGCGTGGTTGTTGTAGGCGGCATAGCCATACCCAAGGCTTGTCGTTGGACGCAGGCTCAGGACGAAGTCGCGGTCGATGGTGTAATCGAAAATCGCCTCAGCGCGCACGCTCAGGTAACTCATACTGAAAGGAAAGCGCGGGGCGAGGCTGTCCTTGAAGCCGCTGATGTCGCTGATGCTGATGTAGCGCGGCGCCCAACTGACGATCCAGGTGGTCATCCATTCGCCGGGAAGCGCTTCGCGGTAGCGGTCAAGCTCGGCGATGTTCTTGCGATCCGGCGCGTCCTGCGCGGCAAGTGGCATGGTCAGCGCCATTATGAGTAATAGGAGTGCTCGACCACTGATCGTCATGCCCGCGGAGGCGGGCATCCAGTCTTCTCTTTCGCGCTGGATTCCCGAGCACTCGGCGTAACGCGCTTCGCGCTTGCCTCGTGTCGCGGGAATGACGTATTCTTCCGGCATGTATCCCCGGGTGTTCATGGCGCGCAGGTTACGCTTGCGCCATACCCCCGCGCAACAGGGATGATGGACTGGAATCTTGCCGCTGCGTCTTGGCTTGCTTTGCCCAAAGAAACCGGCCCCCGTGACATCGAAGCACGGAGGCCGGACAGGTCGGGGTGAGTCCCCGGATTACCGGTCAGAGTTTTATGGGCGGTTGCCAAAACTTCCGCCGCCCGTCGCATGCCAGCCCGGGCGCTGGATAACGAGGCCGCCGCCGATGACCGTTGCCAATGCCTTTGTGTTCAGCTTCTTCATGCCATGTTCCTTAACGCAAGAATTGATGAAAGCCGGACTCCCACCGTGAGAATCCGGCGAAAATCCTAACCCCGTTTGGACGGGCGCCATACCGCGCTCAGGTGATTGCCGAAGCCCGCGCCGCCCGCGATTCGCTCCATGGATGTGCTGTTTAACTTCGTCATGGTTTCCTTCCTTGATCTCTAGGCGTTTGGAATCATCAGGCGCACCGTGCGCCCTTCGAATGCTTTGTTTACGACCCGCGGGCCTGTTCCTTTCGGAGCGCGCTCCGCCACGCGGCGGGCGCCAACAGTCCATGCGATACCAGCCACCACACCAACCCGGTGTTCGACGCAAGCGAGCACCCGGCAGCAAGCCTTCCAATCGGCATAGGCTTGTCCGGGACATCGCTGAATTCGCTGCCATTGGTAGACAACTCGCTCCATGACTGAACTGTAGCAAGCAATGCACCGTGCCACTCATAGGCGCCGATGTCGGTATATGCGGGACTGCCGACACCGCTGCTCGCAACATGGCGAGCATCAACGCGAGGCTTACCCGCGAAATCCTGTGCGGGGGCGTAGGTGCCGTGGCCAACATCGATAGCCGGAGAGGCCCTGCGGAGGTTGAAATTGTTGGAACCGCCGTTGACGAACTGAGGATCGTCGCTTTGTACGTTCGTTCCTGCTTGCCAACCGCCTTCGACTATGGAGTAGGACACCAAGACCGACCCAAGCGTCGATTCCAGAATCTCTGAACCGGCGCCGCTGCCATCGTGATTGTTCCAAAATATGCAATTCGCGACGTTGACGTCTGTCATGGACTGTGCATAGATTGCCCCACCGGCGCGGCTTTGCCGAACCAAATTGCTTACCAAGGTATTATTGGCGATCGTTCCAGTATTCAAAGAAGCCAGATTCCTGAACGCGATGGCGCCGCCTTGGTCTGCCTGATTGCCACAAAAGACATTGCTATGAAGGGTAGAGAAGCAGCCTTGCAGAAGAATCGCGCCCCCCATACCCATTCCGTGTCCTTCCGGGTCGGAGTTGTTGTTTTCAAACCAATTCCCCTCGATGACGGGCGCTCCCAACCACATATCGATGGCACCGGCGTGGGAACGGCTGCGGTTATGACGAAAAACATTCTTGCGAATCACCGCAGCGCATTTGTAACCGAAAATCGCGCCGGCCGAACCACATCCATCGAACGGATCATTTTCCACGGTATAACCACGAGTTTCGTTGTCCTCGAAAATATTGTGTTCGATCAATGGTTGCGCGTTACCGCGTGTGGCGTCGATGTGGATACCCGCTCCGCGTTGCGTTTTGTTTCCACGCAAAATATTGCCGCGGATCGTTGGTGAAGCTCCGCCGGAGACGGCATCACCGATTTTTATAGCCCCGCCAGACCCTTGCGGCCAACCGCCGACGAGCGTCAATCCTTCTACGACTGATTCAGCTGTTTCGTTTTCACGAAAGTTGAAATGCCTGTGCCAATCGCCGAAAGCACCCTCCGCGTCGAGGACCGTAACCTCCGGGCCGGCCTCAGATTTTACGGTGATCGCCTTCCCGCGGAACTCAATGTCGCGGTTGCCATCGCCTTTATATACACCTGGTGCGATCAACACGGTGTCACCGCCCACGGCGTCGTCGATGGCCGACTGTATGGTGGGGTAGCGCAGCGGTACTTGTAATTCAGCGGCATCCAACTCTGATTGGCATATCAATAATATCGGGATCACTATGACACACGGCATCGCCATGCCTATCGCAACTTTGTTCATTGGGTGTCCCCATTCTTCTCAAGGCGCAGGGCTGTAACTGTCAACGTCAACAACAGGCCGATGAACCACAACGCGGTGTTATCCATCAACGCAAGCGAGCACCCGGCAGCGGCTGCGCCAGCCAGAACGTCGGAGGCGGCGACGCCCGCTGGCGCTTGCGAACCGCCGCTGCCTTCACCACCGGACGTTTGCGAGGCCTCGACGAAGAACGTGAACGTGCGCTCGGATGTCGCTTCCGCGCTGTCGGTGGCAGTAACGGCCAGTTGATAGCTCCCGGCCACACCCGGCGTGCCGGTAATGATGCCGCTGGCGGCGTCGACGCTCATGCCCGCGGGCATACCGCTACTGCTCCACGTATATGGGGCAGTGCCGCCCGATGCGCGGAAGATGTAGGTGTATTCTTCGCCGCTCCGCGCGAATGGCAGCGACGTGGTGGCGATAGTGAGATGCGCGACTTCGTACACCTGAATGGTGAAGGTGGCGGAGGTTTCAATGGTTCCCTCCTCTTCGACATAGACGCTGAACGAGAAGGAGCCTTTCGCGTCCGGATTGATGGTTCCGGCGATCGTCGCGGTATTGCCGCGGAAGACCACCCCTCTGGGGAGGCTGCCCGAGGTGATTTCCCAGAAGGCGCGGCCAAAACCGTTTTCCACTTCGAGTTGAATGGGGCCGTAGCTTTCGCCCGCTGCGCCGTCAGGGAGCTGGCTGGTGGTAGTGACGCGCAAGCGCGGGCGTAGATCGGGGTCGATGGTGAAGGTGATGGTGGCGACAGCGGGAACGAACCCCTCTTCCTCCACCTGCACGTCGAACTGATACGTCCCGTTGTCGTCGAGCTGCGGCAATCCATTGAGAATGCCGGTTGAGGTCAGATAGAAATTCGGCGGCAGTGGTGTCAGCGCCGTCCAGCGTTGATCGCCGCCCACACTCCCCGTGGTTTCGAGCTGGTATTCGTACTCGATACGCTCGAAGGCGTTTGGCGGTTCGGTGGTGGAGATGGCGAGATCAGGGTTGGGGAGAACTTCGAGTTCGTAGTCGATGATCAGTTCTTCAAAGTCGAGTGAATAGCTTTCTGGTGAAAGAGTCACCTTGAAACGCAGTGGATAGACACCTATCGCATTCGCTGCCGGTGTTCCGGAGATAAGGCGGCGGTCATAATCTCCTTGATCGTTTCCACTAATTTCCAATCCGGAGGGGAGGTCCCCGGTGAGCCGGAATATACCCTTTACCGTAGAATCAGGGAATGCCGCCCTTCTGACTCCAATGGCTGCTTCGTAGCCTTGAAAGGCTGTCGCCGGCAGGAGCTCGGGAAGGGTTGCCACCAGCTCGGGAGTCGAGAATATTTGCATCAAGTAGTTCCACGTGACCGTTTCTAGAGGGTTGGCAATGTTCGTCACGGTAATAGCAAAGTAAAAACTCGCGCCTTCAATGAGCCCATCCATTGCCGTGTCCGACACGGTCCCGGTCAATCGGCCACTCGCGCTATCGATGGAGAGCCCGGGCGGAACCACACATCGCCGCCAGGGAGCGTTCGTTCCCGGGGCGGGCGCGATGGACCACTGATATTGATTTTGAGGCGTACCGAAAGGCGGGTATCCCTCTGCTACCACGTCGAAATTGATTCCGCTATTGCCGCTGGCTGTCTGCGCCGGAGCGAACTCGCGTCCGGGGAAGCAGCAACGGCTGAGCGTTGAACTTCCCGGAATGATTTCAAGCCGGGCGGCGTCGAGTGTTGCGGGGCATGCCATCACAACTATTCCCCACAGAATCGGGGCCCATGGAGCGAGACGACGTTTCATACCGGCCTCCCTATGAACCAGCGGCCACAGATGCCGCGCGTCCTTAAGGATACGCCCCAATCGCCCGGCCCCCTCGCCATGCTTATTCAAATATGTGCGCTTGAGCATTACGGCCATAAAATATGCGTATAAGCATGTCTTCTTTCGCGCGAACATCGGGCCCGAGGACGCTCAGGCGTAGCATTGATCGTGCGGCGCCGTGACGGAGCCGCTTGGTTCAACAACGATTGATGAAAGCGGGGTCAACGATGAAAACGCAATGGCTGTTGGGAGGCTTGGCGTTGGTGGCGTTCAGCGGCACGGGGCTTTGGGCCCAAGAAGGTGAGCGCGAGCCAAAGACCGCTCCCAAGACGCAGGCTGGCACGTCCGCCCGGATCGAATGGAAGAGCGACCTGTCTCAAGGCATCAAGGCGTCGCTGGCAGAGGATAAGAAAAGGCACATTTTCGCCCTCATCGCCAACGATACCTGAGGGCCGTGAGTGAAACTGAACAAGAGCGTCTGGTCAGACGCGGAAGTCGCGAAGAAGTTTCAGTCGCTTTTTATCCCCGTGCGGGTCGAGTCGCGGCAGTTATACGCGAAACCTCACGCCGATGTCCTTGCCGTTTGGGAAAAATACTTCACGTATATCGTCATCTTCGACGCCGAGAAGCAGGTTCTCGCACGATTCAAAAACGCGCCGTTCGAGACGTCTTCAGAGGCTCTCTCGTGGATGGATAAAGTTTGCGACAGCATCAAGACCGCCGGCGAACTTGCAAGCAAGCGGGCGGCCCAGCCGGACGGTGTTGAGACGCACACGAAACTGGCCGATGCGTACTACGATCTCGGCCTTACAGAGCGGGCGCAGGAGTTGTACGAAGGCGCTATCCCGAAGCTTTCCAAGCAGGAAGCGATCACGCCGCGTATACGCGTGGCGCTCATGTCGATCGAGATGGAGATCACGGATATTCTCGGCCGGGTTAAGAAGGGCGAACGCTTGAACGGTCATTTTTCCGACAACATGAAATCGCGCGCTCCCTTCATCGGCCTGTACGAAGAACTCTTGAAAGCCAAGGATGAGCGGGCCTACACGCTCTTGCTCGACCGGGGGAGGCCGTGGAGCGGGCTGCTATTCAAGTCCATCGGCGACGAGGTCGATTTCTGCGGGCGAGCACTGGCGGCCATGCCGGATCACAGGGATGCCAATAAGCTCCGTTTCGCTTGTGCCGAAGGCGCCATCATGGTCTGGGGCGGCGACGAAAAGGACGCCACGCGCGGCAAGTCGCTGCTTGAAGACATCGTCAAAACCGGCAGGAAGGACGACCCTGAATACAGCAAGGCGCAGGAAATGCTTGAGAAGTACGACGAAATCCGCGGTCAGCTCGCCTTGCCTTGGGGCGTTGAAGCTCCGAAAGCTCCACAGCCGGCCCAACCCGATGAAGAAAGCGATGGCGGCGAAGGCCCCGGTGAAGAGCGATAGCAGGATAGAGAGCGCTGCCGCCGTTGGCATCGCTCCCTGCATATCGAAGGGATGAAACAGACTTTAGGGAACAACATCATACAGGAGAAAACCATGACACGCATTCGTACGACATTGCTTGCCGCAGGTCTGTGCCTGGCATCGTCGTCAGGGCTCTTCGCGGATGTCGCACCTAAACCGCGCAAGACCGCCCCCGGTCCCGTTCTCAGCACCGATATGGAGGACGTCGAGGTTCAAATGAAATCCGAGGTGGTAAATCTTTGCCTGTGCAAAGAGACGAAGATGCATCCAGAGGACGATCACGCTTCCGATTACTACTCCCTCGAGGTCGAGGTGACTTTTGAAATGGTGAACCACGGCGAAGAGGTGACTTTCGAGGAAGGATTCCCGTGCGGCCCATATCAAACCATGAACAACTTTTCCATCAGCGTGGACGGAACAAAGGTTGATGGCGTTAAGTTGATTGATCGCGCCGCACTTCGCAAGAAGGCAGATGGTATGGATGTGCCACACGAGGAAAGCGTCGGCGATTCGAAGGGGGGACGGTCTATGGGAGATATTGAAGACCCCAAGTCCGCAAGTCACGACTACTGGTATGTTTGGGACGCGACATTCAAGGCCAATGCTAAGTGCATTCAGGTCGTAACCTACACGCTTAGTCTCTCCCCCAAGCCGGGTGCCGGACATACCGGTTACGTGCTGCATACCGGCGCCGCATGGAAAGACAAGATCGAAAGCGCCATCGTCAACTTGACATTTGGCGGCGACTTCAACATCGAACACCTTCGCAACATCGCGCCTGCCGGTGCGGTCCGGGGCCAAGCGGGGGTTACATGGACGTTCAATGATCTCGAACCGACGAAGGATCACGACATTTCCATTGGCTACAGTTTTCACAAGCTCCACGACGAAATAGCACGCCTGAAAGAGGAAGCGGCTCGAAGCTGGTCGGGGCGGTCGATGTTCCTCGATTGGTTTCCTCGAGTTCCGGGTTTTCAGGGACGCGAAACTTTTACACAGGATGAATGGGATACCTACCTCGACACTTTGTCGGCGCTCATTCCTGAAATACGCAGGGAGGGCGAGAAACTCGTATTACCAGGGAGCGAGTCGCCGGTCATCGGTCATCGGTCCCCCGATGTTCCTTCGGAAGTGCTGGAAGCTTTTCGCGAGAATCACCAGTGCACTCCGTACGCAAATATCCGGAAATCAAAGAAAGGCGAAAGGGTCGCCACCTTCGATGCGTTTGCCCGCCTCATGCGCCATGCGCTTGATGTTGCCGTTCAGCATCCGGAACAGACCAAAGCTATTGAGGTCGTCAAGCGGTATCGTGCCTTTCTGCAACATTTCATCGACCATACTCTCTATCTTGATTTCACGAAGCTCGAACGCCACGGGGACTTCAACCCTCGCGCTGGCGAGATATTTCAGGTGCCCGAACTCACCGAGAAAGAAAAGACGCGCTGTGAAAAATTGATTCGACAAGCCGACGACGCCATCGACGGTGTCGCTTCCGACACGAGCGAAATAGCGCCAGACCAGACGGAGGAAGACTTTTGAATCAGCCGGGAAGGGCGAGCATTGCCGGTGAATGGCAAGACTGCTTTTGCTGAGTGTCATGGAAGATACCCCGTCCTTGTGGCGGGGTTCTTCATACCGATTCTATGACTGCATGGATCTTGAGATTGTTAATATTCGAAAAATTCAGGGTTGCTGATTTTCATAACTTTGCAGTCCTGCACATACTACAACGGCGTCTTGACGTCCTTCACGTCGAGAATGTCGGGCGCTTCGACGACGTTGACCATGGGGCGGAAGCAGGTATATCCCCGCGCGTAATAGTCGTCGAAAAAAGCCTGGGCTTGTTCACGGGATCGTCGTTCGGTCTGTGAGCGGGCCGAAGCGGGAAAAAGTTCGAGGGCATTGCGCGCATGAATCGCGCGGACAAGGATCGGCGCGGTGTATTCGGCGGGAAGCTCGCCAAAGAGTTTCGCGGCGCCGTCGAAAGCCTTGAGCGCTTCCGCCCGCCTGCCGCAGAGCCTCGCTATTTGGCACTCCGCCACGCGTGTATGGATCGCCGCGACCGATACGCCCGGGCGCTTGAGTTCGTTGATGTCGTCCAGGTTGCAAAAATCGCCGATGGCTTTCTTTCGCCCCGAAAGGGCTTCGCGCAGGGCCACGTTGTGATGGATGAGCAGCCGCTGCTCCCGGCTTGCGATCCCATCCGGGCTTCGGCCGAAACGCTGCCAGACGTGATCGAGGGCCGCCGCCTTTTCCTCCCAGCAGGCGAAGGCGAGCAAGCCCGCCATGGAGGGTTTCTCGGCGGCTTCCGCCGGCGCTTGGTTCGCGTCGAGCAGGATTTGTTCGAGCGAAAGCGTGCCACGCAGGAGCAAGGCCTGGCAGATCACCGGTTTGTTGCGCGCGCGGTACGCCGCCGTCAACTGCTCGGAGGCGTTGAGCATTTTCGGCAAGCCTGACGCGATCATACCGAGGTCGACCTCCAGCACCCCCTCGCTGAAGAGCAGCACCTTGTAGGCGTGAACGTGCTCGAAGGGCTTCATCAGTTCGAGGCAGGCGCGGGTGTAACGCCGCGCTTCTTCGAGGCGATGGGCGCTCCGCATGGCAACCACGAGATTTGCGCCGTGATAGAGGGCGCGGGCGTCGGAGGCGCTCGCGGTTCCGAGCTGGTGGCGCCACAGGCGCTTGCGCAGTTCGATGGCGCGATCGATGTTGCCGCGTTCATGCTCGACGAGCGCGATGCCGGAGTCGAGCGACATGCGCAAGGCCTCGTCATTACACAGGCGCGAAACCTGTTCCGCAGCGCGAATGATGCGCTCGGCGCTCTCGAAATTTCCCTGTTTGATGGCTTTTGCGAGGTCCGAATTGAGCTTCACGAACATCGGCCGCGTGGCGGCGTCGACTTTTTCGCGCAGCTTCTCGTAGGATTCGATCTGGTCGTTGAGGTGGCGCAGCGTCTTCTGATGATCCTTTCCCACCAACGCGCCGAGTTTAAGCCGGGCGACGGTGTTCATGGCGCCGACCAGCTCGACCAGTTGCGACGCGGTATCACCTGCATCGGCGGTGACATCGGCGGTGTAGCGCGTTCCCTCGCCGGCGAGCAGCCACGCGGGGTTGACGCCAAGGTTACGAATGAGCGCGGCGCAGAATTCGGCGGGGACTTTGCGTTCCTTGAGATAGCGGCTCACGCTCGACTGGGGCGTGTTCGTCTTGCGCGCGATGTCGGACTGCGGGTGATCTTCGGCCAGTTGTATCAGTCGCGCGCGCAGTTCGGCGTCGTAGTCACTCGGTGGTTGCTTCTCACGAGCCATGCTTTCTCCTCTTGCCGATCAGCAAGTATACATATTACGAACGCGTCAGGAGAAATGCGTATCGGGAACTATTTCGGGGCGACCTTCTGTGTGGTCTTGAAGTGCAGCTTGGCGTAGTCCTTCAAACAGCCCGCGCCGTAAAGACCTGCCAATTCGCGGGCCGCCGAATCAACTTGCGGGCCAGCGCCGGGCGGGAGTTCGATCGTTGCGTCGCTGCTCAACTCCTTAAGACCCGCCAAGAAGCGCCCGCGGGCGACGATGCTCGCAGCCGCCACCGCCATATCGGCCTCGGCCTTGGGGATCGAGATCAATTCGACTTTGGCTTTGCGCTCGATGAGGAACTCGCGGAGCTTCGCGGGATTGCCGAACTGGTCGGAGATGGCGCGTTTGGCCTTGTGCTTGATCGCCAACTCCGCGATGGTTTCCGCATGCAATGACGCCAACATCTCGTTCAGGTTCCCGCCGTAGCGAGCGTTGTATTCGGGCGGCATGAGCACGCGCAAAGCCGTTTCACAGTGCTCCTCGATCCACGCACTGAGCTGCATGGCGCGGGCATCGCTCACGCGCTTGCTGTCGCGCACGCCCGCCTTGCCCAATTCGTCCACCTGCTTCGGGCTTACCAGCACGGCAGCCACCACCAACGGCCCGAAATAATCGCCCTTGCCCGATTCGTCGCAACCGATCCAAGGTTCCTTGGATTGGTAAAGATTTGTCGCCGCCCCGGCTTGTTCTCCGGGGGCAGTAGATGCCGCGACTTCGACCAGCGTCGAGGCGAGGGCTTCGAGCCTTTTCCGCTCATCGCTGCCGAATTTCCCGGCCACCACGGCCTTTGGCCCGGCCTTGCCGTTATAGACGTTGAGCATACCGCCACCCGCAAGGCGGAGTGCTACGCCGTAATCGATGGGGCGCTGCTCATCGACGGTCCAGCCGTCGTCCAGCAGGGCTTCGCGCACCCGGGCGAGGAGGGTCTGAAATTCGCTGTCGGGGAGAGGTGGCATCTCGCCAAACCTTTGAATAATGCCTAGACTCCGCATCGTACAACCAAGGTGTAGCGTCATGCCTATGGCATGACGTCGCCACGGCAGAAGCCGTGGCGCTACGAGCCTGTGTTGCTGCACGATACTTGCCGGTCTCCGGCGATGCCAGCGGCGTTTGAGGCTCCTGTATTGAAACCCTCATGGAAGCGCGTGCCAAAAAACGGATTCTGGTCGTCGACGATTCGCCGACGATCCTGAAAATTTTAGGCAAGGGCATCGAGTCCCTTGGCTATGAGGTTGTGCAGGCGAACGACGGGCAGGAAGCGCTTCATGTGCTCGACGAAATTCCCGTCGATCTGGTGATGACCGACATCAACATGCCGAATATCGACGGCTTCGAGCTGATCCGGCGCATCCGCAAGCGCCCGGACCTCACGGTGTTGCCGGTGATCGTGCTCACCAGCGAAACCGGCGACAAGGCCATGGGCCAAGCGCTCGATGTGGGCGCAAACATCTACCTCACCAAGCCCGCCTCGCTGCCGAAGCTTAAATACAAGGTGCAGAGCTTGCTGGGCGAGGCGGCGCCCCCACCCCCGACTCAAGCGAAACTCAGCTCAACGCTCGAAGCCGCGTCGAAGGAAACAGACGCCCTCGAACATGCCCGCGTCTACCGCCGCCAGACCGAGAAGCTCAGGATGCTCGCCCCTGACGTGCAGATCGAGATGTGCCTCTTCGCCGACACCGATATCGAGTCGCAGATGGTCCAGCGCATCATGCTCGAAAGGCGCGAGGTTTCCGCCTCGGACGTTTTGCCCCTGCTCATGGACGAAACTCTCGAGAAAGAACAAGTGATGCGCCTGCTGCGCTTGATGGGCGGCATGAAGGCGTCGGACTTCGCCATGCCGCTCCTGCACCTCTATTCGCGCACAGAGGATATTGAAGTGAAGGCCGAACTGATCAAGACCGTCGCGCGCTGCGGGAAGGGCGAATTCAGGAAGGATATCGAAGAGCTCTACCACGGCGAGGCCTCGACCACGATCAAGATGGACGAGCCCCACGCGCAGCTTTTCAGCGCGTTCGAGAAGGCGCTGGAGCTGGCTACGGCGGCGGAAGATGAATGACGATGGAACAGCGGCTGACGATCAATGTGCCTTTTGAGTTCCGGGCGACCCACTGGCTCCCCGTGCGCAGCGACCCGCACGATCACGGCTTTCAACTGATGCTGACGATCGAAGGTCCGCTCAACCCCACAAACGGCTTTGTCGTCGATATGTACGAGGTGCGCAAGATCGTCGAGCCGCTGATCGACGGACTCAAGGGATCCACGCTCAACGGCAATCAATCGCTGCAACGCGGATCATCCGCCGGAAAGCTCGCGGCTACCTATCCAACGTGTGAAACACTGGCCAGCTATTTCGCCGACGCTTGCACCGGGCCCATCGGGCGGCTTGCTACGGGTGTGAAATTGAAGGCCGTCGAGATGCACATCCTCAACGACGGCAGCGGCGGCATGGAAGAATGGGGCTTCGCGCGCGTCGAGATCGGGGGATAGACTTTCAGGTGGTACACCGCGTTGCTCTCGCGCATTGAACAACCAGCGGTGTAGCGCCCTGCGCCCTCGCAGGGTGGACAAATCTCGATATTGCACAGACCAACGAAATCGGGTAAGACGCGTTCCATTAAAGGAATCACATTATGGAACTGCACGTCGACATCATCTCTCCCGAAAAGCCCCTCTACTCCGGTCAGGCCCGCTCTGTGGTCGCCCCCGCCCATGACGGCGAGGTCGGCATCCTGCCCCAGCACGCGCCCATGGTGGCGAAGCTCGGCACCGGTGTGGTGCGTATCCGCCGCGCGGGGGAGAGTGGCGGCGAGACCGTCGATCGTTTCGCCGTGCGTCAGGGGTTTGTGCAGACGGCCGCCAATAAGGTGATCATCATCGCCGAGGAGGCGATTAGCGCCGCCGATGTGAATAGCGCGGCTGTGAGCGCGGAGTTGACGACGCTTCGCCAGCAGGTCGAGAGCCATCAGTTGAAGGGCGACGAACAGGACAAAGCCCGCGCCCGCCTCGCCTGGCTCAACGCCCAGAAATCCCTCGCCGGGGCGTAAGACCGCTGTCTTCACATATTGTGAAGACTCTGTTGCCTTTACTTTCTGTAAAGAGTATCATTGAACCATGCAATTGACGGGTGTTGAACGCATCCTTGCCTTCACGAGGAAGCACGCATCGGCCCGAAAAGCCATGGCCGTTTTTGTGCGGACGGTCAAGGAAGCCGAATGGCGGCATAGTGCGGACATGCAACGCTGCTCGTTCGGTTCAGACATCGTGGGCAAGCTGGAGGACGGACGTTTCATTGTCGAGTTCGACGTGGGCGGGAATAAGTACAGGGTCAAGGCGGCGGTGAATTTTGAGGCGTGGGCCGTCCACATCCTGAAAGCGCGAACACACGCGGAGTACGATAAAGAATACGGGCTGTAGGAGAATGCCATGGCTGTAACCAAAAAGGCTCACCCATCCGTGAAGATCGCGAATGTCTCCGCGCGGGCCGTGAAGTATTTCGAGCTCGTCGGGCGCTTCCCCCTCATGCCCATCGAATCGGATAAAAAGCTCCGGGCGGCATACGTCGTTCTCGATGAGCTTCATCTCAAACCCAGACTCGACGCGGGTGAAAAGGCGTATCTCGCGGTGCTCGGCAAACTTGTCGGCGAATATGAGAAGGAACGTTTCCAATTTGACGACGTTTCGGAGGCGGACATTCTTGAAACCTTGATCGAGGCCAAGGGCGTGTCCCAGGCCGATGTCGCGCGGTGCCTTGGCGTATCCGAGCCGACGATCAGCAGTATCGTCAACGGAACGCGTAGCCTCGGTAAGAAGCACATCGTTGCGCTGGCGGACTACTTCGGCGTCTCCCCGGCCGTGTTTCTGCCCAAAGCGGCGTCGTAGCCGATTGCGGCCGCGCCCGAGGCAGGGGTGTCTGCTCTTGTCATTTCTGCGACATACCCATCATAGTTGTGGGGCGCAGACGGGATGCTCAATTTTCCTCGTCTTTTGCACATGCTAGAGTATTGCGAAGGAAGTTTACCTGGCGGGTGAATTGGAAGAGGAGTCCGAGTGGACAAAAAATCGGACAATTTCACTTTTGGATGCGCCGTATATGTTGCGCTGTTCATTGCAACGGCCATCGCCCTTAACAGTTTCAGCGAGCAAAGCACAGGGTATCTCGTGTTCCAATGGGTTTTGATGGGATTAGTTGCAATCCCGCTTGCCGGGTGGGTCATGACCTTAATATTTGGAGCGTTCTTCGTAGCCAAAACGGCGATTGATACCTCACGAGGTTCACAAAATAGAGAATCTCGTGACCCCCTATATCATCAATGGGCCGAGGGGACATCGATATTTGGCGAAAGCAATCTCGGAACTTGGACGAGAGGTGTTGAGATTGACGAGCACGGCAACGAGACATGGAGTCGGCCTCACCCAGATTTTGAAACATTTGAAGAATGGAAAGCAAGGCGTGCAGGCTACGGTAAAGAATATAGAGCGTACCACGACAAGGCGTCGTTCGATGACGAGCTATCGGCCGACGAAGAAGAATAAGAGTCGCTTCTAGGGAACTGAAGCTGTTGGGGTGTTGTGACGGCGACATGCAAGGAATGACTCGTTGAGCATTCGAAACCTCGCAGGCTTAGGGCGGTCTCAGAATCTTGGACCGCCGGGCGGCGTTTATAGGGTGGAACGACGTATGGGGGGAGAAGGCAATGTGAGAGGGCGTAATGAGTGACCCAATTAATCGTAGCAGACAGCGACAGCGCGATCTTGAAAGAGCGCAATTCAACGCGTCGATGAAGCCGGAGCAGGCAAGGGAGTTGCACGAGAGTGTCGATCGAGAAGCACGCGACTTATTGAACGCACTACTCGACGCTATGGCTATCGCCCAATCCGACACAAACGCTGTTGCTACACCTGTCGCAAACGCGCTTTGCTCTTTGGACGTGGCAGCACGTACCGCTGGATTCTTCGATGCCGCTCAGCTCATCATCGTAATGCAAGCGGAAGTTGAATCCGCGCTAGTCTAGGGTTTCGCCATTTTACGCAGCGGTGAGCCAATCAGGGAGCGCGTCGAGTGGGATTTTCGCAAAGCCGCACCGTTGCTGGATTCGCGGAAAGGTTTAGACGCATATCGGCAAAGCTGATGCTCTGCTTGTGGCGATACCAGGGCATCACACGTCTCGCTTTTGAGAGATCGGCGTTCGCGTTGCCATGCCGCAGATACCAGGCAACGATGACACCATAGGCTACGAAGGCAAAAGGAGCGGTGCGAACAGAGGCGAGAGGGAAACGGCGCCGATCAGCCTGCGGACCTGAACGCTTCCTGCCTCTCTTCTTGCGGCGCGTGAACCCGTTTGCCACTTCCTCAAGCCCCAGTTCCTGCTTCACGTTGCGGAAACAGACCTCCAGTTCCCAACGTCTGGCGTAAATGACCAGTAACTCTTCGGCGGACATGGCACCCTGGGTGGAGAAGAAATATCCATCGCGCAGGCGGCCCGCCGGATCTCGTGTGACGATGACCTTGATGACTCGCCCATGCCCGGCACTCTTCCACACCGCGGCCATCTCCTTGACCAAAACAGTGACAAGCGAGCCATACATCTCAACCCTTACCCGGCGCCAGGGAACTCCACCATCTTCAGCCAATTCCCTCGGCCGTGGTAAACGCGCGCCCCACAGACGAGGACGGCCGGAGCGGAAGCGCCTGATCTCCGGGGTGTGAAGCTGAGCCTTTGCAGGCAAGGGACCAATCATCTCAACCTCCGGCGGCAGACCATCGAGCAATGTGCGGCAGGCGTATTCGGCGTCCCCAAGCACTTCGACCTTTCGACCTTGAAACCAGGGAATCGCGATACGCAACAGTTCGAGCGCATGAGCGGTGCGTTTGTGATACAGATGCTCCGGGCAGGTGCGCTTGCTGCGGTAGAGACGAAAGAGGAGGGGGACTGCAATGCCTCCTGAATGACACAAGGGAGCGGAAATCCACAGCGAGAGCACGACATAATTCAACCCGAAGACGAAAGTCTTTCGCCGGGCCGGTCCGTTGCTTGTTGAAGATGTCAGTGGATCGACGAACATGCCGGCTCCGAGGATGCGCGGGCCGCTTCTGCGGCACAACGTGTCATCAACGATCAACGTGACGCGATCGGAAAGGCTCTTCTCGAAGAACGTCATCAGCACTCGGCCAAGGTCGTCGAGTTCCCAGCGGGCGCGGCTGAAGAAGCGATGAAAGACGGAAAAGTGTTTCTCGTTGTTCGAAACACCATGTCCCGTGAATGGACAGCGGATCAAGCCGGTGACCGTGCGTTTCAAGGGCGTCATGATCCACGCCGACAACAGCGTCGAGAAGTTGCTGAACGTTGGCGCGGTGAACGCATCACGAAAAGCATGGACAAGGTCTTCAATTGGTCGCAGACTTTGCATGGGGGTGATCTCCGGGTAAAGGTTCTTGCTCGACACAAAAACCAGTACACGGAATCACTCCCAACCACTACCTAAAAATGGCGAAACCCTAG
>JABWBM010000177.1 GCA_013360495.1 Planctomycetaceae bacterium
GGGAGGGGGACAGGGATATCTTTGCCAGTCAGATCTTTGAACGCCTTGCCCGGATCTTTTTTGAAATCATCGAATTCCTTGCCGAATGTTTTTTCCAAGGCTTTGGCGGGTTCCTTGGCGAAGTCTTCGATGCCAAGGGATTTTCCCATATCCTTCGTGAGCGAGTTGGTGTCGAGCTTCATGGAGGGCGAGAAGTTTTCTTTGCTATCGAAGAGCGTCACATCGGCGATCGGTACGCCTTCCGACTTGCCCATGAATTTGTTCCAGGCGAAGACGAAATACTGCGAATCCATGCCCGCGATCTTTTTTGGCTGCTTCTTCGGGTCGAGCATGGCGTTCTTCAAAATCGCGCGGCAACCGATGTCTTTCAAATCGTGGCGGTCACGCTCGGCCGTATCCACATCCGGCGGCGCCACGAGGTCGAGCACCATATTGTCTTCGAAAACGATGCCGCCAATGTCCGTGCGTCCGGCCACGTCGGCGACGCCAAGCTCCATGGCGCCGATCACGAGCAGCACCAACCCGCGCGTACCTGGCCGCTCGAGGCCAAAGCTGAGGTTGGATGCACCGCCACTGAATCCGACCTGGAGCGGCACGCGCCCCTTGTCGTCCTGCAGGGTTGCGATGCCCTCGTTGAAGGCGGGGACGAAGCGCTCGCTCGGGATGCCGAGGATCTTCTTTCCTTTAATGGGCTTCAAGCGCACGCCCGTGAGGTTGAGCATCAGGTGCATCTCAAGCTGGTCGCCGGTGAGGCGCAGGCAAGTGGACGGGTTGTCGGGTGCGTCGCCGATGGTGCGGCCATCCGCGTTGCAGGACATGAGGCTCGCCTTCATGCCCGGCTCGAAGTCAAAGGGAAGATCGCCGAGTTGGCCGAGCACCTTGTCCACGGGCAGGTCGTCGACCTTGAGGCCGAGGGCCGCCTTTGTCCCTTGCTTGCCGTCGCCGTCGAGCCAGAGCGAGAGTTCGGCGCGCGAGCCGAGGTTGGCGAGTTGACCGCCGAGGCGCACGACGGATGCGCCCTTGGCCGTCGGGTGGTCGGCGGTATAGGAATAGAATCCCGCCTTGACCTTGGTAAGCGATTCACCGAAGAGCTTCGCGAACTTCAGCGTGTCGGACGCGATGGAACCGTAGGTCGGCTTGAGCGCATCTTCCGGCGCATCGGAATAGTTGATGGCGAAGGAGAGGTCGATACGCTCGCCCTCCTTGCCGTTAACGAGGCCGAAGCCCGTAGCGGTAATGAAGCGGCCCCACTCCTTAGGCGACGAGCTGACGTTCTCCACGGTGAGGGAGGTTTGCGTGAGGCTGTGCATGGAGCGCTCGTTGCCCGTCGGCTTGAAGTGCTTGCGGTGGAAGTTGAGTTCGAGGTCGTTGATTGACCCTTTCTTTGATAGGAAGGCCGGCTGGCCGAGCTTCGAAAGTTCGTCCATGATGTAGGTGGGCGATGGGGGGACACTCTCGCGCAGTTCACGCGCCAAGCGCTCCTCCTCGCTCTCCTGCTCCTCGTCACCTTCCACGAGTTCCATGGCTTGGCGGATCCACTCGTTGTTACGGATATCCTCGACCTGCTGGAGGAGTTCCGTGACGCTCTCGATGGGTGTGGTCGGCGTCTTCTGTTCCTCGGGTTCGTCGGGTTCCTTGACCTTTGAGAAGTTGCGCGGGTAGACGCGCAGGCCGCTGAACTCGAAGTCGTTGATCCACACGCGCCCGGCGAGCAGGGCAAGGAAGTCCACGTCGGCGTTCAAGCGCTTGAAGGCGAAGATCGGGTTCCAGTCTTCGTCGGGTAGGGCCTTCACCTCCTCGGCGGTCTTGCCCTTACTGAGCTTCTTGTCGGGGTGGAAGCATTCAAGGTTCTCGACGGTGAGCTTGGGCCCGAAGACCGAGAAGCTGACCTGATAGTCCTTGATGCGCGTGTGCTCGCCCAGCGATGCGGAGAGCGCCGCATCCATGGCGGATTGGGCGAGCGTGTCGCCGAAGATGACGTAGAGACCCGCGAAGAGCGCGATGGGCAGCGGCAGCAGCAATATCGCCTTCCAGCGGACAAAGCCGATCTTTGGCTCGATATCGGGCGTGATGGTTGAGGAGTCGAGAGCTTCTTCTACGTCGGTCATAGGTCTTTCTCTTTGTAGCGTCACGCTTGAGCGTGACGTCTTCGCCGAAATATCCGCCTGCGGGGGAGCAAAGTGATATCGCGTTACTCCTTTTCAAGAGTGAAATGGAATTGGTCTCTTGGATAGAAAATCGCTTCGCCTTCAAGGCCGTAGTGCGGCGTTTGGGGAAGTTCAAAATCTCTTGGCGTATATCCATCCAATTCGAGACGGAGCTGGTGTCCTCCTCTTGTAATGTAGAGATTTGTCGGAGTAGTTCCCTGGTGCTTTCCGTCGACGAAGATCTGTGCGCCGGGTGGTTCGCTGTCGATAGAGATATTGTATCGGTCGGAAGCGCAAGCGGTCAGCCACAGCACAGTGCAGGTCACAAACCCAAGAATGGTGTAATGTCGTATAGGCACGCCTGTCTCCTTGTCCGTGTAGCGTCACGCTTGAGCGTGACGTCTTCGCCTCTCGAATATCGTGTCGTCGCCGGAAGACGCCACGATGAATCGTGGCGCTACGGCCCTTGCGTCAACCAACCAGCAACCAGCGCAGGCCGCGGATGATGAACGTGTTGCTCAACGCCTTCAACGTCTTGCTCTTGCCGAAGCGCTCCGTGACCGGCCCGCGGAAACGCTTGACGCCGATGGTCACGAGGACGAAGACCACCGGCGCCGCCACGATGCCGGCCACAAGGCCGCCCATGGTGGTGTTCTCATGGAGGCGCAAGAGCGACCAGACCTCACTGGTGGCGAGCGAGAGAAAGAGACCGTGGGGTCCGGCTTCGATCACCCATTGGCCAAGGGGATAGAGCAGCGAGGTATCGAGCAGCGCGCCAAGCGCCAGCCCGATAGCGAGACCAAACAGCCCCGAGCCGAAATGCACGTTGATCAGCAGCAGCAGGAGAAGACCGGCGAGCGTCAGAAAGCCGAAGGGGATCAACCCGAAGGCGAGGCCGATGGCCACGCCAAGCGCGATCTGCCACGGGCGCTGCTCGCCCGTCAACACCTTGTAAGCCCAGCGCAGAAATTGAACCACGAGCATGAAAGACTCTCCGCAAGGTAATACGAATGAGCTTCATATTAACGACGGGGAGTGCCGTGACTACGGGAAAAGCGCCGTGTTCCCAGGCCGCCGCAGAGATTCCGGCAGATCCCCTGTGAGGGTCTCGCCCAAAGCAACACACCCCCGCGTTGGGCGGGGGTGCGTTCGGGAATCGCTCTGTTCGCGCTTAGCGCGACAGGAATTCGATAACGAGGCGTTCCTCGATATGGACGGGAATGTCGCTCCGCGCGGGCAAGGTCACGAGCGTGGCTTCGCACTTGGCGTCGTCGCGCTTGACGTAAGGAACGAGGTCCTTGAACTGCGAGATGGCTTCCTTCACCTGAAGGTGGCCCTTGCTCTTCTCGCGCAGGCTTACCACGTCGCCGGGGCTGACGCTGTAGCTCGACACGTCCACCTTCCTGCCGTTGACATTGACATGGCCGTGGGCCACAAGCTGGCGCGCGGCGCGAGGCGTGAGCGCGAGACCCATGCGGTACACCATGTTGTCGAGGCGGCGCTCGAGAAGCTGAATCAGGTTCTCACCGGAATTGCCTTCCATGCGCATCGCCATGTCGACGTAGCGGCGGAACGCGCTCTCGCGGAGGTTGAAGAAGGCCTTCAACTTCTGCTTCTCGTTCACGCCCCTGGAATAGGTCGAGGGTTTGCGGCGCTTGCCTGTCGGCCCATGTTGGCCGGGCATATAGGGCTTGCGCGCAAGAGGAGTCTTCGCGTAGCCGCCGATGTTCTCGGCGAAGCGGCGGCTCAAACGGTGCTTCGGGCCAATGTAACGCCCCATAACTTCATTCTCCAAAAACAGGCTTCCTTAAAGTAGGGGGGTCAGTGTAGAGAAGATCAGGAATGAGTCAAGCGGGATAATGGGGAGGCGCCGGACTGCTGCAAAGTCGTGAGATTGCAACTCGCCGTCATTCCGGCAGAAGCCGGAATCCAGTCAGTTCTTGGGCCTCTGGATACCGGCTTTCGCCGGTATGACGTTCCAGAGGGACTTTGCAGTCCTAATGGGAAGGGGCTGGATCACGCGACAATGCTGCCACGCGGGGGACGAACGCTTTAGTCGCCGCCCCAAGTCCAATGGGGAGAGCCTATCGTGCCTTGCCTACTTCGACGCGCGAAGCTGTTCGAGCAGCGCTGCAACTTTCTTCTGGGTTTCGGTTGTGGTGGTGACGACGAGGTTGCCCTTGAACTTCGCCATGGCGTGGCCGTTGTTGCCCCACGTCTTCGGCTCGACGGTTTCCTTGATCAGGTCCATCAGGTCGTCGATGGTTTGGACTTCCTTCTCGTCGTCGTCATCGTCGTCGGGGTCTTTGAGCTTGTCGTCCTCGCCTTTCAGTTCGACCTTCGGTCCCTTGAAGTCGCGGATCACCGCGGTGATGTCGCGCACGTCGTAGGTCTTGGTGACGAGCACGGGGTTCGCCTCGGCGGCTTCCTTGGTCGTCACGACGATCACGCCGTTCTTGAAGCGGCGTACCAATCCCGCTTGATTGAGCACATGGGCCAGCGCGTTCTTCGCGCTGATGCTCACCAGCTCGATGGTGACGGTCTTGTCCTTCGCGTCGACGTTCTTGCTGTCCACGATGATGGAGACGCCGGCTTCTTTGGCGATCGTGGTGAGCGCGTCCGTCAGCGGCGTATCCTTGCAGGAGAACGAGTCCAGAATCTTGGCATCAAGCTTGGTCTCTGCCTTCGCGGCATCCGTTTCGTCGTTGGCAGCCACGAGCGGCGACGCGAGCGCGAACAAGGCAACGCCAAGAATGCGAATCAAACGGTTCATGGGAACACCCCTTGGTCAAAGCAGGGGACGAGGGGAAAGCAGAGGAATTATAGCCTATCGGGCAGCTACGCTGTAGGGAAATTACACTGTCGCGGGGTTTGCGGGGGACTTCCGCTCGCGGATCCCCGCAAGCACGTATGCGCTAAACGCCGTTGCCAACGAGCACAGATAGGGATAGTTCGCTGCCTCAAACTCGCCGACAACGGCTTCCATGCCCCATCGGGACCAGTAGGTGAGCAGCAGATACGCAGCTAGTCCAAGAACAAGAGACGAGATGGCTGCCCAGCGCCCGCCGAATCCGGTGAACAGGCCGAAGACGATGGTGACGAATATCCCGGCGGAGCCAAGGCTTGAAGCCTCTTCCACTGTTTCGGAGACGCTTTCCGCTTCCAAGGCATAGAGATAGGCGGCGATACCGGAAGCGACGACTAATCCTCGGTTGACCAACAGCCGAGTGCGTTCCGACGGCGCCTTCATCAAGGGTAGCACCACGTTGTGCGCCGTCAGCGACCCGGCCGTGAGGAGCGTCGTGTCCACCGTGGAGAGAATCGCCGAGACGATGGCACCGGCGAATACGATATAGAAGAAGTCATGGAAGTGATGTTGGGCGTGAACGATCAGCACCTGCTCGGAATCCTCCAACCCCGGAAACATCCGCGCGCCAATCAGCCCGAGATAGATCGGGATCAACCCGATGAGCAGGTACACACCTCCGGCCATCAATGCCGAGCGACGCGCCACCTGCGGGCTGCGCGCTGCGAGCACGCGGCTGATCAGCTCCGCCGCGATCACTGAGCCAAACAGCGGTACGGCCCAGCGTTCGGCGAAGCTCCAAAACGTATCCTTGTCAGTCATCAGGCTCAGCCGTTCCGGCGGGAGCGTATCGAGCGCCGGAGCGTCCCCGCTCGCCATGACCACGGCAAAGAGGACTACGAGACCGGCGATCAATACGAAGCCCTGTATCAGGTCGGTCCAGGCGTCGGCGAGCAATCCGCCCGAGGCCGTGTAGATGATCACCACGGCGGCCGCCATGGTGGTCGTCGCTTCGATATCCCAGTCCGTTGAGACCGATCCCAGCACCGTGCCGAAGCCGCGAATTTGGGCCGCTGCCCAGAGGATCGAGGTCGGCACCATGATCAGGACGGCGACCTTTTCAGTGACGCTATCGAAGCGCGTGCGGTACAGGTCTCCGATGGTGGTGAGCCCTCGCTTCCAGAGCGGCACGGCGAGGAAAAGCCCCATGAGAATCAGGCAGAGCGAGTAGCCGAAGGGGTCGCCCGCGTTGCCCGAGATGCCTTCCTTGTAGGTAGCGCCCGCCGAGCCGAGGCAGGTTTCCGAGCCGAACCATGTGGCGAAGATCGTGAGCGTAGCCATCAGAAGCCCGAGCTTGCGGCCGCCGACGAGGTAATCTTGCTCGGTCTTGACGTTGCGCGAAACGAGAAAGCCCACCAGCAATTGCAGGGCGATGTAGACGATGATGCCGATCATCACGCCGTTCATGGTGGGGGACTATAGTGGATATGAGGGAATCTTTCATCGCAAAGTCGCGGAGCAAGACCACAAAGAAATCTGGAACAGGGATGAAGATGATGAACGCAGATAA
>JABWBM010000178.1 GCA_013360495.1 Planctomycetaceae bacterium
TACCGCGATTTATCCGGATGGATTATTCTTTAAGGCCAACAAACTCTTCGGAGAATGGGGCTTTTTGGCGATGTTCGTGGCGGCGTTGACGCCAATTCCTTACAAAGTCGCCACGATCGCGTCGGGCGTGTTCGGCATGGCGCTGGCGCCGATGGTGCTTGGCTCGGTGCTCGGACGTGGCATGCGATTCTTCGCCGAGGGTATCCTGCTCTTCTTCTTCGGCGATCTCGCCAAGCGAATCATCGACAAGCATTTCGCGTTGATCACCGTTGTTCTTGCAATCCTTCTTGTTGGCGGCTTTTACGCGCTGGGCTATGTCCTGTAGCGAACTTCCGCCGAATCCGTATCATTCGACCCGCACTCATCGAGCGAGATACCTATGGCACGAACACCAGCCCGCGCGCGCAAGGAAACGCCGAAAATTATCGCGTGGAAACTGCATGAGCCGCACGATGCAGCGTTGCAAATCCTCGGCGCGATCAAGCCGGTGACGCGCCTGGAGTCTGTCGCGCTGATCGATGCAGCCGATCGCATCGTCGCGCGTGAAGTGAAGTCGCCGGTAACGTTGCCCGCATACGACACGTCAGAACGCGATGGCTACGCCGTTGCCAGTGGTGACGTTGCCAAGGTTGGTGTGCGGCTTGCCTGTATTGGCGAGGCAACTGCGGGAGCGCCATTCAACGGTTCTATTCGCCGTGGTCAATGCGTGCGCATCGCCACGGGCGCATTAATTCCCAAAGGCGCGGACGCGGTAGTAATGTTCGAGGACTCGCGCGCTTCCAAAGATGGCCGCGTCGAGTTTTCAAGGCTGGCGTCAAAGCGTCAATGGATCGCTCGCGCGGGCCACGATGTCCGCAAGGGAGCCGTGATCCTGAAAGCAGGCGATGTGATTACGCCGGCCCAGATTGCGCTCGCATCCGCCTGTGGTCTTGGCGCGGTTCCCGTTCGCGCGCGGCCCAAAGCGTTGGTATTCACCACCGGCAACGAAGTCAAACAGCCCGGCCAAATGCTCGCCCCCGGCGATGTGTATGATGGCAACACTTCCGCTATCGCCGCGCTCCTTAAACGTCACAATATCGACGTTACCGCCTGTCCAACGGTGCGCGACACCGAACACACCATGACCGTGAAGCTGCGCGAATCCGCCAAGCGGTACGACATCATCGTCTTTACCGGCGGCACCAGCGTCGGGGACAAGGATTTTGGGCGCCGCGCACTCGACGCTTGTGGCCGGACGCTCGTGCATGGCGTCAACATCAAGCCCGGCAAGCCGCTCTTGTTCGGCACGGTGAGACGTTGTCTGGTATTTGGGTTGCCGGGATTTCCGACAAGCTCTCTGGCGCTCGCCTATCACTTCGTCGTGCCGGCCGCGCTCAAGCTTGCGGGATACGAGGATGTGGTGGAGCCACGAGTCGAGGGGGTGCTTACCGAAGCGCTCAACCCCGATCCATCCAAACTCACCATCGTTCCGGTGGTGATTGACGGCGATGGCCGCGTTGCGGGCGCGTTCAAGGGGAGTGCCGCGATTTCATCCGTCGGTATGGCGTCGGGGATGGTGGAGATCGAGGCCGGAAGCCCGCCGCCGAAGGCCGGAGATATTGTTGCGGTAAGGCTGTTTTAACCCACAGGAATTGATTAAACTTCCAACCCCCGCCCCGGCCATTCGTTGAACGGACATCCCATGAAGCGTTTGCCATCGATCGTACTGCTTTTGTTGACCTGCGCGCCCGCGTTGGTCGCCGAGCTTAACTTCACTTTCCCGCGCACACGCACCTTTGCCGACGTGGGCCATACCGAAGGCGGCGGCCGCGGCCGGTCCGAGAGCCGGGGCATGGCGCCAGAGGACGCGTTCGACCTGATGCCCTTTCGCGCCGGCGCAAGCCTTGGCTATGCCTCGACCTATCAATGGCGCGATTTCGCCATGTCGGGCGATGGTCTCAACTGGACCTTTGACGGCTTTGCCAGCATGTATGGTTTTGAGGCGAGCATCTTCGCGCTGGCCGATTCATCGGACGATTACGATTATTCTGCGCCGGTGGTGACCGATTACCGCTTGTCCTATTCCCACAAGATTTACTACTCACTGAACACCATTGCATACACGCTGAGCGACTGGAGCAATTCGGCCGCCGATCTTGGTGGCAAAGTCAACGGCTTCAACCCGCCTTTGCCCGGCGGCTTCGAGGAGGAGACGCAGACGCTCTACCTTTCGAGCATCTGGTTCAACGACCTCGTGCAGCCCGACGGCGCCAATTATTTTCTCGGCGCGGAAACATGGATCCGCACGGACGATAGTGGTTTCCGCGTGCAGCCCATGATAGGCGTTTTCACCAATGATCGAGGCGGGACAGACATTCTTCGGCCCAACGCCGCACGCGTTACAGCTACGGTGATCTATCAAAGCGAGTATTTTACCGATGAATCGGGTTTCATCGGCAGCGACTTCAACCTCGAGATGGTGTGGGACATGCGCCGCGAGGACATACCGCTTTTCTTCGTTCTCGGCGGCGAGTATTACTGGCCGTGGAACAACGACGAGTTTCAGGACCGTTTTGTTGTCACCGCGCGGGTCGAGCTGGCGTTTTGATTGCCTAAATAGCTTCGGAGAGGCGCATGATTCGGTTGCTGCCCTTCGCCAGAGTCAAACTTCAGACGGCGCTTTCTTGCGCCGAAGTCAAAGAGCGAATCGAAAAACAGCTCGCGTATGCTACACACGGTATTGTGACGGGCGATCCTTACGGGGTAACAAATATATCCTCGATAGTTTCTTGGAACGAACCAAGTATTGTGAAATTCAGGCTCCGGTTGGGCTCCCGTCGTTTGACCCCAAACGAGTTCTTAACTTCTATCAGAGGGTACGGGACAGTCCGTAGCCACGGGGATCTGACAAAAATTTCTCTGACGGTGCGGTATAACTTGTTGTGCTACTTTTTATACCTTGTGATGGTAACGGCTTTTGTATGTCTGCCCCTAATGTATTGGGACAAGTACGATTCGTATACAGAACTGGAGAAAAGCAAAAAATTTAACGGGGTGGCCATTGGGGTAGGCATGTCTTTCGCTGGAATGGTCTATTTTACTTACGTTTTCGCATCCAATTGCTCTATGGCAGCACACGCTCTCAAAGTTGTCTTGAATGCTGAAGAAAAATGATTGTTGTGTGATGCACCATTCACAGGGCGCTCCAATGATCACCCGCGCGCGGCTTTTTGGCGCGGCTGCTCGATAGCATAGAACGCGCTCGGGCGGACTTTGAAATGCGCCGCGAGTTTGCATGCCTGTGATTCTGTGAAGCCGCGCTTGCCATTCAGGACGGCAGAGATGACGCTTTGCGGAATGCCGCAGGCTCGCTCGATATCCTTTTGCGACATCGCGTGTTCTTCCAGTAGCGCAGCCAGATATGCCCGCGGCGAAAAAGCCTCGAAAGTGTCAAATTCGGCTTCGTAATGGCGAATCAGCGCCGTCAATGCTTTGTAATAAACCCGTTCTCCTGCGTTCAAACGTTCCGACATGGAAAGCTTGGTAAGCATTTCGATGGCGCGCCGATGTTCCTCGGTGGATTCGATCGCCTGCAGGGGAAATTCCCGCACCAGCGCAAAATAATCTTTTGTGGCTGCGGTTGTCAGCATGGAACGCTCCTCCAATCAAGTGTTGGACTTTATCCACTTCTCCAGTATAGGGATATTCGGTTCGAGGAACTTCAATGCGCGGAGTTTTTCGGGGCGGAGCCAACGATGCTCCAGAGCTTGAGCGTGCGGGCGGCTGAACCACTTCGCGCGGCAGGTGAATACGTTGAGGTCAATCCAGCGTTCAGGATATTCCACCAGGCGACGTTCAAACAACGTCAGCGGCCCGGTGCGCACGCCGATTTCTTCGGCCAGTTCGCGAATGGCGGCTTGTTCCGCCGATTCACCTTCTTCGATTTTGCCGCCCGGCCACTCCCAGTAGCCTCCGTAGTACGTGCCTTCCGGCCTAAGGTTAACCAGCATGCGCCGCCCTTTGAGCACGATCACGGCGCTCACGCGCATCAGCTTTGGCGGCATGCGCAGGAGTTTCGCGGCAACGATCTCGCGGGCGAACCATTCGATCTTCATATCGCCCCATACGCGCGAGCGGCCATTGACCAGGAGCGCAGGCGTGCGCTCGCCGAAACGCTTGAGCAACGTTTCCGGGTGGAGCGTGACGTCGATGAGTTCAAGGGCAAGGTTTGCGGCTACGACGCGCTCGCGAATCGCGGGTAACAGGCGTTGTGTTCTCGCGCAGTCGGGCCGCGTGAGAAGGGTAAGATTCGTCGTCGGGCGGTCGTGCATCGCGCTTGATTCCCCGTTAGAATGCGCTGCGTACGGTAGCGCGCGTTACCCTCTTGTGCCACAAGCAGAAAGCCCCCATGGCTCTCAAGACACTCGATCAAGCCATGCTGGAGCGCTCGGCGCGCGATCCGGCAAATGTCGCGTATCAAGATCCCGCCGGGCAACTGCGCTCGGGCGAGATTGCCGCCGGGGCGTTCGCGCTTTCAAGGCTGCTGGCAAACAACACCACGCGTGATACGGTTGCGATTTGCCTGCCTTCCATTAAAGAGTTCCCGCTGGTGTTCTTCGCGACGCTTATGGCGGGCAAGACGGCAGTGCCGATCAATTTTCTCCTGCAGCCGCGCGAGTTGATCCATGTGTTCAAGGATTCCGGCGCGGAATTGGTTATTACCTGCCGCCAATTCGAGGACAAGCTTAAGCCGCTCGGCGTGCGCACGCTTTGCATTGAGGATTTCGGCAAGCCGGCCGCTGCGTCGTCCAAACCCGAACCGGCAAAGAATCCCAGCGATGTCGCGGTGCTGCTCTATACCAGCGGCACCACGTCGCTGCCCAAGGGCGTGAAGCTCACCCACGCCAATTTTCTGGCACAGCACGAATCGCTGCGGCAAGTGCTCGACCTTCCGCGCTTTCATATGCTCTCGGCGCTGCCGTTATTTCATACCTTTGCGCTTACCGTAGCGGTGGTGCTTCCTGCTGTGAGCGAGGCGCGGGCGAGCTTACTCCCGCGTTTCGACCCGGGCGAGGTGATCGAGGCGCTGCCGAAGTTCGGCGCCAACGCGCTCGTCGCCGTGCCAAGCATGTATCGAATGCTCACACGCTCAGCCAAGCGCGCCGGTAAAGACGCGAAGACTCTTGGCCTGACGCTCGCCATTGCTGGCGGCGAGAAATTGCCGCCCGATGTACGTGAGGAATTCGAGACGGTATTCAAACATCCATTGCTTGAAGGCTATGGATTGACTGAGCACGGACCTGTGGTGGCGGTCAACACGCCTGCGATCAACAGGCCCGGCACCATCGGGAAAGTCATGCCCGGCGTGGAGTGGCGTATCGTCGGCTCTGAAGGCAAATCAGTAACGCCCGGTGAAGAGGGCGAGCTACAGGTTCGCTCGGCATCGGTGATGGCGGGCTATCACAACCACACTGAATCGCCTGTGAACGCCGAGGGCTGGCTCGCTACGGGCGATCTCGCCCGCGCTGACAAAGATGGTTTTGTGGCGATCACTGGCCGCATCAAGGAATTGATCATCTCGGCGGGAAAGAATATCCACCCATCGGAAATTGAGGACGTGGTGGCCGAACATCCGTCTGTATCAGAGAACGCCGTCATCGGCATGGCCGATAAGACGCGAGGGGAAGCGCCCGCTCTTTTCGTCGTGCTCCATAAGGGGGCGACGCTTGAGCCTGACGCGCTCAAGGATTGGCTGCGCGAGCGGCTCGCCGACTACAAGATGCCGCGGCTTATCAAGATGTTGCCGGGATTACCCCATGGCCCCACGGGGAAAGTGCTCAAGCGGGCGTTGAAGATGCATCTAGCAGAGTAGCGTCACGCGCCCTCGCGTGACGGACGATCTAAAACGTCAAGACGCCATGCGGGGGCGCATGGCGCTACAACGGAACTCCAAGTAAGCGCCGTCCTAAAAAGTGACAGGGGGTATCCCGAAGGACACCCCCTGCCGGCCGCGCCAGAAAGCGCTTTACGAAACACTTACCGTCCAAGCAACGATGCAAGCGTCGCCTGGATATTATTGGCCTGCGCCAGGATCGAACTGGCCGTCGAAACGCCCAGTTGAGCCTGGATCAGGTTGGTAATCTCGGCCGTCGCGTCGACGCCGATGATATCGGTGTCGGCGGAGTTGAGATTGCCGATCTGGGTCTCGGCGCGGGCGATCGCATCAAGGAACGCACCCTGAATGACACCAAGACGCGTTTGCTCGGTGATGACCCGGTCTATAGCCTGGTCAACAACGCGCAAGGCACCGGTGAAATCGCCGGTGTCGAGCGCCACACGGCCACCGCTGCCGAGTTCAGCTATCGACTTGTCGCCAAGCACGGTATTTCCGAGGCTTTGGTTATTGGTCATAAAGAAGGCGGACGCCACACATGCCGTGGTGACGGTATTGATGGCTTGGCCTCGTCCGAGTTCAGAAGTACTGAAATTCCCGAAGCCGTATTTCAGGATATCTCCGGTCTTTCCAG
>JABWBM010000179.1 GCA_013360495.1 Planctomycetaceae bacterium
GTCGCCGCCCAAGGTCTTGGGCAGCACGCCGCGCGCGCCCGCCTTGAGCGCGCCGCGCATGTCGCTCTGGCGCATCGTGCCGGAGACGACCGCCACCGGCGTTCCCGGGCAGCGCCGTACCATCTGCTCGACGCCGCTCAGCCCGAGCATGCCGGGCATGGCGAGGTCGAGCAGGATCAGGTCGTAGCCGGAATTCGCCTCCACCGCAGCCCGGGCACTCGGGAAACTCGGAACGAAATCGATCTTCGCGCCGGTGTCGATGGTCGAGAGCAGCGCCGACAACAGTTCGCCGAAAAGCCGGTGATCGTCGGCAATGAGCACGTGCAAGGCCATCCCGTATCCCTCGTGCCGGCAAGCCGCGCAGCGGCGCATCGCGCGGGCAGGCCATTCACGCATGTCGGCGGTAAACACATTGTTAAGACAAACGGATTTGATTGGGGATAGCGCCCCCCAGCCCCGTCGATTCGCGGCCGTTCCTTGAAATCACCGTTTCTCATACGCTCCGGCGCCACCTGGATCGCGGTTCTGGTCACGGCGGTGGTGTGGACGGCGATCGTCGCGCTGCTCGCGAGCATCGAGCGCCAGGCCGTCCAGGGAACCCGCCACGACCTCGCCAACCTCGCACGGCTGTTCGACGAGCACGTGTCGCGCCTCGTCCGCTCGACCGACGTGGCCATGGTCGCGATGCGCCGCACGCTCGAAGGCGATGCCGCCGGGTTCCGGCTCGAGGCATGGCTCGCGCAGAACGCGGGGCTGATCGAGGACCTGCCGCAGATCGGCGTCATCGATGCGCGCGGCATTCTCGTCGCGACCAGCGTCGGGCCGCTCCCCGCGCGCATCGACCTTTCGGACCGCGAGCATTTCCGCGTGCACGCCGAAGCCGGCGGCGCCGACCGGCTGTTCGTCAGCAAGCCGGTGCTGGGGCGGGCCTCGGGCAAATACACGATCCAGCTCACGCGCCCGTACCGCGACAAGGACGGGCGCTTCCAATTCGACGGACTGGATTCCATGCTGGCATACAATCTTTCCGTGAGAGAGGCCGGCATCGGCACAGGTTACGCTTACAATGTCGCCGCTGGCGACAACAGCGACATTTTTATTTCATCGAGTCTCATCCCGGTGAACGGAAGACTTGTCTGTCCGTCGGGTTCGCTCCCGGCGTCATTCACAATTCAGGGTTTCGATGCAACCGCGCAATATCGTTATGCCATGGTCACCGAGCAATTTTCCAGCAAAGACGGCACCTTCACCATCATGGTATCGAAAGCTGGCGAATGGATATTCACCGCCACCGCCCAAGGGTTCTACCAAAGTGAAGAACGTTCTATCACCGTGGCCGAGACCGGCGGCGAAGTGGAGCTTCCCCTCACCGAAGGAGCGCGATTGAATGGACGTGTATTGTCCACCGGAAACAACGAACCTCTCCCCAACATCAACATTACTCTTCACTGGCCCGCAGGAATCCAGGACAAAGACGCCCAAAAGAGCAAAGCCAGCAGCAGAAATGCGAGTACGTCCTTTGGGGAATCTTCCGGCGAGATTATGATGTCTGGTTTTGGCGGCAGATACTCCACTTCATCCAGCAGCAAAACCAATGGAGGTCAAGCCGCGTACGCCTCGACCGATTCTCTCGGCCGCTTTAGCTTCGACTCCCTCGAGCCCGGCACCTACACGCTCAGAGCCGTGGTGGGACAAAAGACGATCGAGGAAGGGATCACGCTTGGAACCGGCGAAACCAAACACGATGTTTTTGTCGACATCGGCGCTATTCTCGCGATTACTGTGACCGCTCAATCAAACGAACCGATTTTGCAACCGCGAGTGTCCCTTTCGGTGCTCAACGACCAGGGTGAACCTCAGTCGGGTATCGGCGTTTCGCAACTCGATTCGGCGCCGGGGCGCCTGCGCTATGCCGGCATCGAGCCCGGGAAATATCGCGTCACCGTTCAGGCCGAGGGGTATGCGCCGGCGTATCAGGATGTAACGCTCGCCGCGGGGGATAATCCGCTGGCGTTCACCCTTGAACAAGGCTGCTTTGTGCGGGGCATCGTCACTATGAGCGATGGCAGCGCCATCCCGCAACAAATGTACGTGAGGGTTACTGACCCCAATGCGCCTCCGCAAGGGAGAAACGGCAGTAACCAGAACATTGTCGGTATCAACGGAACGGAAGGCAGATTCAATCTCGGCCCACTCTCGCCCGGCGTCAAAACGATAGAAGTTGTAAGCTACCAGTATTCGCGCAGCGATCCGAATGACCCCTATCGCTCGCGCTTCAAAACCACGCTGACGCTCGTCGCCGGCGATAATCTCTGCGATATGAGCGTCGAGCCGGGTTGCTTGCTCACCATTACCGTCTTTGACGAAGCAGGCAATGTCATACGCAACGCCATCGACGTTCGGCCTCTCGACATGAATACCGCAGCGATGTATTCGGGAAGTTGCCGCGGACCGGGGCAGCCCGCGGTTATTGAAGTTCTAGACGCTGGCCGCTACTCCGTTACGGCGAATGGAGGCGGAAGCAACCTGCTCGCCTCGACCATCGAGGTCTACGCGCACCAAGGCATCAACGACATAAGCGTGACTCTTTTCGCCGGGAATTGCGTTCGTATCACTCAGGTCATGGATAACTCGCAGGCCAAGGCCGCCGGCCTGCAAGTGGGTGACTTGATTGTGACCTACAATGGACAAAACGTCACATCCATCAACGACCTGTCGACGTTCAGGAAACAGGTTCCCGATAATCAGCCAGCATCCGTCGTCGTCGACCGTAATGGAGCGATCCTCACCTTCGATATCAAGGGAGGATACATTGGCGTTAATGGCGAGAGCGCGCGGCGCTGATCGGCGCCATTGGCTTTTCTACGCTCGAAAGAACTTGCTGAGCTTTGGCCCGCGTTGTGTGGCGTAGTTGCTGCCAATGCCCGCGTGATAAAGGCGGTCGGGCGGGGCGCTCAAGCGCTCATAGGCCATGCGGCAGATGGGTTGGCGGTGACGGGCGATCAGGTCATCCTCGTAAGCGCGAACTTCGAGCACAGCCGGCGTTCCAAGCTCTTCACCTTTGAGTCCGTAGCCGAATCCCGGATCGAAAAATCCGGCATAATGCGCGCGGAACTCACCGGCGCTGGTGTCGTAGGGCAGCATCTCGACCGCGAATTCGGGCGGTACGCGAATGTATTCCGCTGTTGAGAAGATATAGAAACGCCCGCGCTCGAGCCAAAGTTGGCCTTTTTTAGGCCGCGCTATTGGCTCAAAAAACTCGGACGCATCGTGCTGGCCAACCTTGGCGAGGTCGACCGGTTCATAGGTTTTCTTCGCCACAAACCCCGCCAACTCCTGATCGAGGTCGAGGCTCATGAGAAGACCGTCTTCGATGATGACCTGTCCCCCACCGAGCGGCTTGCCGTCTTTGGCAAAAAGTAGCGGCGAGCGCCGATAGACTTCGGCCAGTTCGTCCGAGCGCAGAATCGTCCGGCCGCGATAGAAGATAGCTTGATTGAGGCTCGCACCCGCCCGCACAATCACGTCGAAGGACTTGGGTATCACCTCAAGCCAGAGTTCGCCTTTGTACCCTTCTGGGATCTTGTCATAGCGCGGGTTATGATCGCTCACGACACGGGTCGCCAAGTCAATACGCCCGGTCGAGGACTTGTTGTTGGTATACGCCGCCACGCCCTCGGGCAGCTTCAACGATTCGCGCAGACGAATCAGATAGACTTTGCTGCGATCGAGCAATGTAGGGGTTGACAGGTCGAGCTTCTTTCGCGCCAGCCCCTTGATGATGTCGCGCACGCGCTCCCCGGGCAGCGGCAAGATCGACCCCGGAAGCTGATAACCTTCTTCGGAAAGTGTCAGGTCGAAGGATGAAGGCTGCACTTGTTTCGCGTCGAAACTTCCCCCCTCGGCGACGATACATCCCCCCCCCGCCAGCGCCTGAATCGCCTGGGATGGATAGGTTCCGCTGGGAATTCCTGCCATAGGCCGATAGTTATAGCACGCCTATGCCATTGCACAGCCATTTTCCACCACGTCAGACAGGGTCGTTTCCGCCGCGGTATGTCTCAGGGATTGGCCGCGAAAAGCCGATAGGAAATGGCGGTATTCCGTTCAACATCAGGAGCCCATTTTCCACGCCATGCGACGCCATCTTTCCATCCTCGGCCCGCTCCTCAAGCACCCCTTATTGCTGGCGATACCGCTCTATGTGCTCTTCCTCTCGATCGAAAGTATCGGCAGCGTCCGGCTCTGGATCATGGAGCCGCTGGCCCTCGCCAACTCCGGGGCCGAGGAAAACGATGACCTGTCAGACATCGAGCGCGCCGAACGCGCTCTGCAGGCGAAGACGCAACAGGCAGCAGCCTTGGCGCAGGAAAACGAATTTCTCCGCCAGACGCTGAGTCAACTCACCAGCTATACCACAGCGTTTGGGGGCCAGACCGCAAAGCCGATTCCTGCGCAGATCATCCTTCGAGGTGATAGCTCTAACTCGCGCCATTCTCTCCTCATCAACCGCGGCTCCGGCCACGGAGTGCACGAGGGCTACCCTGTCACTATTGGCAACGCCCTGGTTGGCCGCATCAAGGTCTGCACCGCCCATACGAGCCTTGTGGTGCTGATCACCGATCCAAGCTCCACCGTTCCGGTGTGCGTGATTCCGGCGACGCCACAAGGACAGGTTCGGGCCGACGGTACCGACCGCGCCACGCGCGGGCTGCTCCGCGGGAACGCGAGCGCAACGCCGCGGATGCCACGACTCTCCGTGGAAGACGTCGCCCTCGATGCCGGCATTCAGGAGGGCATGTTCGTCGTCACCAACGATGGCGCGGGCCAATTCCCATCCGGCCTGCTCGTTGGCACAGTCAGCGAGGCGAAGAACCGTCAATCTTTTGTCGAACTGGAAGTGCAAGCGGCAGCGGATGTGTCCCTTGCGGACATCGTGCTTGTGGTCCCCCACCAACGCCCGACACTCGACGCTTTGGCGCGTACGTTGGCCGGAGAACACAATCTCGATGTCATCAAAAAATAGAAGGGATTCTCATCATGCCCGCAAAGGCGGGCATCCAGTTTTTGATCTGTAAACATGGGATTCCCGGGTACTCGGCAAAAAGTCGCGGGAATGACAATGAGAAATGGCCTGACATATGCTCCATGGCAGCGGAAGCTACGCACCCCGATACCGCATGGCGCTCTACCCGGCGGCAGGCCTGATTCTTGCCGTTATCAGCGCGTGCCTGCTTTCGCGTATCTCGATTTTTGGCGTATGGCCGGATGTGATCTCACTGTATGCGCTTTTCTTCGCGCTCCACGCCAATGAGCGCGGGCGCTACCTCCCTTGCATGGCCCTTGGCTTGATGCGCGACCTTCTCAGCGCGGGCCCCCTCGGCACCTATGCCATTCTTTATGGTCTGCTCTATCGTCTTCTCACGCCGCATCGGAAATCACTTTTCCGTGAAAATCCCCTGACGCTCGCCTTGCTCGCTGGCGTTGTGGTTGCGGGCATCAACCTCGCTCACCACATGTCACTGGTGCTTACCGGCGCTGGCGTGGGATGGGGCACAGCCCTCACCCGTTCCCTGCTCATCGGCCTCGTCAGCGCTCCGCTTATGCCGCTCTTGAGTTTCATGATGAAATGGCTTCTCGGCCGCCTCGGCGTCGAACGCCTACCGGGCGGCGTCTACAACGTTTAATCCCCCACCTTGCTTTCTTGAGGTTGTGCATTCCCGCAACTGGAAGTAGATTGTGCTTGGGCAAAAAGCAAGGAAACGAACCATGCATGACGTCGACCTCTACCGCTTTGACGACGAAAAAGAAGAAAAGGACAAGGACGAAAAGTCCTCTCCCAATATCCAGAACAAGCTGCTCAAGTCGCGCACCATCCTCGCCACCAAGGGCGTGGACGACAAATTGATGGCAGCGCTCGTCAGCCAGCTTTTCGTGCTCGAACAGGATGACCCGAACAAGCTGATTACCGTGATCGTGAACTCGCCGGGCGGCTCGGCCGACTCGGGCTTCGCGATCTACGACGCGATGCGCTTCGTCAAGCCGCCGGTGGTGACGATCTGCAACGGCATCTGCGCCTCGGCCGCGGTGATCATTTTCCTCGGCGGTCGCAAGGGCCACCGCTACGCGCTGCCCAACTCGCGGTTCCTGATCCACCAGCCGAGCACGTTCAGCCAGGGTCAGGCGAGCGACCTCGAGATCACGGCGCGCGAGATCATCAAGATCCGTCAGCGCTACAACATGATCGTGTCGGAAGCGACCGGCAAACCCGTCGAGAAGATCACCGCCGACGCCGACCGCGACTTCTGGCTCTCGCCGGAAGAAGCGATCGAGTATCAACT
>JABWBM010000180.1 GCA_013360495.1 Planctomycetaceae bacterium
CCCGCGCTCCGCCACCGACATGCCCGCAACCGCGCACCAGGCAGCGCCGCATGGCGCCGTGGACCACCACCCCGCCGCCGGCCATCCGCTCGACCAGGGCCGGCAGGTCCACGCCCAGCGCGCCCTTCATCTCCTCCACCAGCCGCACGGCCTTCGCCGCGCTGCCCTGGTCGCTCGCGCCCGCCGGCAGGACGGTGATGCGCTCGATCTCCACCTGGTCGATGGTGGCGACCATGCTGGCCATCAGCGCCTGCAGCTTCTGCATCAGGAAGATGTCGCGCGCGCTGTCGCCGCCCCGCTTCCAGGTCTCGATCATCTCCTGGAGCACGGCCACGGTGGCCTTGCCGTCCTCGACGATGCGGGCGTTCAGCTCGCCGTCGTCCGTAGCTGCAAAGATCAGCACGGCGGGTTCGTTGAGATCGAGCGTCCGATACTTGCGATTGATCCAGCGAATGCGCCCGTTCGCAAGGTAGGGCCGGAGTTCATCGTGAAGCTCCGGCGCAATGACCGTGATATTCGCGCCCGCCTGAATCAGAGCGAGCGCTTTCCTTGTGCCAATGCGTCCGCCGCCGATGACGAGCACCGGCGCGTTCCGCAGATCAATGGCCGCGATATATGGTTGATATGACATGGCATTACCCTTTCAATTGTTTTTTGTGTCCGTTGTTCTTCAAATGTCCGTGGAGTCCACACTCGCTTTTGGCGAGCCCCGGCCAGCGCCCTGCGCGCTCGTTGCCACCCCGCCCCTTCGTGGTACAGGGCTGACAGCCGATGCTCACGTAGCCTTGGGCGTAGAGCGGATGCTGCGGGATGCCGTAGAGTTCGAGTTCACGGTCGATTGTCTCTCGCGAAATATGCGCGAAAGGATTGACCCGTACGACGCCCTGCTCATCCAGTTCGAGCACATCGACATTGGAGCGCGCGCCGCCCTGCTCGCGGCGCAACGCAGTGAGCCATGCACGTTTGCCCTTGAGCAATTCGCGAGCGGGCTGCACCTTTCGGATGGCGCAGCACAGATCAGGATCGCGTTTGTGAAGCTCAGGACCAAACTCGCTGTTGAGTATCCGCTCATCGACACCGATGTTGATCGTCGCGATATTGAAGCCGTAGTGATTCACCAGCAGGTCGCGGTATTGCAGCGTTTCCGCGAAGTGCTTACCTGTATCGATGAAGTACGTCGCGCGACTGTCGCCAAGCTCCTTCAAGTAACGCAGCAACAATACGCCGCCCGCGTTGAGCGCCGTGGTGATAAGCAGTGAATCACCGTAAGCGTTGAGCGCCCATTCGAGAATCGCGCGCGGCTTCTCCGGCGACAGTTCAATTGCAGCCAGTTCCACCTGCGTCTGTTCGGTTGGAGCGCCTTCGACACTCACCAACGGCTTGTCGACTTCCAGCTTCCACACGCCGTAGCTCAATGGCACAGCAGCTTTCAGCCGGCGCGCGAATAGGCCCACGCCCACACGCTTGAGCATCACGCCAAAAGGCTCGCGCTCGTTGCCGAGTTTGTGGAACAGTTGTATCGCAGCCTTGGTCACTTCAATCACCTCATCGTGGCTCAGATAATTGGCGATCTCTTCGCCAAGCGTCGTCCCGCCGTCGACGGAACCGCCAAGCAAAAGATCGAAGCCCTGTCGCGTCTTCCCGTCCACACGGCCAACTGAGCCGCGAAAGCCCAAGCCGTTAATGTGCGGCATGGTGCAACTATTGGGGCAGCCGCTCATGCCGATACGAATGCGCTTGGCCCACGCCGGGGCGCCCAGAGCGTCGAGCGCCTTTGCATAGTCTTTTGCAAAGTTCCGCGTCTCGACAAACGCCTTGCGGCACTGGTCCGCACCCGGGCAGGCGACCACGTCGCTCGGCCCACCCCAGCCTTCGGGCGCATAGCCGATGGCGGCGAGCGCTCGTGCCAGCTCGTCCTCTTTCCCCGGCTCTACGTCGGGGATCGCAATGTTCTGCCGCGTGCCGAGCTGCAGTTCGCGCGCGCCGTGCTGTCGCGCGATATCGAGTACCCTGCGCGCAGTCGTCGTGTCGATGTCGCCCGCGATCAGCGGGACGTACACGCGATATCTGCCGTCCGCCTGCAGATGGATGCCGCCGGCGTGGAGCGTTGACAACCCTTGCCCGTCCTCGGACAGGACGGGCTCTATGTCCACCCCCTCCGGCGGCGTCCAGCGCTGGAGAATCAGCTCGCGCACTTTCTCTGGTCCGAGTTCCGTCAGTACCCACTTGAAGCGGGCCTGCGCGCGATTCTTGCGGTTGCCGTGATCGTGAAAGACCCGCACGACCGCCTCGACCAGCTTCACGGCCTCACCCGCAGGGACGCCGCGAAAGAAGAGATCGCCAAGGCGCGGCGCTTTGCCAAGTCCCCCACCAATCCAAATGGAAAACGTCAGCGGTAGCGACACATCCGAACGCACTTCCTCAAGGAAGCCGATGTCATGCAGCCGGTGCAGCGGCTCGCGATCCTCAAGACCATAGATGGCGATCTTGAATTTGCGCGGCAGCGTCTCGAACTCCGGATTGCCCGCGAAGTATTTCGTAATCGCGTCCGCCATCGCCTGCAATGGGCGATCCTTGCCATTGGGCGAGAACCGGTCAGCCTCAGCACCGACGATCACGTTGCGCACGGTATCGCCGCACGAGCCGCGGGTGGTGAGTCCCGCCTTTGCCTCGATGGCTTCCAAAAGCGGGATAATGTTCTCGGCCTTCACACCATGCAGTTCGATATTTTGGCGCGTGTCCACGTGCCATTCGTGATCGGCGTACTGCTCGGCGAGGTCGGCGAGCGCGTATCCCTGATCGAGCGTGATGCGCCCGCCCGTGATACGGATACGCACCATATGCCGCCCCGCCTGCTTCTCGGGGTAGAGGCCGTCGATGGTGATCTCGCCGTTGGTGCGCACGATACGGTGCGCCGCAAAGTCGGTCTCATTGATGAATCGTGCTGTCTTTTCCATGAGTGCCTCTCGTTGTCGTGCGTCTCTCGTCTTCCGTAGCGCGTGACGTCTTTCTCGTCCGTTCAAAGACGCCCCGCGGGGGCGCGGGGCGCTACACCCCCGATTGTCACCGCGGCGCTACAAAGAACGCCCCGCTCCTATCAGCCCCGCCAAACCCGTGTGGTAATCGAGGTCGATGCCGGCGTTGCCAAGCGCGCTCTCCACCAGATCGACCGGCCCACCCACGAACCACTGCGATGCGGAATCATCCGGGTTCGCGCGGTAGATCGATGTGATCTGCAGCCGTCCCAGCAGCGCGCCCGATCTGCTTCGTAGCGCGACGAATTGTCCGGCGCGAAGCTCGTGGCGCCGCACGCGGTCGATGGAGAGCGTGACCACCAAGGGCCAGGGCGTTCCATCGGCAAGTTCGGCGCGGCGCACCACGCTGCGGTAGTCGATCTCGTCGAGGAAGCCATCGAGCGGCGTGTAGCCGCCGTAGGCGATGGTGATCAGGTCGATGACTTCGGTCTCGTCGAGAGGCAGCGAATTCACCTCGTCGGCGACGCTCTCCCACACGCGCGCTTCCGCTTCTGGCAGCACGCGATTGATGCGGTGAAATTTTGTAGCGTATGGCATCGTTATCTCCTTCATTTCTCATTGTTGTTTGGATTACTTCACGAGAGCGGCCCGGGCTTGATGCGTTTCGGCAAAGGCCGCGCGTTGGCGGACCCCCTTCGCCCACGTGATCAAATCCAGTCCCGCAGCGAGGCTCTGCTCGCGCACCCGGAAAATATTTTGAATGAAACTATCCGGGAGGCGCTCCACGAGGATGGACAGCCCGTCGCAATCGCTCACATGGGGAAGGATGCCGCGCACCAGCGCCTGCCCCCGCTCGACGTCGCGCGCAGACCAGCTCTCCTTCCCGGCGATCTCGACGAGTTCCGCAGCGCCTCTAATAGCGCCGTCATGATCGGCGTAGAGTTTCTCCACGTACGATTCGCCAAAGAATCGGACCAGACCGGGATAAAGCGCCTCCTCTTCATAACGGAAGTGCGGCCCGGTCAGCACAGCGATTTCGTGAAGCACCCTTCGCGCCTTCGCTTGATCGCGGTTTTCGAAGGCGTCAAGCAACTCCAGCAATCCGTCGCGAACGAGACGGTGTTCTTCGCGGAATGTGGATGAGAAGGTGTCGGCAAGCGTTGTCATGGTTTTCTCCTTGTTTATGGTTCGTTATTGGTTCTTGTTTGGTTATCGAATCGTGACCGCCTCGCGGCTGGTGACGACCAGCCCGCGTGTTGCGAGATGGTTCCAGATGCGTTCAAGGGATTCGTCCACCGACTCGAGGTCGGTGTCCACAGTAAGCTGCGGGTTGATGGGCGCTTCATAAGGATCGTTGATGCCGGTAAAGGCCTCGACTTCTCCTAAGAGCGCCTTTTCGTAAAAGCCCTTCACGTCGCGCGCGATCACGGTATCGAGCGATGCCTTGACGTAGACCTCGATGAAGCGCTCGCGGCCGATGTGCGCGCGCACCTGCTCGCGCGCCTCGCGGTATGGGCTGATGGCGGCCGTGATGACGGGAACGCCGTGACGGTTGAGAAGACCCGCCACGAAGCCGATACGCTTCACGTTGGTGTCGCGGTCCTTGCGCGAGAAGCCGAGTTCCGAGGACAGGTTGGTGCGCACCACGTCGCCGTCGAGGACTTCGTGGACGATGCCCTGCTCTTCGAGACGGTGCGACAAAGCTTGAGCAAGCGTGCTCTTGCCCGCGCCTGAGAGACCCGTAAGCCAAATTGTATATGCTTGAGATGACATTGGTTTTTCCTTTTTTATTTCGACTTAAAACAAAGCGGCCCCACCGGATCACCGATGGGGCCGCAACAGATGCTTCACGTTTTACACGTCAAAGCAGTGCCATTGGCAGCGCGCCCACCGGCGGCGGCTGACAACAACACGAGGCTTTGCGTACGCTGAACATGATTATCACTTTCTTACTCGCGTCATACCGGCGCAAGCCGGTATCCAGTCTTACTATCGACTCCACATTGGGCCTGGATTCCGGCTTTCGCCGGAATGACATTCGGTTGTCCCTACTTCCCTGCCTTCGCCAGCTCGCGCTTGATCAGGTAGAAGTCGAGCTTCTCGTCCTTCAATGCGAGGCGCTCGTCTACTTCCTTCACGGTCTTGGGCGGCGGCACGATCACCTTATCGCCGGGCTTCCAATTCACCGGCGTAGCGATGGCGTGCTTCTCGGCAGTCTGCAGCGCGTCGATCACACGCACCACCTCGTCCACGTTGCGCCCGAGGCTCAACGGGTAGTAGATGATCGCACGCACGGTGCGCTTGGGGTCGATCACAAAAAGCGCACGCACGGTGAAGGTCGCGTTCTCCTTCGGGTGCAACATGCCGTAGAGCGCAGCCACGTCGCCCTTGGTATCCGCGATCAGCGGATAGGGGAGGCGAATGCCCGTGATCTTCTCAAGGTTCTGGATCCAGGCGAGGTGCGAGTGCACGCTGTCCACCGAGACGCCGATCAGCTTGGTGTTGCGCTTGGTGAAATCTTCGGCGCGGCGCGCGAACTCGGTCAACTCCGTCGAGCACACCGGCGTGAAGTCCGCCGGGTGCGAAAAGAGGATCACCCAGCTATCCTTCTGCCAATCGGAGAAGGTGATCTCCCCGTGGGTAGTCTGCACCTTGAAGTCCGGCGCAGGTTCGCCGATGCGCGGCAATGAGCGTGTTCCGTTCGTGTCTGACATGGTTCTTTCCTCTCGTTCTATGGTTCTTGGTTTGTTCGTCATTCTTTCTATATGGTTGGCGTATCCCGAAGTTCCCGCGACAGGCGATCGAACTTCTCCGACGCCTTCCAACATCGCCCGAGCACGCTCCGCGCACCATGAAAGACGATGCGCAGCCATGCAAAGGGCGAAAATGTAAGCACCGCCTTCATCTCACTCCCCCGCCCGCACGCTTGATTCCTGCGCACGCCAGACACCCGTCGAGGTGTAGCGCTCGCCGGTGTCGTTGAGCAGCGTCACGATGGTTTTGTACTTGCGCGTTTCGGCGACCTTCAGAGCCGCAGAAACATATGCGCCCGACGACGGCCCGACAAAGACGCCCTTCTTGGCAAGGAGCTGGATCACGTCGATTGCGTCCTCAATGCGTGCGTCAACACGTTCATCAATAATCGTCTCGTCGAGAATCTCCGGCACAATGTCCTTCGCATGGCCGAGAGGCTTCAAGCCCTCAATGCCAGGAAAAATGTCGGGAATCACCGAGACCACACGCGCCGTAGCGTTCGCCTTCTTCACGCGCCGCCCGATGCCGGTGATGCTGCCGCCGGTGCCGACGCCACCCACGAAGAGGTCGAGTACGCCCGCGCCGG
>JABWBM010000181.1 GCA_013360495.1 Planctomycetaceae bacterium
CGGACTGGTGCTTGTCATGCACTCCGGCGTTCTGGCGATCCTCGCCACACTTTGGCGCGCAGCCGGCATGAACGTAGCTCCGGTGATGCGCGCGCCCGTCGCCAGTAAAAGCCTGAGTGATTTTTGGTCAACCCGTTGGAACATTCCCTTCACGGAAATGCTCCGCGCCACCGTGCTCAAACCCGCACGAAGATTGTTCGGCCGGCACGGTGCAGTCCTTGCATGTTTTCTTGTGTCAGGGGTGCTACATGACGTAGCCATCAGCCTCCCCGTACAAGCGGGGTACGGGCTCCCGACGCTCTATTTCTTGCTGCATGGCGTGCTGGTGCTTGTTGAGCGTTGGTTGGAGCAGCGCGGCATCGCTCTGTCGTCAAGCTGGATTGGTCGTGTGTGGTGCTTCGCCTGGATCGTCGGCCCACTACCATTGCTGATGCATGAACCGTTCATCAAGGGTGTCGTAATGCCGGTGTTTGGACACTGATATGGAGCTGAACTAACGGAGAAAATCCATGAACAACATGTCGCTCTTTGGGATGAGTTTGCGATTGATCGCGTCGTCGGACGACAAGAGCTGGGTTTCAAAGTATCGGGACGGTCTCAAGCGCTCATTGATTTTAACTTTCGTCGCGATTCCCTTGCTCTCTGTATTGGCCATCACGACGAAGAGCGCATGGATATCGATTTCCGTTACATACACGGTTCTCCTTCTTCTGGCCGCTATCAGCGGGAAGCGAACGTGAGGGCTGAAACTTCTTCGTCCGAGTTTCGGGCATGGGATCAAAGGCTTGCTGGCGGGCGCGGTGTTCTTCGCGGTCTCCCTGCTGGGGTTCCATGCCATAGCCGCGATTTGGCCGGATGCGAGCAACCATGCATCGCAGGTGTACGCGTGGCTCGACGAAATTGAAAGTTGGCTGTTACTCATACCCTTGGTGGCCTTCATCATCGTCTCAGAGGAAGCTATCTGGCGCGGCGCCGTGATGCTGCCGCTGGCGGCAAAACTCGGAGCGTGGAAAGGCGTCGTGGTGAGCGCGATGCTGTTCGCGTTGGCGCACGTTTTTCTCGGCCCGCCTATTCTTGTGTTCGCCGCGTTTGTCGCCGGGTGCTTCTGGGGATGGCTGGCCATTAAGACGCGAGGTTTGTTCGCCCCAATCGTCTGTCACCTTCTCTGGGATGGGCTGGTGATGTTTGTTTGGCCGCTGGTGTGAAGTCATGCAGCTTTGGGAAAGCGCGCCGTGCTGCCAATGCCGCTCATAGGGATCGAAGAGCCATTGTTCGCCGTTTGGGCGGTGGCGGTCTATTTCTTTATCTACCTTGGCGATTTCGCCGTGGTCTTCCCGGTTCATGTGTTCCTAACTATTGCTCTGTTCATTATTGTTCCGTTGATCTTCACGCGGCTTGACTGGATCGGTTTCGAACGACACCGATTTTTGTGGCCGCTCAGGTTCACACCCTTGGCAGCCTTTCCGGCATTCATTGCGCTGATTCTGCACGGGGGAGAATGGCCTGCGGAGATACGAACCTCCTTCGCCATACCATGGCTGATTTTCACCGCCTACGCCGGGATTGTTGGATTGCTGTCCCTGCGCATGGCTCGAACGCCACATCGCGTTGCAGCCGCGCTTTCACTCATCATGCTCGCGGGGGGAGGCGTCTGGTTTATGATTGCCTGCGCGGGATGGCCAGTTCTGCCGTTCACGCCGCAGATGGTTTTGCTCACCGCAACGCATTTTCACTACGCAGGATTCGCAACGCTGGCGCTGGTTGCGATGCAGGAGCGGTTCGTTGCATCGCAAGCTTTGGCGCGAGTCGCGATGCCCAAGAAAGAATTGGATGCCTGCCTTCGCGGGCATGACGGCCGAAAGACCACGCTCTGGCCGTGGATCATTATCACCCTGACCGCGGGCGGGTTCACGCTGGTGGCAATGGGCATTACTTTTTCACGAACGCTTGAGCTCGTTGGCGCAACGTGTATGTCTTTAGGGCTTCTCGTTCACGTTACTCGCACGCTCTTCATCGTTGTGCCGCGGCTGCGCATGTTTGCAGTTCGTCACGCGGGGGCGCGTGACGCTACACCTCCGGCGCTACCGCGGCTTCGCGGTTCTGTCGCGCCAGTGCTGCTTACGCTCTCATCGTTCAGCATCCTCGCCGGCATGGCGCTCGCGGTGTATTACGCCGTTGGCCGCGCATTCGATGCCGGTACTATCGCCCTCGACGCCATGCTCGACGTCCATGCGCCGCTCAACGCCATTGGCTTCGCGCTCTGCGGCGTCCTCGGCTGGCGCTTTGCGCGACACCACAACCGGATGGCAAACGATTCCGGTCTACTTTGATTTGCTTTTCGCCGGAGTTTTCTTTGCCGCCGGCGTTTCAGAAACGGCGACCGTCTTGTAGCCCGCGTTGAAGCCAACAGGACGGGAACTCACGGGCTTGTCGATGACATTGATCTGAAAAATCGCGTCGTAACGGATATACGTGCGATAGATGTCCTCGCAGGTGCGCGTATCGAGATACACCGCGAGCAAGAGATACTCGTCAGCGATCTCTTCGATGTGACAAATGTCGAGCGCCGCCCCAGATGCCAGCACGACCTCGACGACCTGCGTGCTGTCCTCATTCAATTTGCAATACTGGCGGATGTATTCCGCAAAACGTCTCCGGAAGAAATCCGGGCCGAATGGCCAGCGAGAATCCTCGCGCACAACGCCGCTAATAATGGGATAATGGCCCGCCATGGTATGCGCGGTTATAACCCGCGACAAGCGTATGAACAACCAAACAGGATTGCAAAAGAACAATGGATCGATTCCACCAAATGTCATTCCCGCGAAGGCGGGAATGACGAACGTGTGTATTCGCCATACATTGTGTAAGCCTGTTTGGTGAAAAAAGAACGGCTTGCTTAGGTTCACAACAGACGATGATCTTCGCTGCAGCACAGCTCAACCCCACCGTCGGCGCGCTCGCCATGAACGCGGCTGCCATCGCCCACGCCGCCAAGGGCGCGCGCGTGGGGTCCGCGCGTCTACTGATCACGCCCGAACTGTCGCTGTGCGGCTACCCCCCTCTCGATCTCCTGCAGCACAGCGGCTTCGTCGAGGATTGTTACACACAGTTGCAAACGCTCGCCGACAAGGAGGCCCGCGACGGCCTCGCCATTCTCGCTGGTTTTCCGGACAGGGAAATAACGCCAACGGGCCGCCGTCTCTACAATAGCGTTGCCCTGCTCGATGAAGGCCGTATCGTCGCGACGGTACGCAAGCAATTATTGCCGAACTACGACGTGTTCAATGAAAAGCGCTATTTCACGCCGGGCGGGAAAAGCGCTCCGCTCGTGCTTGACGGTCGAAAACTCGGCGTCCACATCTGCGAGGATGGCTGGAACGACGATCAATTCTGGCAAGAGCGGCTCTACGACTCCGACCCTGTGGCGGAGCTTGCCGCTTCCGGCGCGGAGATGTTGATCAACATCTCGGCCTCTCCTTGGGCCGTTGGGCGCGATATTTTCCGCACGCAGATGTTCCAGCATAGTTGCCGGCGCTACCGCTTGCCGGGCGTGCTGCTCAATCAAGTCGGCGGGAACGACGACTTGATCTTCGACGGATCGAGCGTCGTGATCGGCCACGACGGCGAGATACAGGAGGAGTTCGCGCAGTTCGAGCGCGACGCCCGCGTGTTCGAACTGCTCGACGGCCACGAGCGCAGCTCCACCGACACCATCCATGAATACCACCTGAGCGAAACCGGCAAACTCAAGAAAGCCCTCGAACTTGGCCTCGCCGATTACGTCACCAAGTGCGGATTCAAGGACGTGGTCGTAGGCTTGAGCGGCGGGATCGATTCCGCCGTGGTGGTCGCCATCGCAGCGAGCGCGCTTGGCGCGGAGAATGTGCGCGCTATCGGCATGCCAAGCGGCTTCTCGTCGAAGGAGTCCGTGGAAGACGCCAAAACGCTGTGCCGCAACCTTGGCGTTCGTCTCGATCTGTTGCCGATCAACGGGATTTTCGACGGCTATCTCACGGCGCTGCAGCCGCTCTTTAAAGGAAAGCCCTTCGACGTGGCGGAGGAAAATCTGCAGGCCCGTATTCGCGGGATGCTGCTCATGGCTGTTTCCAACAAATTCGGCACGCTGGTGCTCGCCACGGGCAACAAGTCGGAACTGGCCGTGGGGTATTCCACGCTCTACGGCGATATGTGTGGCGGCCTCGAAGTGATCGGCGATGTGCTCAAGACCAACGTGTATGAACTCGCGCGTGAATACAACGCGAATGGCGAGATCATTCCGCGCTCGACCATCGAAAAACCACCGTCGGCAGAGTTGCGTCCCAACCAGCTCGACACCGATTCGCTCCCCCCCTACGACGTGCTTGATCCGATTCTGCACGCTTACATTGAGCAGCGTTTATCAAAGCGACAGATTATCGAGCAGGGCTATGAGCCGGCCCTAGTCACTCGCATCCTCAACATGGTTGATCGTGCGGAATACAAGCGGCGTCAGGCACCGCCAGTGCTACGTGTCACGACACGGGCCTTCGGCGCCGGGCGCCTGATGCCGCTCGCGCAGCGGTACACGCATCCGTGATAGTGATTAACGAGGAAAGCAGTAGAGACTATTCCTTACCCGTTCCGGAATAATGCTTCTCTTTACCGTCCTTGCCAATAATCTTTCCCTCGAATCCGGCGACGTCTTTCAAATCGCTCAACTTCATATCGTCGCCTTTGATGTCGAATTTCTTTTCGACTAGCGGAGTCCCGATGGCCGCTGAGCCCGTCGACCCCGTCACATTGATCTCGCCTTCGAGGTGGCGTGAACCGTCAGGGTTAGTGCCACCTTCATAGAGTTTGTAGTCCACGGCCTCGATCTTCCCTTCGCCATCATCCGATTCGCTATCGGTCCATTCCACTCCTGGGGCGGGGCTGGGGCCAAGGCCCGAGCCGTCCGTATCGCTAGAGGTTTCGATCTCACCGCCCGACGCCGTGAACACGATCATGCCGAGAAGACCGGCAACGGTAAGCATCACCAGCACGAGTCCTATATTCTTGATGACCTTCTTCATGGTTCGTCCTCAAACTCAACCGTGCGGTCTATTGTAACACGGTCCGCGACGGCTGGCAGCTTTGCCGTGGCAAAAAACGGCGCAGGATGGCATAAAGCAAACCGGAATTTTGTGGTTCATAACGCCGCGGACTCTCGATTTTCTTGAGGAGCCTTTATGAGCGAGCACGATTTCAAGCCGCTGACCTACAACGAGAACCAGATTGACGAGAAACTCGTGCGCGAGAAACTCGGCGCGCGCCTCGTGAATATCGCCTATGACTCCGCCCAGCCTGTTCTTGAAATCACGCGCGATGGCTGGGTCGAGGCGGCGCGCATCCTGCGCGATACGCCGGGCCTAAAGTACAATTTCTTCAGCGACATCACTGCCGCGGACCTTATGAAGATGAAAGACTTCGACCCCGATAAACGCTTCATGGTGGTCGCAGTGCTCTATAGCATCGAACACAAGCGCCGCATCCGCCTCAAGACCTATGTGCCAGAGGATGACTGCCGCTGCCCGTCGCTTACCGGAATTTTTGACGGCGCACACATCACCGAGCGCGAGGCCTACGACATGTTCGGCATCCGCTTCGACGGCCACCCGAATCTCAAGCGCCTGCTCACGCCGGAGTACATGAAGTATCACCCACTGCGCAAGGACTATCCGGTGACCGGCCGCGGCGAGCGCGACAACTTCCCGCAATACGAGGAAATCCAGTAATCGAAATCAAGAAAGATTTACCACAGAGACACGGAGTCCACAGAGCTTGGAAGAAAAATGCCGGAAATCTTGGCTGTCGTGTGTGTGTCGCGCGATGTATCCCGATGACGTCACTTCATCTCTGTGAACTCTGTGTCTCTGTGGTGAAATCTTCTCTTCAATTTCCAAAGGCATATTCGGAGTTTTGACTCATGGGTTTCAAGTGCGGTATCGTCGGCCTCCCCAACGTCGGCAAGTCCACCATCTTCAACGCGCTGACGGCGAGCGAACTTGCTCAGGCTGCCAACTTTCCTTTTTGCACCATCGAGCCGAACGTGGGCATGGTTGCGGTGCCCGACTCGCGCATCGACGCGCTGGCGGCCATCGTCAAGCCCCAGAAAATCCAGCGCGCCTCCATGCAGTTCGTCGATATTGCGGGGCTGGTGCGCGGCGCTTCGAAGGGCGAAGGGCTTGGCAACGCTTTCCTCGGCCATATTCGCGAGGTTGACGCCATCGCCCACGTGGTGCGCTGCTTCGAGGACAGCGATGTGGTCCACGTCGAGGGCAAGG
>JABWBM010000182.1 GCA_013360495.1 Planctomycetaceae bacterium
AAAAGTTGAAGTCCGCGACCTCGCTCTCGAAGAGGCGGCGGTAGCTGCGCCACAGCGGCATGCGCCAGAGCGGATCGTTCTCGGCGGACGAGATCGTGACAAGTGAATGGTACTTCGACGCGCTGGACAAGCTCAAGCGTACCGACGAATCGCTCTTTGACGACCATGGGCGGCTTAAACTCGACCTGTTGCAGGAGCGCGGCGTCTCAACGTCGCCCGACGCGAAGCCCAATTTTACGCTTCACAAATATCTCTTGCTGAACGGCTTCGTGCTCGCACGAGCGACCACATGGGAAGAGTCCGGGCGCGACGAAATCGTCATGACCATCGGCATGGGAAACGAGGATTACCGTGGTCGAAGGCTCGGCAGTGACGAGGAAATCATGGAAGGCGTGGTGGAAGCGCTCACCCAAAGCCAGTATTCGCTCCACGTCGAGCGCGTTAAAGGCGTCGCCAACAAGCTTCTGATCGTGCCGAGCGTCCGCCGGGAAACCATCGAACGGCTCTACGATCTGATCCGCATCTCCACCTTCGATATCCGCCCCAAGCGTCAGGCGACAATCATCATCGACGACAACAACGGGCGGATCATGATTATCGGACCAAAAAATTACAGAAAGTTGCTCGATAGCCTTACATTTCCGTGGCCGAAGGCCGACTGGAAATATGCAAAACCGTCGGGCGACTTTCGTCTTATTGCTGAGCCAAAGCCCGATGGAACGCTCAAGGTTCATTGGACTCGGCTTGAGAGCGGAAGTAGTGTGGGGTCGGGCGAAGCGAGGATTTCTAACGATATAGGGGAGTTGTTGCGGCTAATATACACAAGTGGTTGTAGTGTCGATGATTGTGTATATTTGGTGATCGAGGCAACGCAAATGATGAAAGTTCTTAACGCAACAGTGAACCTGAATCCTCGCCGAATCGCCCCAACGCAAGACTGAGAGCGTTTGACTGAAGTGAGAGGAACCACTTTCGTCAAAAGCTCACGCACCAAGCCACAGCAACGCTAGGACCCTTCATGCGCATCACCCGTCTTGAGATCCACGGCTTCAAATCCTTCGCGCGTCCTGAAACCTTCGAATTCTACGGTCAGGGTTTCACCGCCATCGTCGGCCCCAATGGCTGCGGCAAGTCCAACGTGATCGACGCGATCCGCTGGGCGCTTGGCGAGCGCTCGCGCAAAGACCTGCGCATGAAAGAATCCACCGACGTGATCTTTGGCGGCACGACCTCGCGCCCGGCCGCGAAGTATGCGTCCGTCACCATCACCTTCGAAAACGCCGACAAGCAGGTTGCTAACGTCGGCGCTGAGTTTTCCATCACCCGTAAGCTCTCCGCCGGTGGCGACTCCACCTATCAGATCAACGGCGAAGAGTGCAAGCTGCGCGACATCGAGGAAATCCTCAAAGGCACCGGCATTGGGCCTGAGGGCTACTCCGTCATGGGGCAGGGCAAGATCGACGCCCTGCTGGTCTCGAATCCCGCCGAGCGCCGCAAAGTCTTCGAGGAAGCCGCCGGCATCTCCAACTACCGCGATCAGAAAGCGTCGAGCGAGCGCAAGCTCGAGGTCGTCGCCCAGAACCTCGCGATCCTGACCGAGAAGATCAACGACGCCAAGTCGCGCCTGCGCTCCATCAAGGGCGCTGCCTCGCGCGCGTTCAAATATAAGGAATACACGGAGCGCTTGCGCGTGCTGCGCACCCAGCTTGCTTTGAAGCAGTTCCACCGTTTCAGCAAGGAACGCGACCAGCTTCTTGAATCCATCAACGATGTGGGCAAGAAGGAAGGCCAGCTCAACAAGCAGCTCGTCACCGCGACCATGGAGTCCGAATCCCTCGCGAAGAAACTTTCCCAGGGCGAGGCCAAAGTCGAGGAACTCCGCAACGCCTACCACCAGTGCGAAATGCAGCTCGGTCAGGGCGAAGCGCGGCGCGTGGAGGCGAAGGCGAAAATCGAAGGTTTGATGCGCGCGTCAGAACGCGCCGAGGCCGATATCGTCCGCCTGAGCGAACAGATCGAGGCGCTCGAAAAGCGCCGCGAGGAACTGGACAAAACCTCCGCCGGATCGCGCAAGGAACTTGAGAAGCTGAGCGGCGTGCTCGCCGGCCTTGTAAAAGAAGAAGAAACTCTGCTCAAGGAAGGCCGCACCCTTGAAACCGGTATCCGCGCTCTGCGCGAGGAACACGTCGAGCACCTCCACGGCAAGAACGCCATCCTCAACGAGAAACTCCGCATCGAAGCTGAGTCCAAGGCCGGTGCCCAACGCCGCCTGCGTCTTGAGCGCCGCCGCGCGGAACTCAACAGTGAACTCGAAGCGCTGGGCGGCGGCGAGGCTGAAGCCCGCAAGCAGTTCGAAAAAGACGAGAAAAACTGGAAAACTGTGCAGGGTGAACTGAAGTCAGCCGAGGGCGAAGTCGGCCAGTTCAACACCAAGCTTTCCGACCTGCGCAACAAGCGCCACAAACTCGAACTCCAGCTGTCCGCATGTCAGGCGCGCATCAGCCATCTCGAAGACATTGAGACGATGATCGAAGGGATCGAGAAGGGCAGCCGCGAACTCGTCAACAACAAGAAGCTCTGTGAACGCTTCGGCGTGCAGGGTCTCGTGGCGGGGATCCTCTCCGTCGACCTCGGTGTGGCCCCTGCCCTCGAATCCGCGCTGGGCAAGCTCGCCAATGCTATCGTCGTCGACACCTCAGAGAACGCCTTCGACGCATTCGACTATCTCGCGAAACGCGACGGCGCAGCGTCCACTATCGTCATTGCCGAGCACTTCACCAAGGCTCCGGCCTCGCACCGCTTCCCGTCGGGTACAGGCATCCTCGGGCCGCTGCTCGACGAAGTGAAAGCTCCCGAACAATACTCCGCGCTCGCTGCCACGCTCCTTGGCGACTGGCTGCTCGTCGCCGACCGCGATGTGGCGCGCCGTGTGCTAAAAAAGGCTCCGACGGGCGTCAAGCTCGTGACCCCCACCGGCGAAGTTTTCCATAGCGGCACGGTCGCTCTGCCCTCCTCCGACCGCACGGGCGGCGTGATCACGCAGCGCTCGGAGCTCGAGCGCCGCCAAAAAGAATTCGCGGCCTTCACCAAGGAAGCCGACGCGCTCAACGAGCAGATCGACGCCCTCGTCGTAGAAGCCAAGGAAACCGACAAGCGTATCGCGAAGCTGCGCGACGCCGTCCACGAAGCCGGCGCCGCCCTCGTCGAATCGCGCACTAACCTCGACCACGTCGCGCGCCGTGGCACTGGCATCAAGGACGAGCTCGAAGTCGTTGAGTCAGAGTTCAAGGAAATCGCTCAGCTTTCCACCAAGGACGCCCAGCGCCTCAAGGAGATCGAAAAGGAAACGGCCGCCCACGATAAGGAAATCGAGCGCATCGAGGGCGAGATCGACGCGCAGGTCGAGCGCCACGCTACCTATGACGAGCGCCGCACCAAGATGCACGAGCAGCTCACCGCCCAACGCGTGGCCGTCGCCGAGCACAAGTCGCGCCTTAGCGCTATCGAACAGTCCGCCGCCGAACTGACTGCCACCGCCAAGAACTTCGCCGCCCGTATCGAAGAATGCCGTAAGGAGCAAGCCGTCGGCGCCAAGGAAGTCGAGCGGCTCGAGCGCGGCGTGAAGGATTTCGACTCCGGCGAATCGGGCCTGAACGAAAAGAAGGTCGCTCTCAAGAAGCAGGCCGAGGAAGCAGCTACCGCCCTCGAAAAGCTGCGCGGCCAAACCGAAAGTCTGCGAACGAAAGAACGCGCCCTCAATCAGGAAATTCTCGACCTCAAGGAATCGGTAGGCCAGCGCCGCATCGAGGAAGAGAAACTCTTCATGAACATGAACAACCTGCGCGAACGGCTGCTGGCCGACTACGAGGCCGACCTCGACGTGGCATATCGGGAATACAATCCTGATGCTGACACCCTCGTCGAGCAGGACGCCATGAACGAGATCGAGACACTGCAGCTCGGCGTGAAGAAGCTCGGCAACATCAACATGGAAGCCGTCGACGAACTTGAGTCCGTCGAGACGCAATACCAAACGCTCGCTACGCAGGAGAAGGACCTCGCCCGCGCCAAGAAGGCCCTCGAAGATGCCATCAACAAGATCGAAGGCGAAGCGCGCCGCAGATTCGTCACGACCTTCGAGACTGTGCGCGGCCACTTCCAGCGCCTGTTCCGCAAGATGTTCAACGGCGGCTCGGCTGACATCATCCTGCTCAACCCCGAGAACGTGCTGGAGTCCGGCATCGACGTGATCGCAAAACCCCCGGGCATGGAGCCGAAATCGCTTGGCCTGCTCTCAGGCGGCCAGCGCACCATGATCGCGGTTGCCCTGATGTTCGCGCTCTTTGAAAGCTGCCCGGCACCGTTTGCATTGTTAGACGAAGTGGACGCTGCGCTGGATGACGCGAATGTTGATCGCTTCTGCAAGATTCTCGCGGAGTTCGCGGGGCAGGCGCAGTTCGTCATCATCACGCACCACAAAGCGACCATGGCCCACGCGGATCGATTGTATGGCGTAACGATGCAGGAGCCCGGCATCTCGAAGAAGGTGATCGTCAACCTGAACGATTACGACCCGGCCAAAGCCGAAGCGGAAGCCAAGGCGAACAAGAGCGGCAAGAAAGAGCCGGAACTGGTCGCGCAGAGAGCGTAGGTGTAAGACCTACTGCGTCTATAGTATCATACGAAGCAATGGTTCCTGTCAGTTACAACAAGATGGTGTCTAATTTCGGCAAAGCCGTTGCCTCTCCCGTCTTTGTTGTCTTGATTCTCTGCTCATGCATTCGTAATGCGCCTCAATACCCAGTCGTTCCAAACGGGGCGAGGGTAAGTTACGGCGAGGACTTCACGTTGTCGTCTGACCAGGCCAGTTCAATAAACAAAGTGCTGTTATCGGCAACATGGAACAAAATCAACGACGTTGGGCGAGAAGGGGGAACGGATGGTTTGCCATTAATTCTTTGGGACGATCAAAATGGCCACCAGCAAGAATTATTTATCGTCAAAGAAAACACGGAATGGACTGCTATTTATTGGACCTCGAATAGAGGGTTGATCGTTACCCGCTCGTCTAACGTAACGCAGCAAGTATATGATCTATTAGAGAAATTCGCCGAAAAGCGGTAATGACGTCACGCGAGGGCGCGTGACGCTACGCCCCTACTTCCCATCCCCAAACACTTCCTCAACCTTGACCGCTCTGATCGTGTTGGGCGGATGGCGCTCGCCCCAGGGGTAGCGGCTCACCACGACCACATGATCCTTGAATGTCACGAAGCCGCGCTCGAGCAAGGCCCGCGCGAGATAGCGCAGCTCTTCGTCCATGGTAGGTGTCGCTCCAACAGCGGCGCCAGTATGCAAAGGCAGCACGCCCCAGTAGAGCGCATGACGCCGCAGGATTTTGTCGTCGGGGTTGACCGCCATGATCGGGCAGGAGGCGTGCAGCTTGCTGAAATAGCGCGCCGTCTCGCCTGACTCCGGGCGCAGCACGATGAACTTCGCGCTCAGCGCCTCCGCAATCTTCGCAGCACCCGTTACCATGGCCTTACGAAGCGGATCGCCCGCCGTTGAACCGAGGAAGTCTGTCGCATGCTGACGGTGCAAAATATCGGCCTCGGAATTGACGGCCACACCCGCCATGATTTCCACCGCTTCGATCGGAAACTCGCCGCTCGCGGTCTCGGCGGAGAGCATCACGGCGTCGCAGCCGTCCTCGATGGCGTTAGCGACGTCGCTCACCTCGGCGCGTGTGGGGCGCGGCGCATGGATCATGCTCTCGAGCATCTGCGTCGCGACGATCACAGGTTTGAGCGCTCGGGTGCATTCGCGGATGATGCGCTTTTGGATCACCGGGACCTGTTCGACGGGCATCTCGACGCCGAGGTCGCCCCGCGCCACCATCACCGCGTCGGTCTCGCCGATGATCTCCGGCAGGTGGTCCAAAGCTTGTGGCTTCTCGATCTTCGCGACGATCAAAGCGTTACTGCCGAGCTTGGTGAGCATGGCGCGCAGGTCGCGAATGTTCTGCGGCGTACGCACAAAGGAAAGGGCGACAAAGTCGGCTCCCAATTCCGCGCCGAGCTTGACGTCTTCCATGTCCTTCTGCGTGAGGGACGCAGCCGAAACCTGACTGCCCGGTAGGTTGATGCCCTTGCGCTCCATTTCCGGAGTGAGCGTCGCTTGGCCCTCGACGCTGATCTGCACCGCCTGATCGAAGTTGTCCGACGCGATGGCGGAACGATCGTAGTAGCCCTGAAGGAACTTGTTCCAGTACGGAATGCCCTC
>JABWBM010000183.1 GCA_013360495.1 Planctomycetaceae bacterium
GTACTTCTCGTAGATGTATTGGATCACCTCTTCTCGACGCTCGTGCTCGAAGTCCACATCAATGTCCGGAGGCTCGGCACGCTCTTTGGAAATAAAGCGTTCAAAGAGCATTTCGTGATGGGCGGGATCCACGCTGGTGATGCCGAGACAAAAACAGACGGCAGAGTTGGCAGCCGATCCTCTTCCCTGGCACAAGATGCCACGTGAGCGCGCGAAACGGACAATGTCGTGGACGGTGAGGAAGTACGGCTCGTAGCGTAGCTCCGCGATCAGCGCCAGTTCCTTATCAAGTAGAGAACGCACTGATTCGGGTACGCCATCAGGATAACATTGTTCGGCGCCCTCGAAGGTGAGCGCGCGGATATGCTGGGCCAGAGTCATGCCATGTGGGCAGATGTCATCGGGATATTCATAGCGCAGTTCATCAAGGTTGAAATGACAGCAATCAGCGACCTCCAAGGTACGGTCTACAGCGTGTTCATAGTCGGCAAAGAGTGTGCGCATCCGGGCTTCTTCCTTTAAATATCGCTCCGCATTGGAAAAGAGCCGGTAGCCCGCTTCGTGGATCGTGCAACCTTCGCGGATACAGGTGAGCACATCTTGCAAAGGCTGGCGCTCGCGCACATGGTAATGGACGTCATTGGTGGCTACGGGAGCAATGCCGAAGCGTTCAGCCAGCGCGAATTGCCGGGCAAGGTCGCGGGCATCGTTGTCGCCAAGGTGACGCATGACGGCGAAGTAGCAGCGGTCGGCGAATATCTCGCGGTACTGGTCGAGGTTCACGCCACATTCGTCATTCTTATTGGCGAGCACCAGCGCGTTCAGGCCATCTGCGTGGTCAGCGATGTCCTTTACCGTGAGATGACATTCGCCTTTGGGTGCTCTTCGCCTTCCCAGCGTTATCAAGCGGCAAAGACGGCCGTATGCCGCGCGATCGGATGCGTAAAGCGCCAACTCGCAACCATCTGCGGGTTTTATACGCGCGCCGACGAGCAGTTTGATGCCATGCGCCCTAGCCGCTTCGTGGGCGCGGACGATACCTGCAAGCGAAGCATCGTCGGCAATGCCGATAGCTTTGTGGCCGATAGTAGCCGCCCGCTCCACCAGTTCGGCGGGATGGGAGGCGCCGCGCAGAAAGCTGAAGTTCGAGCGGCATAGGAGCTCGGCATAGCCGCTCATACGAACTCCCCGTGCTGGAAAAACTGCCCGCTCATCTCATCGCGAAAGAGCCAGAACCAGCGGCCGTCACCGAGCATCACGCGCCAGTAATCGCGCTTGATGCCGCCATCAGACCATCCACAGGCGATGCGCTCGGGTCCATGGGCGGTTATGACCTTCTGGCCGTCAATAATCGCGGGATGATTGTCGAGCATCTGAACGGCCATTGGGTAAGGCTCGGTAAGCAACAGCGTCGGGCGGATAGGGAGTGTGATGGGAATGACGGCGGCGTTTCCACCCTCCAATACCGGGAGCGGGCACCAATCACGGTTTGGCCGGTAATCCTCCACCAGTTCTGCGCGACAGACGTTGTTTACCCCGAGCCTCGCGCTCAGGCGGTCGATCAACACAGTGAAGCTCTCGGTGTCACGTCTGGGCTTTGGTTCGAAGAGACCATAGTGGCGCGACTGGCTCGGCGCATGTTCCGTAACCTCAAGCTCCACCTGGACGATGCGCCTTGATTCGCGCAGATGTTCGAGCTTGGTGGTGAGCAGCAGCAAAAGTCCGCGCGCCTCATTCATTGGCTGTGCGGCACGAACGATAATGGTTTCAACGTGCCGCTCCTCGTCGTGGAGATTGAGCACCAACAATTTCGCACCCAACCCCATGCCTAGCAGCCGCTCGGCGATCCGGTCTACCAAGCGTTTCATAATAAATGCCAGCGACGATCCATCCTCGGTAGGCGGGTCAAACTCCATGCACTCGATCAGGGAAGAATCTTTGCCTACGGGTACAAGCTCTTCCTGCACATCGCCCAAGAGTTCCGCGATCCGGCGCGGCAGCAGGTCGCCGAATCTCGCGGCCAGAGTATTGCGCGGCAGCTTGAGCAGGTCGCCGATGGTGGATATACCTAGGCTGGCGAGACCATCGAGCGTATGCCCATCGAGGGCAAGGGTATGGGTTGGGGCAAGTGATATTTCCGCTACACCAGTTTGCGCCATGACGTTTGCCGCGCGTGGCGTAGTCGCTATGGCTGCATCGCCGTGATAGCCGAGCTTTGCTAGGCCACGCATAGCTGCGTGAGCCATGCCGATTTTGTCGCCATAAAGATGCTCACTGCCGGAAACTTCAATGGCGATGGATTGCTCGTCGTAGACGCAGACGAAAGGACCGAAGATTTGCGCCCAGGAAGCCAGTGCCAGCAATGCCTGTTGATCGGCAACTTTATCCCCTTCGATTGCCAGCAGGGATGGGAGCAATGCGCGCGCAGAAGCGAGTGTCATGCCCGCCTTCACGCCGCCACGCATGGCTGTGGGCGAAGGCGTCACAATCCTCACCGTCTGCCCTATGCGCGCAACCACGGCGAAAGGTTTACGCCGAAGCTGCGGCTTTTCCCGTATCGCCCGCTGACAAGGGAAGAGCGGCAGTTGCAGACACAGCCAACGGCGACTCATGGTCAAACTCCAGGATCATTGGTGGCGGCGGTAATGCTCCGCGCACCCGCGCGATCTCAACGTGAAACGATTGCTTGTCAGGTTTTCCCGGCCATGGGCGGATTACGAGGCGTAGTGAGGCGGCCGAATGATGGAGTTCATGCAAAGGGCGGAGCAACACGCAGCCGTTGCCGCCGTTCTCCGCCATCAAGCCGAGGCGCCGCAGCTCGAGGTCCTTCAAGCCTTCGACGTGTGCGATGGTCAACGCGATCGCTTCGCTGGCGAAGCATTGTTCCGTCACCCACAGTAGTTCCCTGGGGCGCCGTGGCGATACGAGCATCACATATCGAAGATCGGCTCCAGCGCGCGCGAATGCCGGCGGATACCAGCAAATGTTCGAATCAATCAGCGCCGCCGTCTTTCCCTCTTTCGTCAGGCGGACGACTAGAGGCAGAAACGCCGCCATATGCATACCACTGGGGGAGAGGGCCTCACTAATGGCACCCCGAAGTAGGCCTCCGCTGGGTAATACCGTATCAAAACCCGGAATGCCCAATGGCAGCCCTTCCTTAAAGGAAGAAGCCGCTCCAGCCTTCGAGGCCAGCAGCGATTCTGCCCAAGAAGGCAGCGTAGAGGGCGTAGCCTCTTGTATGTGGCGGCGTGGTGACATCTGTATCCCTGTATTCTGGTGCAATATACAGTCTTTTGTGTTTTTGGCAAGTCGCCGCGCGCTTGAGCGTAATCTTCTTGGCATTCGTCGCCGCTCCGGCGATAATCGTCACATCGTTCCCGCTGTGGTGGCGGGCGCGGTGTATCAAGGCACATTCAAGGAGAGCCGGGACTCAGGACTGACATAAATTGCGTCATCGTTATTTGCGGCAAGCTGGAATCCGTCAGATTCAAGATACAGGCCGTGGATGCACGAGGACGCCCCGTAAGGGGTGTTCTTGTCGTCTGCACCTGTATGGGCTTCTGACGGAGCCTCAGCTTGGGCAGCTTCAGGGATGCCCCGCATGTGTTTTAGGGCTTCGAGCTTGGAGCGGTCGTTATGGCCGCGCAAGCGAGAGGCCGGTACGGCGGACATTCGTTATTCGCCGGCCATCAATGACGCCGCGCTCGCGCGCGTCATCTCTCCGGGGACATCATCGCTGCCAATGGTTACGGCCCATACCGCGCACGGCCGGGGTGGGACTTCGTCGGTGAAATCAATACTGATGTTTCTTTTGGGCGCGCTTGCGGGCGGCGGTGCTGTCATCGGGTTCCAGCAGATACCGAAACACGTTACGACCGGCAACTCCGGCGGTGAAAGCGGGAATCCACAAGATGCGGACGTTGTCCACGGCCTACACGCACAAGTCGCGTCGCTGGCGGAAGAAATACGGAGCGTGACAACTTTCGATATTGATCGCTGTGAGGAACTTCTCGCCGGGATTGAATTGGCTTCTGCGAACCTGCGTCGCATATCGTCCAATGGCGCCGATGCTATCTCCAAACAAGCCGCGCAACTGCTTGCCAGCGTCACCCACCTCCAACGAATGCGGGACGAGGCTCGTCATCACAAGAATTGCCTGGGACGACATGAATACATGGATAAGGCCGAGGTATTCAAGTTTCAGGTGAAGCCGCAAGCCTTCGACCAGGACTACCGTGGCTGGTTGTGCTTCGAAGGCACTATCCTCGGGAACTTCACCAAGATCGTCTTGCTGGCGCCGGACAGCGCCATACCGACGGATACATACGCTATAGCGCTTGGTTTCAACCTCCCGGCCAAGAGCCTCGGCCGTCAAGGCTACAGCATGACCGATGGCCGCACACAGTATTACGAAACCTACGAGTACGTGAAGGTGCTTACAAAAGAGGAACGCCAAGCGGAACTCGATCAGCATGCGGTCGCGTTCCAAGAGGCGGTTGGAGATTTTCGCAACGCACTGAAATAGCGAACGGCCGCAGCGGCGTATCGCGACAATCATGCGCGAGATGGGAGAGAAGGAGGATCCATGAGCCAGCCGCTATTGCAATGGGTGATCGTCCTGGGCTTCGGCAGAGAACGGCCGTGGGCGATCACCGGGCCGAAGATCGGACCAAACGGGAAAGTCGACGACGCGACAGCTTAACGTGGTTGATGAAGGCCTTTTCGGAAGGGAGGCACTATGGGCCTATGGGGAAAGTTAGGCTTTTACGATCCGGATCATGTACCGAAGAACCCCAACAAGCTCTATCGTGATTGTTGGCTAGAACCGGTGAATTACAACGCAAGGGACGTCAACGATCGCCCGATGTCGTTGGACGCTGCGCTCAGCGGGTTTCCGGCTGTGCTCGCCGACTCCATCCGAAACGACCCTGTCTTGATCGAGGCGCTGCGCAACGATCCAGATCTCGCCGCGAGAACGGAATTCGCGATCAAGGACATCTGTTTACGGACAGGTCTTCTTGCCGGCGCATTATCGGGCGCAAAGGTGTGCCAGATCATGCGGGATGAAATGAACAAAAGGCGTTGAACGCAGCGGTTGCGGGTCAACGGAACTCAGGAAGAAACGAAAGGATAAGCCATGCAGGACAAGCTCCTCGGGTCGGTTATCGAAGGCCTGCCGTTCGCGTTACGGGACGCCGAAGCGATAACCCAGGACAACATGCGACAAATGCCGCCCGCAAGCGCGTGGTCGTGGGGAGATCCTCAGCGGATAGCACGTTATGTGAACAATTGTGAAACCACTGCGGCAACACCTTGGTGCTCTCGAAATACAGGGACCATTACGGACAGCGGCGACTCATATGAAACAGGGCACTAATCGCAATGAGTAAGCACCCTACGATACTTCTCGTCGGCAATCAGCTTGATAGTCACGTCAAGCTGGTATCCGAGGACATCGTCCGAATGGGTGGGACGCCGATTGTTCTTAGCATGGAGGACGCATCAACATGGCTCGGCCATTCCGTCGAATGCGATGAAGGCGGAGTCCAAACATATGACACGACAAGCAAGTCGATCATTGACGTGACCGCCGTCTGGTGGCGACGGTATTGCAAAGCGGAGACGGCCGGAATCCCTTCCGACGCCAAGCTTCCGGGTGAGGAAGCGCGCGTCTTTTGCCGGGGGCAGCGACACCAGCATTTTCTGGGCGCGATCTGTGCCTTGCCAAGCATCGTCGAAGTCAATCCGTTGTGGGCGGAATGGCGAATATCCACCAAGGCTGTGCAACTTCGGATGGCACGCGACATCGGCTTTGCAATTCCCCGTACCTACATGGGGGCCGATCCAATCGCGGCGCGCGCTTTCGCTGAATCCTGCCTCACATCAGGATCCGCGGTCGTATCAAAGGCGCATACGTCCGTTCCGCTACCAAGTATCACGCACGACGGTCGAGATTATGGCCGGATGACCACGCTACTCCATCCAGAGCGACTTGGCGAGCTCAACGATCTCCATGGCACGCCGGTCATCCTTCAGGAGTATGTCCCAAAAGCTTTCGAGGTACGTGCTACGGTCGTTGGTGATCGTGTGTTTGCTTGCGGCATCGACAGCCAGAAAAGCGACCGAACGAAAGTTGACTGGCGGCGCTACGACCTCCCGAACACGCCGCATTGGCCTTATGACATGCCGAAGGATGTTGAGCGCAAGCTCCTCGAGTTTTGCCGCCGTGCAGAACTAGTCTTTGG
>JABWBM010000184.1 GCA_013360495.1 Planctomycetaceae bacterium
CATCCCCTGTTCAAGGGGCGAGGAATTTCAAAAGAATCAAAATACCCGGTAGCAAAATTAGGCAGACGACGAGAGAAGCAAGCTCACAAAAGGCATCGCCCACCATCTGCGTCATCTGTGGATGCTTTCTTTTGTTCTTTGCGTCTTGGCGCCTTTGCGTGAGAATCCTTGTCCGCGTTCATTTGCGTTCCGCTCGTTGCGTATCGTACTGTTTCGCGCGATGGCTTCCTTCGACGACAAGGATCTTGAGCGCGCCCGTGCGGCGCTTTCGAGCGCTCTTTGAGCGTATGTAAGGCCTGCGAACCAACCATTGTCCAGATCACGATGGATCCCGCCGTCAAGCACGCGACTTCATGGCGAATCTCGCGGCGCAAAACGACGGGAAACTCATAGTTGTGCAATAACGCTGTATTCGTCGCGCAACTTCGTCCAGAGACTTGAGAGCGTGGCTTTGGGCCCACCCTTGAGCGCCTATGATATCCGCCCTTATGCGTTGGCAGTTACTCCATCCAATTGCATAGCTCTCTTCCACCTTGCTCGTTATGAGCCGCCGGGGGAAATTTTCTTCGTTTTCCAAAGGACATTTCGCCCTCATCTCCCCATATAATGGCGGATGAATGCCCGTAGCTACGAGCTTGAACTACCCCTGACCCAACGTCCCCTGCGGCGTTTGGCGATGCATGTGACGACCGGACAACGAGATACAAACGCCGCCTCCGATGAGCGGCTCACCCGCCTCGCCCGGATCGTGGGTGAACATCAGGCGGGAATCTGGCGTTATCTGCGGCTACTCGGTTGCACGCCAACGGAAGCCGAGGACGCCACGCAGGAGACTTTTCTCGCGCTGGTGCGAGGGGCTTTCGAAGAACGCTCCTTCGCCGAGACCCACCAATATTTACGCACCGTCGCGCGACGGATATTCATGGCTTCGCGCAAGTCGAGATTCGCGGACACCTTACCGCTCGATGCCATCGACGAAGCTTGGGCGACAAGCCGCGACCACGACGGCGGCAACGAACGAATAGAGGCGCTGCGTATGTGTTTCGAGCAACTCGACGCCCGTGAACGCGAAGCCCTGCGCCTGCAATATGAGAGCGAGGCCAGCCGCGCGCAGATTGGCTCGGCGCTTGACCTGAGTGACGGCGGCGTCAAGAACATGCTGCAGCGCGCGAAGGAATGGCTTAAGCGTTGCGTGGAACGGAGGCTTGGAGCATGACACCAGCTCCAATCAAGAAGCTGATCCTTGCCGTCATTCTGGCGCAAGCCGGAATCCATCTTGCTTTGTCCTTTCGTGGTCTCTGGATGCCGACTTTCGTCGGCATGACGATAGTGAACTCGATAACTTCGCGAGATTTGGCATGAGTGACGATGTCCAGAACTTCATCTTTGAACGCGACCTCGAAGAAGTCGCAGGTGGCATCGCGCCGCCGGACTTGAGCGCACGGATTCTGGAAGCAGCCGGTGATGAGCTAGGTCTTTCTCATGGTAGCGCCATGCGCCCCCGCATGGCGGACGAACCAGAGCCTAAGACGCCCGGCGAGGGCGCCGGGCGCTACAAAGAATCACCCCGTCGCTCTTGGTTCGGCGTTGTGGCTGCAGCCGCCAGCGTGGTGATCGGTATTGGGTTGATCGTCTGGCCGTGGGAGCCCGATCAGCCCAACGTCAAACATTCGACCAATGCGCGCTACGTTTCGCTGGCGGGTGGTAGAGGTGTCAAGCTCGACGAGGGCTGGCTGCTGGCGACGCCCGAGACCGGCGCGGTGCTTGCGGGCGACGATCAATTACGCGTAAGGAATGGCCGATGCCTGATCGGTCTTAGCGATATCCCCAACCCCGAAACAATCAAGGGCTTTGACAGTTGGCTCAGCCCCAAGGAAGTGGAGGAAGCGATGCGGTTCCAGACATCACAATGGGTCAAAGGTGCGAGTGCTGCGCTGTTAGTGCTCGCGGGTTCGGCCGTTTTCAACGGCGAAACGTTTTCGGCTGAAGATCCGGCGAAGGACGCACCCGCAACGTTGAGCGGCGAGGCAGCGCTCGTGCGCAACGTCGCCGACATCGACCAGCTCGACGAGAATACGCGCTGGATCAAATGTCAAGGCAGGAGCGAAGATGGCTCCACGGAAGGAGTCAGCGACGCGCACATCGAGTTTCTGCAGCGTTTCAAAAAGCTTGAGATGTTGGATCTTCGGCGATGCGTGAGGTTGACACCCGAGTGCGCCCCATTCATCGCTGAATTGAAAACATTGAAATCGCTCGACATGCGCGGTTGCGAGAATCTGTGGTCAGACCAGGTGGAAGATGCGTTATCCAGACTTCCACAGCTCACAACGCTTGGATTGGATGATGTAGGCCCGGAGAACCTGAAGAGATTGCTCAAGACGATAAAACTTGAGTCAGTTATGCTTTGCACAAGCGGCGATGCACAATACTTAGAGGCATACACCGAAATAGCGAACCTCACAGACCTGGATCTATCCTCGGACTGCAATGTCACCGACCAAGGATTGCGTATTGTCGCGAAAGAACCGACTCTCAAGTCATTGACGATTCGTTCCCAGGAACTCACCGACGCAGGGTTCGCGTATCTATCGAAATGTCAATCCTTGGAGTCATTAGATGCTTCCGAGACATCCATCGATGACGCCGGACTCTATCAAGTGGGAAAACTCAAAAGTCTTCGTCGTTTGACGTTGAATTTTTCGGATTGGTGGCCGTTCGAGGAACTCACCAGCGAAGGGTTGAAGCACCTTGCCCGCCTCGAAAAGCTCGAGAGCCTCGACGTCCGTGGCATAGAAGGAGTCGACGCCGGCATCATTCAGACATTATCCGAACTAACGAATCTCAAGGAACTGCACATTGCAAACTCCCGGATAAGCCCGCAGATGTGGGAGGCGGTCGGAAAGCTGACAGCGCTTGAACAATTGCAAGTGAAATATATGACGGATAAAGATTGGAGCGGCATGCCCGACCCTTCCCCACTATCCGGTCTTGAAAAATTACGTGAATTGAGAATCGGGGGACGGGCGTGGAGCGCGGCGGCGACTTTGGCATCGTTGTCGAAGAACGTGCAATGCATCGATTTCAGCGAGGCGGAGCAAGGCGGTCCCGATGGTTCCAATCTCGTGGAGCTTGCCGAACTCAAGAACCTTCGAACACTCGTTCTGAGAAAAATTTGGGTTGGCAATTATGGCATGGAACCTGTCGACGCGCTTCGCGCCGCGCTTCCGACGTGCAACGTGATCATTGTCGACTAGCGTGACATTGACAAAGTCCAAGATGGACTTTGTCAACACTCTGTTCATGCATTCTCCAACGCCTGCGCACGCGGGAAGAGCACGTTGTTCTCAAGATGGATGTGTTGATGCGTATCGCGCTCGAGCTGTGCAAGCCCATCGAGCATCGCGCGGTAGGTGTTGCAGGCGTCGGGGGGCGGCGCGTAATCCTTTGTCGCCTTGCGGATGGCGGCGAGCGCTTCGCCGGTGCTGTCATGTTCCATCAGCATGACATTGATGGGATTTTCGACTGTGCCGCAGTGGAAACGCGGCGCGCTCGTCGCGGTTTCAAGCTGGCGAATCAACGGAAAGAGGATGTGCTCCTCTTTCTGCATATGGAGGTTCAGTTCTCCGGCCATTGACACATAAATCTCCCGCACCCTGAGCAATTCGGGGTGGTTCTCGCCATGCACGCGGGCGACTTTGTCCACGATACGCGCGAGACGCGGCAACTCCTCATGCAAATACACGTGATGGGTAGCGAGGATATGATCGAGAAGCTGATGCAGCGGCGCTTGATTCCAGTCGCGCTGGGCTGGTTCTGATGTCGCGTCGGCTTTTCGCAAAGCACCGAGCAATTCATCGGCGCGGATGTTCTTCTTCGCACAGGCCTCAGCGAGCGAGAGCTTCCCGCCGCAGCAATAGTCGATGCCGTAACGTTCAAACACTCGCGCACGGGAAGGCCGCTCGGCAACGAGGGTTCCGACTTGTGTTTCCTGGGTGAAGTTCGTCATTGGCGTCTCCTTTTCTCAATAATTTGGCTAATGCGCGCAGCCCGAGGCACAGGAGCTTTCCACCTGCGGCCGGGCGCGTTGATAGACAATGCACTGATCGGGCAATTTTCCTTCGAGTGGAGCCGCATCGTGCGGCAGCATGTCGACGGCGATGCCGGGCGGAAGCAGTTCGCACCAGCGGTCACCGAGCTCCATGAACGCGGCGTCGAAGAGCGGGTCGTCAGAGCCGATGCTCTGTTTGACCGCGAGGAGCAGGCGCGTTGACGGTTCACCCTCGGCGGTCGCGGCGTCTTTGATAGTCGATTCGAGACACCAGATTACGTCGACACTGGAGAGGGATTCCGCGACGCTGCCAAGCGTTTTAAGAAAAGGCTCAGGTAGCAGGAAACCCAGCGGCTTCACCTCGACGGCGGCGCCTGTCGGGCTGGTGTGGCGAGATACGACGCCTTGGCGTTCGTAGTGGAGGACAGATTCGCTGTCCTGCAGCGGATCGATATGCAGCTTCGGTTCGTGCGCCGAAGCAAGTTGTTCGAGCAGATGACTCGCGTCCACCTTCATGGCGATGATGGAAGGATCCTTGTCCTTCAACCCAAGCACCGTGAGGAAGTGTTCCAATGCATCGAGATTGGTGAACGCGATGGCGACAAGCTCTCCTTCGGGATTGGCGGCTTTGATCGCCTCGACATCGCGCCCTGACGGATCATCGATGCGAACACGCGCGGGAACATAAAGTGTGGCCGGGAGATTGAGAGCCATGTTCGATCCTTCCTTTATAGAGAGCGTTATTCCATCTACTGGCGTTGGTACATCACAATATTGCGGCGCCTGAACTGGGAAATATCGCTGCGAAGTTCCTGTTTGAGTTCATCGGGCAGGGAGGCGTCCACCATCTCGTAGAGCGCGTCACGCTTGCGGGTAAAGTCCTCGTCGATCAGTTCTGCTGTCTGTGCCAGCGCCACGCGAACCTGATCCAGTGAGGTTTGGGATGGCGCATCGTGCGCGCCATGGATCGCTCGCTCGAACACATCGAAGGCTATATCGATTCGCGCGCGCAATTCGCGCAATGAAGGGAGCTGGCCTGCCAGCGAGGTCACAAACATTTCGATGACGGGATAAAGGCATTGCTCTTCCATGTCATGAAGCAGACGGAACTCCGCGCGGCATTCCTGAACGGAGCGCTCGAAGTTCTCCGGCAACGGAGCCCCCAGAGCAATCCCGGCAAGATCCTTGTTCAACCGTTCGATGCGGGCATCGACCGCGCGCTGGAGGGCTTCCAGATCGGCAGTCGTTCCCTTCGAAAGCGAGCGAGAACCCTGGCTTCCGGCTTCCGCCTCCTCTTCGGCATGCACGCCGGTTACCCACGGAAGCTGTGAACGGAGGAAGTCCTCGATGACGTCATGGATGGTGTGGTTAGCGGCGCCGCAACCGACGCAGTTTCCCACAAGTCGAATGGAGACGACGCCATCCTCTCCGACATCGACCAGTTCGATGTCCCCTCCGTCGCCCTGAACATAGGGACGAACGACGTCGAGGGCGCGGAGCGTTTCCTGGTGGCGTGGCGAGGTCATACTTGTGCCTTTTCTTGGTGGCGCGAACCGCCTCAACAACAGAGATAATACACTATTCAGACTCTCTTATCAACTTTTATGTCAAAGGACACATATTTTGGCCGATAGGCGCGTTTTGAGGCGTGTTTATAGCGCCATTGTTGACAACAACACGATTAGAAGATAAATATATCTTTTTACCTTGATTCTTTCCTGCGAACGGGGTATGAAAGCTGTAGGACCACGACAAGGAGGATAGAGACGTGAAAACCGGCCCCCGATGCGTGATGCTTCTCTGCGGCCTCGCCGCCTCTGGCCTTGGGATGTTCGCGCTGTGGACCGATGGAGTCAGCGCCCAGCAACCCGACGCCGCCGGAGCGCAGCCTCCGGCAGGCAATGCCCCAGTCACCCCTCCGTCGGCTGAACCGGTACCCCAAAATACGCCCGCGCCCGCCGCGCCCGAACAGTCATCGGCTGCTGGCAATGCTATGGCGACGGCGGCCTCCATTGATGCCCAGCCTGTGGCTCAGGCAAAGCATGCGGGGCTTGATTCATTCAAAGCAAACTGCGCTGGCTGCCACAGCGTCGGCGGCGGGCGGCTTGTAGGACCGGATTTGAAGGACGTACTCAAGCGGGTGCCGAACCGCGAGTGGATCCACCGCTTCGTCAAAGACCCTGCCGGAACCAACGA